>DATGHS010000392.1:0-23841 GCA_035307785.1 Gemmataceae bacterium
GGAAGGAACCAGAAGCCTGGAGCAGTTTCCGGCAGGCTACCGAAAAGGCAGGCACGGAAGATTACCATCACGGCCACCCGCTAAGAGGGCTCGCGCTGCGCCGCGAGCACAGCTTGACGTTAGATTGGTTCATACCGTTTGTCGACAGGGCGGAGCCCATACTCAACGGGATCACAAATATCTTGGACGATCGGTTTTCGATAGAAGACCGCGTACGTGCCCAAAACACTTTGAATTTGTATTTTCCGACCGAGCATCTGTTATTCAAGCGAATGGCAGGTGGACCACCTGAGAAGCGCGCCCAAGCATCGCCGCCGCCGACTGATAATCCGACACTCGCGTGGGTCACATCTGACAGCGGATTGCCGACTCGACTCGACGAATTGCTTTTTACTTCGGGATCGAAGATAGCCCGAAGCGCGATGGCGAGCCAAGCAGCGTGGTGCGCACACGGGACCCGCTCGCGCTGGCGTTTTCCATGGTTAGAATCAGTGCGCCGGGAGTACCTTGAAGCTGCATTGGAGAGCGAGCAGATGCAAGAGTACAGCACCGCAGCGGCCCTGTACCGGCGACTGCTGTTTGCCGCGGCCTTTGAGGAAGACGCCAAAAAAGCGTCGATGGACCGCAACGTGACATTGAAGGACTTAGCGGGAGTCTACGAGAAAATGGGCCAAGTTGATGCCGCAGACGATTTGTACCGTCTTCTCCAACGAGAACGCGTGAAGTGGAACTACGGTGAGCAACGCAAACCGCGAGCGCTCTACCGTTCCACAAGCGCTGAGATCGATTTACCTCAAACATGCGAAAAAACATCAGACCTTGCTACCTTCCATCAATTTCCGGCACTGCCGATTCACGATTGCCTAATTGATGCACCGTACCGAGCGATCATTGACGGTGGAGTCTTGTTTTCCGTGCGCGATCAACAGCTTATTTGTCATGATATCAATGGCAAAAAACCATTCTGGACAAAGGAGCTTTACCACGACGCGCTGCAATTCGCTATTCGCGCCGACATGGTAATCGTCGCCGGCAAGAATGGCATCACTTGCCTTGGCCGAGTCAACGGAGCCATTATCTGGGAAGTCCTCTCCCCCGATCCGCAACCAATGCCCGGCAAGAGGCCGCGGCCCATCTTCCGCACGCTGGCCGAGCCGGCGTTGCCGAAGCCGTTTTCGGCCTTCCGTCTCGCTGGCACGCGCCTATTCATGCTGCAAGGCGGACAGAAGTTGCTGGCCCTCGACGTTGAAGCGGGACGATTCCTCTGGCAGCGCTGGGCCCCGGGGGCGCCGATTTGCGATCCCGACGAAGGCGCGGCTTTCACTGAAAATTACATTGCTACAGACGATGTGATCCTGCTGCAAACCACCGCCGGCCGCTACATGGGTGTGGATGCCGTCACCGGCAAGGTGCTGTATCAACAGAAGCAGAATTCCGCGCTCTGGACCAGCCCGCCGGTGTTGATTGATAGCCAGCGGGCAGTGCTGCCCTTCGACGCCGAACACATTGTTTGCATCGAGCTGGCGAGCGGCAAAATCCTCTGGCAGCAACAAATTGCGGGTTGGTCGAGCCTGGCCGGCTCGGCACCTCAGCTACGCCGCGATGGCTCGCACTTGTTGCTGATGGTCGAACGCAACTTCGGCTATGAACTCGAGCGCTGGGAACTGGAAACCGGCAAGCGCGATCTGCCGCCCATCTTCCTCGGGCGGGAACGAATCAATCTGGCCAATATCGGCATCACCGCGGAAGGCTATGTCCTCGCGAACAGTAAGTCGGCCAGGGCGTTTTCCCGCGACGACGGCAAGCTGCTCTGGGAGACGCCGTTGCCCAATAGCAGCGGCCGGGCGTGGCATGCGCAGGCCATCCGCGGCGCGGTGCTCCTTTATCCCGAAGAAGCGCTGCCCGAACCGGCCGGCCGCTTTCTGTATCCGTGGCCGGCCGCGTATCATGTCTTCATGCGCCGCCAGTTTCCGCTCTTCGTGGTGGATTCGAAATCGGGAAAGGTGCTGCAGGAGTTTAAGACGCCGGTGCAAGGACCGCGCGCGACCTTGCTGCTCGGGCAAACACAGGCGGCCATCGCGGTGGAAGGATCAATCTGGCGGCTAAAGGAAACGAAGTGAACCAAAAGCCGCTTGCGGCTTAGCGCTACCTCGCCTAAACGTCGAAATTGAGTTCATTCAGCGCGAACGCAAAGCCGCGAGCGGCGGAGAAGTTATGACCTCCGTGCAATGCGACCAATGTGGTTTGACCGTGCAAGTTCCCGCCGGCGGCCGGCGTCTGTGCGGCTGCGGCAATTGGTTATATGCGCCCGATGAAGACGCAATTATTGAGGCCGACATGATTGAAGACAACGGCGAGTCGAAACCGCAAGAAGAGCCCGCCTATCCGCGCTTGGAAGGCGACCTTGCGTCCATCGAGCGCCTCAAAGAAGGCAGCCGGAAGATCCTGGAAGAATGCGGCAAGGTTATCGTCGGCCAGCAAGCGGTCCTGGAGCAACTGCTGATCGCGCTTTTCGCGCAGGGGCATTGCCTGCTTGTCGGTGTGCCAGGGCTCGCGAAGACGTTAATGATCCGCACGCTGGCCGATTCAATGAATCTGAGCTTTAGCCGCATTCAATTCACGCCCGACCTTATGCCGTCGGACATCACCGGCACCGACTTGCTACAAGACGACAAAACCACCGGCCAGCGCGTCTTCAAATTCCTCCACGGTCCGCTCTTCGCCAATGTGGTGCTGGCCGACGAAATCAACCGCACGCCGCCGAAGACTCAGGCCGCCCTTCTTGAAGCCATGCAGGAACGGCAAGTTACGGTCAGCGGCCAGCGGCACAAGCTGCCAGAACCGTTTTTTGTGCTGGCTACGCAAAACCCCATCGAGCAGGAAGGCACGTATCCCTTGCCGGAAGCGCAGCAGGACCGCTTCATGTTCAACATCCGCGTTGATTATCCGAACGAGGAAGAAGAATTCCGCATCGTGGAATCGACCACATCGACACGCCGGCCGCAAATCGAGCGCGTGGTGTCTGCCACCGATCTCTTGGAGATGCAAGACATCGTGCGCAAGGTGCCGGTGGCGCCCTACGTGATCCGCTATGCTATGCAATTCACGCGGCTCACCCGCAAAGGCAGCGGCCGGGTGCCCGACTTCATCAAGGATTACGTGACCTGGGGCGCTGGGCCGCGGGCCAGCCAGTACCTGGTGCTGGCCGCAAAGGGCCGCGCGGTCCTGCACGGCCGCTTTCACGTCTCCACCGAAGACGTTCGCGCCGTAGCCGTGCCGGTGCTCCGCCATCGCATCATCACGAATTACAACGCCGAAGCCGACGGCATCAAATCCGATGACATTGTGCAGCGGCTGATTGATCTGATTCCACGAGACAGTGGAAAATAGAGAGTGGTGAGTGGTGAGTGGTCACTTGTAACCACTCACCACTCACCACTCACCACTCACCACTCTCTACCATGCTCGACCACTGGTACTCCTGCATCCGGTTGCCGATGAGCTTCGAGCAATTCCACCAATTGCCCCGGAACTCCGTTTACAAATACGAATATGTGGCCGGGCATGCCGTCCTGTCTCCGCAGCCGAAAACGCATAACGGACTGCTGGAGTTGAGACGAATGGACGCGCCCGCTATCGTGCAGACCGGCGAGTGCATCGCCGTACGGGCGCTAGAAGAACGCGATTGGGATCGCTTAACTCAGGTTTTCGCGGATGCTTTTCGCCACGTGCAGCCGTTTTCTAGTCTGAGCCAAGAGTTATGCGTACATGCGGCTAAAGAGTGCCTCGACCAGACGCGCGACGGGGGCGACGGACCGCTGATTCATGAAGCCAGCTTTCTGGCCTGCACCGAGCGCCGTGAAACCATCATCGGCGGGATCTTGATCACGCTGATTCCGGCCCGACCGGAAGGTGAATGGTGGACCGGCAAATGGCCCGAACCGCCGCCGGCCAATGCGCTGCAGCTGGGGCTCGGCCGGCCACATTTAACGTGGGTGTTTGTGGGCGATTTGTACGCCGGTCAAGGAATCGGCACGGTGTTGCTCGGCCACGCCGTCAACGCGCTCTTGAAACTCGGCTACCGCGAATTGGCCAGCACTTTCCTGGTGGGAAACGATTCCAGCACGCTCTGGCACTGGCGCAATGGCTTCAGGCTGGTGCCGTATGCGGGGACTCAAAGACTGCAAAAATGAGCAATCGTGCTTGGATTTGCGTGCCTTGCCGAAAGTCGTTCCGCCGCGAACAATCAGTGACAGCGCTCAAATGTCCGCATTGCCACAAGCGTTGCGAACGTTTGCATTGGAAGATGCGAATTCCATCAGCTAGACGCGCTCGGGTCTGGGACGAATTCTGGGCCAAATACGAAGGGGGAAAGGTGTTAACGGAGCTTCGGCAGAGCGCGGAATTGGAACTGCTGATTCAGTCAAAAATCAACAAGCAAATGACAAAGCGCCGCAGAACATGATGCATTCTTGGCGCGATTTCGTCAGCCGAACTATAATTCTCTCATGTCTCGGACGGTGCACCCCAAGACTGACCCCTCGCGTCGCCGGTACTATCATGGCGCCGAGGTCCCCATGCGCGTGATTCGCCGGTTCGCGCGCGAAGTAGCCGAACGCTTTCAGCCCGACAGAATTATCCTTTTCGGTTCGTATGCTTACGGTACTCCTCATGCCGACAGCGACGTGGATATCTTGGTCGTCATGCACGCATACAGTCCGCTGAGTAAGGCGGCGCAGATCAGCTTCACCATAGACCCGCCATTTGAGCTAGATATCATCGTTCGCACACCAAACAGCATGGCATGGCGGTTGAAGGAAGGCGATTCGTTCGTGCGTGAAATTGTTTCTCAGGGCAAAGTGCTTTATGAAAAGGCTCACGCGGGCGTGGGTAAAAAAAGCCGAAGCCGATTATCAAGCCGCCCAGGAGCTCAACCGAGGAAATAATCTCTTGCATGACCAGACCTGTTTCTTCTGTCAACAAAGCGCTGAGAAGTATTTGAAAGCATTGATGGAGGAAGTCGGTCTGGCCATTCCGCGTACGCACAATCTACCAAAGCTGGAATCCTTAGTGGCGCACCAATTCAAGTCTCTGTATTCGCTTCGGCGCGGCTTGGATTTCCTTACGCGCTTTGCGGTAGAAACTCGTTACCCCGGTGAAAGTGCATCCAAGCGGGAAACGTCTGCCGCATTGCGTTGGGCGAGCCGCGTGCGAACAAAGGTGCGCTCGCTTCTCGGCCTGCCGCTGGAGCCAAAGCGCAAGCCGAAACCGTGAGGCTAATTTATTGCCAAGCCGCAAGCGGCGGTCACTCAGAAGCCGCGGCCGCCGCTCGCCCGCGCCGCGGTGCCACCGGCGCTTCTTCCACCACCGGCGGCTTCTCTTCCTTCAATTCCGCCAGCGGGGTCATCAATCCGCGCTTCGCCAGAATCTTCTGCCGCAATTCGTCCGCCGCGGCCGGGTTCTCCCGTAGATACTCCTTTGCCTTCTCGCGGCCCTGAATTCTGGTGTCGCCGATGATGATCCAGGCGCCGCTCTTTTCAATCAGGCCGTCTTCGCTGGCGAGGTCAATCAGGTCGCCTTCATAGCTAATGCCGCGTTCAAACATGATGTCAAATTCGGCATTGCGGAACGGTGGGGCGACCTTGTTCTTCACCACCTTCACCTTCACCCGCGAGCCGACCGTCTCTTCGCCGCCTTCTTTGATGCCGGTGATCTTGCGGATTTCCAGCCGAACCGAGGAGTAGAAGCGCAAGGCCAGGCCGCCCGACGTCGTTTCCGGGTTGCCAAACATCACGCCGATCTTCTGGCGAATCTGGTTGATGAACACCATGCAGGTGCGGGTGCGGGCAATGGTAGGGTTCAGGATGCGCAGCGCCTGGCTCATGAGACGGGCTTGCAAGCCGACGTGCGAATCGCCAATATCGCCCTCCACTTCATTGCGGGGAACCAGCGCGGCCACGGAATCGACAACGATAATATCCACCGCGTTTGACTTCACCAGCATTTCGGCAATCTTCAGTGCCTCTTCGCCACAGGAAGGCTGGCTGACGAGCAGTTCTTCGAGGTTTACGCCGATGCGCTTGGCCCAGCTCGGGTCGAGGGCATGCTCGGCATCGATGAATGCGGCCACGCCGCCGGCCTTCTGGGCATTGGCAATCGCATGTAGGGCCACGGTGGTCTTGCCGCTGGCCTCCGGGCCGTAAATCTCTACCACCCGGCCGCGCGGCAGGCCTTTGCCGCCAAGTGCCACGTCGAGGCTGATCGAGCCGGTGGGAATGCCCTGAATTTCCTGAATGCCGCCCTCGCCCAACTTCATGATCGCACCCTTGCCGTATTCCTTTTCAATCTGGGCGATGGCGTTTTTGAGTTCCTTGTCGTGGGTTTCGGCCATGGTTTGGGTTCTCGTGCTGGGATTATGGGGTAGTGAACGTTTGTTAATCTACCGGAAAGATCGGCAAAAGCCAAGGTCGGCAGCGAAAATTCTGGGCGGATGATAGGGAAGCGTCAATTCAGGCAATGGAAAAATCGGTAGATTTTATGAGCCCACGGATGAACACGGATTTCATAACACAGATAAACACAGATCAGAAAAAACAAAGACGAGAACAAGAAAACTACGCATATTGATTGATGATCTGATTTCTTATCCGTGTAAATCCGTGTTACGAAGTCCGTGTTCATCCGTGGGCATCTTAAACCGATCTTCCCTTAAACAATTGCCGGTTCAGTACTGGATCGCGCTCAGTGAACGGCCCATCGGACGAATCTTTCGTCAGGCAGCGGATGTACATTTCCAGCTTCGCGTCCAGATCGTCGGCGTGGTGCAAAATCAACGACTCGGGGATCAGCGGTAACCGCGGCGAGCCCCACTCCGGCAAGTTGAGATGCGAGATGACCAGGTGCTCGAGCAGTTGCAACAGCTCTGGATTCAGGCCCTCGATCTCTTTCGCGGCATCGCGGATGAGATCGCGGCCGAGGAACAGGTGGCCGAACAGCCGGCCCGGCACCGTTTGCTGCGCCGGGATGCCGTCGTCGAACTCCGACACGCGGCCGATGTCGTGAAGGATCGCCCCGGCCAGAAGGACATCGCGGTTCAGCGGCGGTTTCAATTCCGGGTAATGCTGCACATAGCGATCGGCCAGCAGCAGGCAACTCCGCGTGACCGATAGCGTGTGCTCGATCCAGCCGCCGGCAAACGGAAAAAAATGCCGCTGCGTAGCCGGGATGCGTTTGAGCCGCTCCGCATTGCGTTCGAGCAGCGAGAGCACGAGGGCGCGAAGCCATTCGTCGAGGATAAGCGTCTCCGCCATCTTGCAGAGTTCCTCGAACATTTCCTCCGGATTGAAGCGCGAGCTTGCGACAAAGTCCAGCGGCTCGAAGCCGTCGGCCCGATCCTCGTCATTCACGGGCCGGATCTGCTGAATATCCAGTTGCGGCCCGTAACGCTCGTGCAGGCCAAAGATGGCCCGAATCTTGAAGCATTGGCCTTCCTTCCATTCCGTTTCGCATTGCTGGTACCACTCGCCGTCGCCCCAGACCATGAATGATGCCGTGCGCACCTTGTCGCGAAACCGGCAGGTGAAGTATGGCTTTCCCTCACGCGTAGCACCCTTGCTGCGCTCGGCGAGCAAAGCAAAGAAATCCGCCTGCTGGCCAGGTTCCAGCTCGCCAAGGCGCAAAATCGGCGGCTTGCTGCGGGGCATGGGGGTAACCAAGTTATGGACCGCGCTGGGTTTCGGAGTTGAGGATAGTCCGAACAAGCGCTCAAGGCAAACAAAAACATTTTGTAGAGTGTGCATGGAGATATCGAATCGGGAAGCACGTTACCTGCGCGGTCAAAGCGAGATGCCTAATAGCCAACTTAAGTGAAGGTTCGTTCAAACAACTCCTTCGACCAGGGATTGCCGTACGGTCCCACTTTTTCAATTGCCTTGCTGTAGCCGCGTTTTTCGCCGTTCAGAATGAACGCTAAGGGAGCATCATCCCGTAAGACCGCAACTGACTCTCCATCATCCGACCACAATAGCGACCAGCTGAATTTACCTGGGGCGGAACAAATTGCTTCTGTTGATGCGAAGCCGACGCAAAGGGGTGGCTGGGTCCCCCGATATTCTTGAACCCGCTCTGGATCAATTGGGTTGCCATGATTAAAGACAAAGGCATCTGCAGCAATTGGTGCGCTTGTCGCGCTATCTGCAGCGGGTTCGGTGAGGTAAAGCCATGCCGAACACCCGTCATCGTCTATCCAGCAATGCCGACGAGACAAATTGTGGAATTCGGCCAAGTCCGGCGCGCGATCAGATGCCATGCTTCTAATCCCCGTAAAGCCCGTCACCTTCGCCAATCGCATTCCCTCGCCTTCGCCACTTCCCTCATGCGCGGCTCTGACAGCCTTATTTCCACGCCAAATCCGCCGGTTTCACGCCCTTCGTGTAGCCGTTGCCCCGGAAGGAGCTCGGCTTGTATTCGCCGACAATATCGACCTTCGATTTCTCCGCGATCTTGTCGTCCATGCCGAGCGTCCAGTAGCAGGCATTCACCAGCAGCCGGCGCAGGCCTTCGCTTTGCAGGTCTTGCGAGGCGCCCATCGTGGTAGTGAAGACCTTACTGGTGTTGCCTTTCTCGCCCTTGTAGGTCTTGGTCCAGGCCACTGGCATCATCGGGTCGTTTTGCTTGCCTTCCACTGGCTTGTCATCGGGTTTCATGCCTTCAAGCACCTGGCCCAGGACCAGCGGCTGGCTATCGCCGGGCAGCGGAATGTGCACCGTATATACGTCCGTCGGCCCCCAGATGTCGCCGTCTTTGATGCCGCGCAGAATCGGATGCTTCGCCATATCCGGAACGATGATCCCGCGTGTGCTCTGCGAGCCGTGCTTGCCGTGGTGGTTGACCCACGTTTCCCCGAGAATCTCGCGGCCAAAGCCGCCGTTCCAACTACTGTCCTTGCCCCTGTAGTTCCAGCTGTAGTTAATGAAGGTTTTGCCCGCTGGAAAATTGAAGGCGTGCGTGGCCGTGCGCATGCCAATGATCGGCTTGCCGGCCTGGATGTATTCCACAATCGGCTTCATCTGCTCATCGGGCAGGTTGCGAAAGCGCGTGAAGATGATCATCAGGTCGGCGGTTTTCAGCGCATCGAGGCCAGGGATATTGTCGTTTTGATTCGGATTGATCGTGCCATCCTTCTTGTCGATGGCGAACAGCACCGTGCACTTGAAGCCGTGGTGCTTGGCGAGTATTTGGCCCAGCTGCGGCAGGGCTTCTTCGGAGCGATATTCCTCATCACCGCTGATGAGCACAATGTGTTTGCCCTTGCCCGGACCATCTGTGCCTTCGTAGACCACCCAGGGGTCTTGAGCGCGCAGCGGCACGAAGGTAGATAAAGCAAATGCCAAAGCCAGGGCCTGCCAATAGTAAATTCGCATGACCATTCCCCGCAAAACTTGGTAGGGGTTGTACCGCCTATTGGTCTTATAGTCTATTGACTCCTGACCGCTGACTCCCGATTCCTGGTGTAACTATGTCCCGCCCCCGCGTATTTGTCTCCCGCCGCATTCCCGATGCCGGGCTAAAGCGCATCGTGGCCGCGACCGATGCGGAAGTCTGGCCCGAGCAATTGCCGCCGCCCTACGAGGTGCTGCGCAAGAAGATCGCCGACTGCGATGGGCTGGTGTCTTTGCTGACCGATCGCATTGACGGCAACTTGTTCGATGCTGCGCCGAAGTTGAAAGTCGTGAGCAACTTCGCGGTGGGCTTCAATAACGTCGATGTGCCGGCAGCCACCGCGCGCGGAATCTGCGTCGGCAACACTCCGGGAGCGCTCACCGACGCCACCGCCGATCTCGCGTTTGCGCTACTTCTGGCCGCCGCCCGCCGCGTCGTCGAGAGCGCGATCGATGCCCGGGCCGGCAAATGGAAGACCTGGGAGCCGCTCGGTTACCTCGGCGTTGATCTCGCTGGCAAAACGCTCGGCATCGCCGGCATGGGCCGCATCGGCTACGCCATGGCGAAGCGTGCCCGCGGCGGCTGGGACATGAATATCATTTATTACGACGAAGTCGCGAATCCAAAGGCCGAGGCTGATCTTAAGGCTCGCCGCGTGGATTTCGACACGCTGTTGCGCGAAAGCGATTTCATTTCGGTGCATGCCGCGCTGACCGACAGTTCCAGGGGCATGTTTAGCACCAAGGAATTCGCCAAGATGAAGCGCACCGCCGTGTTCATCAATTCGGCCCGTGGGCCGTTGGTCGATCAGAAAGCGCTGGTCGAAGCGTTAAAATCCGCCACGATTTTCGCCGCCGGAGTCGATGTCACCGATCCGGAACCGCCCGATCCGAACGATCCGTTTCTCCATTTGCCGAATGCCGTAGTCGCCCCGCACATTGCCAGCGCCACGCACAGCACGCGTGACGGCATGGCCGAGATTTGTGCCGATAACCTCATCGCCGGTGTCACCGGTCAGCCGCTGCCGGCCTGGGTCAACCCCGATGTTGGCCCGCAAAGGCGAAAGTGACAAAAGACAAGCCGGTCGCCATGTGGTATGATTGTCCGTCCGGCTAATGCGGAGTAGATTGGTTAGAATAGGCTGATTATCTGCCCACGCAGTTCGTTGGCATCGAGGATCGACATGAGCCGCACCGAAAAGACGACCGAACCGTTGCTGGTCAAGGTATTGCGCACTTTCGGCGAGCCACGGTTTCACACCGACAGCGAATTGACTGCCCTGGCCTATGGCCGCGATGCTTCGCTTTGGTCCATTGAGGAAGCCGGGTGGCTGCGGCAATGGCAAGGCGATGGCCGGCAGGTGAAGCAGCTGTTTGTAAGCGACCTCGATACCTTGTGGGTTTTCAGCGCCGACGCCACCTGGCTCGCCTCCGCCAGCGACGATCTCACGATTTGGGAAAGCGCTACCGGTAGCCAGTTTGCCACCATTCAACAGCTTTCGTGGGTGACCGCGATGGCGTTCTCGCCCGACAAGAAGCTGATTGCAACCGGGCATGACGATGGCCGAGTGCAAATCTGGGAAACGGAAACGCAGGAACTTCGCCTGGCGTTGCGCGAGCACAAGGCGGCTATTTCCGCACTAGCCTTCAGCCCCAACGGCGACCGCCTGGCCATCGCCGGCGAAGACCGCCTCATTCAAATAGTCGATTTTACGAGCAAGAAGCGGGTGCAAACGCTGGCCGGGCACACCGACCGCATTCCGGGCCTGGCCTGGCATGCCGATGGCAACTTGTTGGCTTCGGCGGGTTGGGATACGACCGCCCGGCTCTGGGACACGAACTCCGGTCAGCCGATCCTCTTGCTGAATAGTCACTCCGACCAGGTGCAATGCCTCGCCTTTAGCCCGGATGGGTCGCTGCTTGCGGTGGCCGATTCCGATCACGTGATTCACGTTTGGGATAAGCCCACCAGCGGCAAGACGTTGCACGTGCTGCATGGTCACACCGACGATATTCGCTTCCTGACTTTTAGCCCTGATGGCAGCCGGCTTGCTTCCGCGGGCAACGATCAATCCATTCATATTTGGGATCCGCGCGCCGGAAAACTTTTGGCCGGGCAGAATGCACAAACGAAATACGCGATCAGCGCCTCGAATACCAGGCTCGCCAGTACCTGTGGTGGAACCTGTTTGGAGGTCTGGGATCTCAGCAGCGGGAAAGAAGTGCAGCCGAGCGGCGCCGAGGTTCCTTACCTGCCCAAGCGCGATACCGAAATCGTGGACAAACAGTTTAATGCGGCCTTGCCCAGGCGCACGCTCATCCCCACCGGAATCGCGCTGAGCCCGAATGGCCGCTGGCTTATTGCCGGCGGTGAAGATTCGCTGATCCACCTATGGGAAATCGGCACGAGCAATCCACCGATCCAGCTGCGGGGCCACTGGGGCCCGGTCGGAGTCCAAACATTCTCGCCGGACTCCAGCTTCTTTGCCTCTGCGTGCGCGACCGATGGCACTTGCTGGGTGTGGAAGACAGAGACACGTGAGCCGTTCTTGCTCATCACCGAGGCGGTGGATGGCTGCTCGGTAGAGGCGGTGGCCTTTCATCCCAATTCGCGCTGGGTCGCTTGCGGCGGCATAGACTGGCTGCAAACCCGCGGCACCGATGGCGCCATCTGCCTGTGGGACTACGTGGACCGCAACCGGCTCTTTATTTTTGAAGGCGGCGTTGGCAGCCTGGCTTTTCACCCGAATGGCCGCTGGCTGGCCGGGGCGTCGCTGGATGAATTCGTGACGGTTTGGGATGTGACCGATTCGCAAGCGCCGCCGGTGCGTTTGCCCGGCCATCAGGAACGCGCTCGGGCGGTGAGCTTTAGCCCCAATGGCCGTTGGCTCCTTTCAGCCGGAGACGACCGCACGCTCCGACTTTGGGATGGTGAGACCTTCGAACTCCACGTAATTTGGCGCGTGGAAACCCCAGTGCGGGCGCTCGCTTTCTCACCTGATGGGCAGTTTCTCTTTACGGCCAATGCCAATACGACGTGCTCGCAGCTCGATTGGAAGTCGATGAGCGCTGAATAGAAACGCTTTTCTTCGCGCATTTGCCGAATTCAGGTAGCGGAATTCGCAAGGATTCCGAGGTGTGCATGTCGGAATTCTTGTGAATTCCGCTACCAATCATTCGTCAGCTCGCCGGCGGCGTCGTGGGTGGTGGCGGCGCAGGCGGAGTGGATTCTCCCGTGGGATTCGCGGGCGGTGTCGCCTTATCGTTCCGCAGCGTCGGCGCTTCCACCATCACCGGGCTTCCCGTCGCGGGCGGCGAGGTGACTGGCAGCGGCGTCGTCGGCGGCGCATAGGGCTCATACGCGGTAGTCTCTTCCGTATACACTTCATCCAGGTCGGTGTCGTCTACCTTCCGACGCATCAGCAAGTAGATCATCGTGCTCGCCGTCCAGAAGAAGCTGTAACCGAAGCCGAGCACGCACATGAACAACAGCGTGATCCAGAAGCCAACCAACGCCGCGCCAATTTTGTTCGTCAAATAGAAGGTGTCAAGCCATTCATCATATTCGGCTTGCGCCCGGGCTTTGCCGCGCAAGGTCATGAGGCGATCGATTTCGGCGCTGTCCATACCGCGTCGGCGCAGCGCGGCTTCTTCTTCCTCCAGCCTCGCTAGCGCCTCGCCTTCGCTGTCCTTCAGCAGCAACGGACGCCAGCCGAATGATTTGGGCGTGTCGATGAAGAGAAACTCCGGCTTGCGGTGGGCCGATTCAATGAACGGCGTGTTGGTAACCGCCCATTTTCCGAGATACACGGTCAGCGATCCCATGAAGCCGACGAAAAAAACGACCACAGCGCCATAGAAGATCGCGACCAGACAATACCACAAATAACTCCACGGCGACTGGTAGACATAGTTGTAAGAGCGGCTCAGCGCATCCAGCGTATCGCTGCCTTCCACGCTGATGGTCGGGTACATGAGCGGGTAACCGACCAAGCCCACGAGTAAGAGGGCCATGCCCAGGCCGAACAGAATCATGATCGGCCAGAGGATGCCGCTCCAAAAATCCCCAAAGCCCGGAATCAGGTGCAAGAGGCCAAAGAGGATCGAAAACACCACGATCAGCGCGATCAGGCCGATCGGCACTAATGGTGCACAGAGGTAAGACCAGTAGCGCGCTAACGTAAAACGAAATGCCTCGGGAATGGTTACCGGATCTTTGCCGGCCAATTCCACCGAGGCCATGCGCGTAATCATCCCGCCGAAGAGCGCCCACGTCACCAGCGTCCAGAGCAAAACGAGCAACAAATAGATGCGGGTATAGGTCCCGTTCTTCACGTTGAGCAATTGAATGATGGGGTACAGAAACTTCACCAGGGGCTCGATCAGGACCGGCACTTCGGTGGTCAGAAACCAGTCGCCAAAGCGGCCGTGGTCCCACGGTTGCTCCACCTGTCCAGTGACCAGTTGATACGGATTCGGCCCACGGTCTTCGTCCCATGGCATCGTCCGCATCCGGCCCCCCCACGCTCGCGCCGTCGTGCCATTGGAATAAGCAACCTCGGCGAACCCCGAACCCGCCAGCATGTGCAGCTGCAGCCAGCGCTCCGCATGACCGTCGTAATCGCGTTTTTTCTCGGCCACGCGCTGCGCGTAAAGATCGTCGATCTCTTTCTCGTTCTTGCTGGAGTACCGTTTCGCCAGCGCGGTCTTGCTGGGAACTTCATCGACATAATTGGTGAGGACCGGTTGCGGCCAAAAGAAGTAAAACAACCACGAAAAGAACCACCACCCGCAACTCATCACGAGAATGCCAACGGCAGCGAGAAGGAGTTTCTTGGGGTCGAGCGCGACGCGGAAGGTGCGAAACAGTTCGAGCCAGGGTAGTCGGTCGCGGAGAGTGGGCGTATGCGCGTCAAAACGGTCATCGGCCATGCCATGCTCCTTAGTCGCCGCAAGTCGATGCGGTCCGTCACTGAACCAATCGATCTCAGGGTTTTATGGAGTGGGCATTATAGAAATGGATAGAGCATTCGCCAGCGGTGCCGAAGCAACAAAAAGGCCCGCCGACAGGTGCCAGCGGGCCATCTCCCGAAACCGTGATCCGTCCGGCGAATCGCCCTACCAGGTAAAGGTCACGCCGCCGTGGATGGCATCCATGTAGCGAATCGCGATCCGCTCAAAGATCGGGTGCGTGATGTTAAACAATCCAGCAAACGGTTGACCGGCCGCCGTGTTGGTGAAGTTGTTAAAGTTGTTGAAGTCGAAGGAAACCGGGTACGGGTTGCTGACCGTGTTCAGGAACATCATGAAGTCCCAGCCGAGGCGGAACTGGATGCCGCGCGTCGGATACCAGGTCAGGTCGATCTTGCCTTCGGTTTCCGGAGCAAAGCTGTACTCCACCATCTGCTTCTTCGCCTCGGTAGAGCGGTCGGCGAGGCTGTACGTGGCACGTTCCTTCACGATATCCAGCATGGCCGCCTGGTCGATCGCAAGCTCAATCGCGAACCCCTTACCCAGGTAGAACTCCTGGCCGGCGCCAATGAACGGGCCGTACATGCGGTTCGATACGATGTTGTTATAAATCGCATGGTCGGCGGCGGTGGCATTACCGGCGAAGTCACGCGCAACCGTGTCCCACCGGAAGTTCTCCCAGATCCAGGAGAAGCGATAGCCGACGTACACGTTGGTGCGGCTGACGTCGCTGGTTAACACCGGGTAGCGGCCCAGGATGTTGCCTTCATTGTAGCGTTGGGTGTATTGTTCCGTCATGCTGCTGGCGGCATTCCAGATGCCGTAGGTCGCGCCCGGGTTGCCGACACCCAGCCGCGAGGCGGGGCCGGCATACTGGATGGGGAAATTGACCACCGGCGAGAACAGGAACGTGTCCGCCAGGACGGGACCCACCGCGAAGCCGGGTGGAATCGAGTCGGCGCCAGCGGTGTATTTCACCGAGAAGATCTGGGTCCAGTTCGCTTCCACGGCCCAGCCATTCTCAAACCGGTAGCCGAGGGTAAGCTCGTAGCCCGGACCGTAGGTCCAGTCGGTGGCCAGCTGGTTGACATTCAGGGCCTCAGCGCCGGAGCCGAGGAAGGCGCCCGGAGGGCCGGGCGGGCCCGGGTTGAACACCACCGTGGTGCCCACGATGATGAACGAACCGCCCAGGTCGCGTTGCACGCTGCCATCGACATCGACAAAGCCGCGCACCGCTAGTGGCTGATTGCCGATCGTTTTGGTCATGCGCAGCATTTTGTATTCGAGTGCGGTGTAGAAGCCGCCATCTTCGGGCCGGTTACTCGAAAGCGGCAGCGGAAAGAGCGGCGCATCCCGCCCGCCGACATCGAGCCCGTTTGGAAACTGAGCTCGACCGACCGCAGGCGCAAACGCCAACGCCAATCCCCCCGTGAGCACGAGCGCTATCCAGCCAGCTCTCGTTTGCATTGGACTGATCTCCTCTCCCTGACGTTCGACGCCTATCCTGTCGCCCGTGCCTCTTAACCCCCCGAGGCCCGGTTACGCGGCATGGCCGAAGAGGGGCAACGTCGCGGCCCCGGTTCGGTGTTTGGCTCGATACTCCCCCTTGAGAGGGGCGGACCATAACAACCGCGTCCGTATTGTCAAGAGTGGATTCGGGAGAACCCATTCACGTTCACCACCCATACTTTCGGCTCAACTGCACTATTTACTACAGTCCGATTTTCGCGATTTTCCGTTACGGACTGCAGAAATTTCCCCAGAGATAGGACCGGAGCAACCAGCACTTGCGCCATTTCCCTAAAACTCAACCCAGCTTCTCCAGTCGCGGCGCCAAGCTTTACTCTGGCGGCCGACCGCTTATAAATTTTGGCAACGGTTTTTCTCCGGGGTTTAATTCAAGGAGAACTGTCGTGTCGCCCAACCACGATTCCGACGCTCGTCCGGCTTTGCACCGCCGCGATTTTGCCCAAGCCGCGTTACTGGCTGGGATCGCCGCGGCAGCCGCTGCATCTCGCGCGTCTGCCGATGATCCCAAACCTGAAGAAAAGATTACGCTGGCCAAGGCGGTCGAAGCGGTGGTGCGGCAGCGCTTTGGCGAGCATTTAACCGAAGACCAGATCAAGAGCGTCGTGCAACGGGCCCAGGGCCGCTTTTCTTCGCGACCCAAGCAAGAGACCTCGCTGAAAAACAGCGATGAGCCGGCCTTCATGTTTCAAGCCGACATTTAATCCTCCTTGCGGATACTGCCATGCCCGAAATCAGCGATAACATTCTGTTCGCCCCAATCCGCGAGCAGGCCAGCCAAATCAAAGAGCGCAAGTTGTCGCCCGTGGAATTGACGAAGGCTTATCTCGATCGCCTGGACCGCTACGGCGAGAAGCTCGGCGCCGTAGTCACCATCACGCGCGAATTGGCGCTCCGGCAAGCAAAGGAGGCGGAGCAGGAAATCCTGATGGGTAATTATCGCGGCCTGCTCCACGGCATTCCGTACGGCGCAAAAGACCTGCTGGCGACCAAGGGAATTCCCACTACCTGGGGCGCGGAGCCGTATCGAAACCAGAAATTTGACTATGACGCGACCGTCGTTGCCAAGTTGCGGGCAGCCGGCGCTATTCTCGTGGCGAAACTGGCCATGGTGGAGCTGGCAGGGGCGTTTGGGTATGGAAAAGCCGATGCCTCGTTCACTGGTCCCGGCCGCACGCCGTGGAACCTCGATTATTGGTCTGGTGGATCTTCCGCAGGCTCTGGAGCCGCGACTGCGGCCGGCCTGGTCTCGTTCGCCATTGGTTCGGAGACCTCGGGTTCCATCATCACGCCGGCCGCCTATTGCGGAATCGCCGGATTAAGGCCAACGTACGGCAGGGTGAGCCGCTATGGGGCGATGGCCTTGTGTTGGACCATGGACAAACTTGGACCCATGGCCCGCTCGGCCGATTGTTGCGGCATTGTGCTCGCAGCGATTGCCGGCAAAGACCCGAACGATGCTTCCTCCCTCAGTAAGCCGTTTTCGTTCCCCGAGCCCGAGGAAAAAAAGAAATACAAAATGGGGATTTTGAAGAATTCCACCGCGAACATTCAAAAAGAAGTTCGGCAGAATTTCGAGGAATCGCTTAAGGTCCTGGGCCAGTTCTGTGAGTTCGTGGAAGACCTGGAGTTACCCAAGTTACCATTCGGCTCGGTGGTGGGCACTATCGTAAATGCCGAAGGGGCCGCGGCCTTTCGCGATCTGCTCGAGAGCGGCAAAGTGAAGGAATTGCGAGCTGCCAATGACAAGTGGGGCGGCTACGCCGGCCTGCTGTTGCCCGCGGTGGATTATCTCGACGCCATGCGCTGGCGCGGGCCCATGAAGCGGGAAATGGACAAGTTATATGCGCCCTTCGATGCCATCGTGTCCCCCGCGCGCGGGACGGTAGCCCTGCCCATCGATCGCGATTTCTCCCGGGCTTACCCAGGCACGGGCGGCGGCACTGCGATCATTCCCGCCGGCAATGCCGTGGGACAACCGGCCCTGTCGATCCCCAACGGCTTCGGCCTCAACGATCTTCCGACCGGCATCCAATTCACCGGCCGCGCTTGGAGCGAGGCTAGGCTCATCGCCATTGCGCACGCCTACCAGGAACGCACCGACTGGCACAAGAAACGGCCGCCATTTCCAGGGAAGGGATGATGCGTCCGAATCCATGGACAGGTTGCGGCGTCTAAAAAACATGGGCGAACCCGGCGGTGAGTCCGGGATTCGCCTCAGAGTTGTTCCAACCGCTGTTCGCGCCAACGCCATCGTTCAGTATCATATACTGCCGTGATTTCCGCCCGCCTTCCGAGGAGTTGAACGCATGCAAACCACACCATCCGGGAATGCCCGCTCTTTCTCGCCTCGTGTTGGCTTGATGCTGCTCATGTTTTCCATCCTCGCTCTTTTGGGCATTTTCGCATACCAGAATTGGTGGTCGCCGAGTCCAATCCCATCCGGCATGTTGTTTGGTCGCTCGGCGCACGCCCAAGAACCGAGCCAGCGGATCAAGGCGCCGGAACTCGAAGGCGGCGTGGCCTGGATCAACACGGCCGGCCCGATCCAAATTCACCGTGACCTGAAAGGCAAAATCGTCGTTCTCGATTTCTGGACTTTCTGCTGCATCAACTGCATTCACACGCTTCCCGATCTCGCCAAAATCGAAAAGAAATACGAAAAGGAAGTCGTCGTCATCGGTGTGCATGCGGCCAAGTTCGACAATGAAAAGAACACCGAAGCAATCCGCAAGGCCGTGTTGCGTTACCAGATCAAGCACCCGGTGGTCAATGATGCCAACATGAAAATCTGGGACGCGTACGGCTGCCAATCATGGCCCACGCTGGCTGTAATTGACCCGGAAGGCAACTTCGTGGGTGTGACTTCGGGGGAAGGACAATATGATTTGCTTGATCGGGTCATCCAGAAATTGATTGACGAACACACCAAGAAGAAGACGCTCAACACGCAGCCAATCCGCTTCGACCTGGCCAAGTTCCGCGACAAACCCGATACGCCGTTGTACTTCCCCGGCAAGATCCTGGCCGACGAGAAGTCGAACCGGCTATTTATCGCCGATAGCACGCATCACCGCATCGTGATCACCGACCTGGACGGCAACAAAATCGCGATCGCCGGAACCGGCGAACCCGGCCGCGTCGACGGCCCGTTCGAGAAAGCTCAATTTGATGACCCGCAAGGGATGGCACTTAAGGATGAGATTCTGTACGTGGCCGACCGGCGCAATCACATGCTCCGGGCGTTAGACTTGAAAGCGAAAACCGTGAAGGTGATTGCCGGAACTGGCGAACAGGATCGCAGCAACCGGGATCTCGGCGGCCCGGCGCTCAAGACCGGCATGAACAGCCCGTGGGACCTGTTGCTCTCGCCGAACGGCAAGTCGCTTTACATCGCCATGGCGGGCAATCACCAGATTTGGACTTACGACTTTGCCGAAGAACGGCTTGATCCGTATGCCGGCGACGGCATGGAGAATATCGAAGACGGTTCGCTGCTTTCCGCGCACTTTGCGCAGCCGAGCGGCCTGACCACCGACGGCAAGACGCTCTTTGTAGCCGACAGCGAGGTAAGCGCCATTCGGGCCGTGGGCATAGGCGGCAAAGGCAGCGTGAGCACGCTGGTGGGCAAGGGCCTGTTCCAGTTCGGCGACAAGGACGGCGTGGGCAACGACGTGCGGCTCCAGCATGCCCTCGGCGTGCTGTACCTCAACGGGCTGCTGTATGTGGCCGACACGTACAACAGCAAGCTGAAAACTCTTGATCCGAAAACCCGCGAGTGCCACACCTATTTGGGCGGCAATTCCGGCGGCTGGCTCGACGGCCCGCTGTTCAACGAACCGGCCGGCCTCAGCTACGCCAAGGGTAAAATCTATGTGGCCGACACCAACGCCCACCGCATCCGCGTGGTCGATGTGAAAACCAAGGCGGTGACAACCCTCGCGCTCCAGGGTGTGCCGCCGGTGGTCGTGAAGTAATCTTGCGGCAGGTGAGGCAGAGGAGCCTTGAAGACTGAACGTAGAACGGAATTTATTCCGTTCGAGCCTTTGGTAGAACGGAATAAATTCCGTTCTACGTTGGCAGGCCGCTACTTTGAAGCTGACTTTTCGTCGCAAGCGGATTTGCAGGAAGAAGGAGTCTCCATCATGAAGATGACTTATACGCTGGCAGTCGGCCTACTCGGTTCGAGCATAGCGTTCGCCCAACCGCTTGGCTTCAAGGACGTGGTCAAGCGCGTGGAAGCAAAGCTGGAACCGGCGACCGCCAAGCGCGGCGAAACCGTGAAATGGGTGCTTACCATCGAGCTGATCCCCGACTGGCATACCTACCCGACGAAGCAAAAAGACGTCGATTTCATCTCCTTTACGAACAAGTATAAATTCCCGAAATCGGCCGACATTGTTTTTGTGGGCGACCTGCGGGAACCGAAGCCGGCCGTGCAAAAGGAAAAGGAAGGCGACCTGTTGGTCCTGGAAGGAAAGGTCGTCATCGAGCACGACCTGGTAATCAGTCACAATGTCAAACCTGGAAAGTACTCCATTAAGATTCCAGCGCGCATCACAGCTTGCAACAAGGACACCTGTCTGAAGCCGGAAGACATTATGCTGGAAACAACGATCACCGTCAGCGACGCCCCGCCGGTGCCGGTGGAAGCGAAGTACAAGAAAGAAGTCGAGGCGGCCGGGAAGTGAGATCGGCGAACCGGGAGCGTGAGCGACCGGGGAATGGGAGTTGGAGACACATGATGAAGGCAGTGCGGATCTTGGTAACTGCGTGCGTGGCGAGCCTAACTTTATTGGTTACCTCGCCGTGCTCAGTTGACGCCCAATCCAGCTTCAAAGACGTCGTTCCCGAAACCACGCTATCGCTAAGCAAAAATACCGCGCGACGTGGGGAAACGCTCACTTGGACGTTTTCAATGACGGTGATCGATGGTTGGCACACTTACCCAACCAAGCAGACGAATCCTGCCGCGCAAGAAGTGCACACCGAATTCACATTTCCGAAGCCTGGCGACGTGATTTTCGTGGACGACATCGTTGAGCCTGCCTCAGTGCCCACAAATGACAAAGGAATGTTGATTCTTGAAGTGTTCGGCGTTGCCAAATGGGAACGAAAGCTCGTCGTCAATCCAAATGCTCCACCTGGAAAAGTGAAGATTGCCGTAAGCGCCGATCTGATGGCTTGCCAAGAGAACTGCTTCTTCGACCGCCCTACGCTTACAACTGAATTAACCATTAGCGACGAACCGCCCGTGCCCGTGGAGGCTAAGTACAAGGACGACGTGGAAAAAATGTTGTCGGCTCCTGCCGAGCCGCCTTCGCCTGGCTCGGGCCAGCAAGGAGCTAAGAACCCAGTTGTCGAATCACCAGTTCGCTCGCAGGGCGCGGAGTCCAAGAGCTCGGCGATTGTGCCGCCCGCAACGTCGCTGGAAGAGCACAAGGCTAATTTGGACAAACTGCGCCAAGAATTGATTGTCGAGAAGCCGTCGGAGAAAAGCTCGTCCAGTGATCTTTGGTCATTTTTGCTGACTGCAGCCGTTTGGGGTGCAATCACACTCGTCACGCCATGCGTCTTTCCCATGATTCCGATCACCGTTAGCTACTTTCTCAAACAATCCGAGCGCGAGCATCACCGGCCGCTGCAAACCGCGCTGATATATTGCGGCACGATTATAGTGGTTTTGAGCGTGGCGGCGTGGGCCTTGTTGACCGTTTTTCGGGCAATGAGCGTCAACCCCTACACGAACATCTTCATGGGCGGGCTGTTTCTCGTCTTTGCATTTAGTCTATTCGGTTTATATGAATTGACGTTGCCGCAGAGCATAACGAAATTTACCTCGGCCCGTGAGGGGCGGAGCGGATGGGTCGGGACCGTCTTCATGGCGCTGACATTCACGGTGGTAAGTTTTTCATGTGTCGCGCCATTCCTCGGAGGTTTCGGTGGTACTACGTCGGCTGGCCGCTCCAATTTCGAACAGTTGCTGGGAGCTGTGGTTTTTGCCACGGTTTTCGCGGCTCCGTTTTTCCTTCTGGCCTTGTTCCCGAGCTTGATCAAAAAACTGCCAAAGAGCGGCTCTTGGCTCAACACCGTCAAGGTGGTTATGGGTTTTTTAGAATTGGCTGCGGCACTAAAGTTTTTTCGTACAGCCGAGTTAGGTTGGGGAGTTCCCTCCTATTTCACTTACGACGTCGTCATGGGGATTTGGGTCGCGATCGCCGTGGTTTGCGGCCTTTACTTGCTGAATCTATTTCGATTTGGCCATGACGACGCCGAGCAGCATATTGGCGTGGTGCGGGCCTTGATTGGCGTGGGTTTCATTAGCCTAGGAATCTATCTCACTCCGTCGTTGTTCAAGAACTCGCAAGGCGAAAACCAACGGCCAGGGGGCGTCGTGTATTCCTGGATTGATTCTTTCCTGCTGCCGGAGCCAAATGAAAGTGATTTGCCCTGGTCGGCTAACCTATATGGGACGGTGGCGGAAGCGCGCAAGGAATTGGAACGAACAGGAAAACCACAGTTTGTGTTTCTCGATAACACCGGCATCACCTGTACCAACTGTAAATACAACGAACGCACCGTGTTCACACGCGGAGAGATTCACAAGCTGTTTGCGGACTATCGACTGGTTCAACATTACACCGATTGGGTACCGGACCAGTTCTATCAAACGAAAGTGGAAAAAAGTTACCGAGCCCGTGAGGCCGACATGAATAAGGCGTTTGAGAAAGAAATGTTCGGCACCGAACAACTGCCTCTCTACGTGACCATGGAAGTCACCAAAGACAAAGTTTATGTCCGCGGCATCTACCAGGAAGGCAAAATCAACGACGTCAACGCCTTCGCCGATTTCCTGCGCAAGTCCACCAAGCCACGCGCCGCCAAGTGATGAGTTCGTAGCACCGCCTTCAGGCGGCATTCGAGGTCGCGGCACCGCCTGATGATCTTTGATTATTTATTTGGAGTTTCATGGCTGGTTTTTACGCCGAAGGCGTTGCATCACATAGCCCAGGGTTGCCGCGCAGCGGCTACCCTGGGAAAGAAGCGGCCCCGATAGTGGTACCCCGAAGGGGTTCCATCGGAATGCCGGCCGCTCCGGATGCAACCCCTTCGGGGTAGGCATGGGGCGGTTGTCGTTCCCCAGGGTAGCCGCGAAGCGCGGCAACCCTGGGCTATGATATCGAACCCCTTCGGGGTTCCGAAAGCAATATCCGCATCCCCTCAAATCATAACTCCAAATAAATCAGCAAACCTCATCAGGCGGTACTACAAACTCAATCTCGCCTTTTCATATCATTCCCTCTGTCGCAACCCGTGTTGCCGCCGAGGCTGCTCGCATGTCCAGCGCCGTGGAAACAGATACCACCCTGCTGCGCCTGGCCGTCGAAGGCATGGTGCCGGTGCTGAATGGCTGCGCGGCGGCGCTGGCCGGCGGGCGGGGTGGAGCGGAGAAAGCCATCAACTACTTCGGCTCGCGGATCGTCGAGCGCTGGCAGCAGTGGTTCCAGGGCCAGCCGGAGTCGGAGCGCTTGAGGGCACTCGGTGCAATCGCGGAGCTTTCCGATGAGCAGGCCCGCAATCAAGCGGAGGCCTTGCTGAAGGAAATGGCCCCGCAGACCGATGCGGCCGATCTTTCCATTGCTCTCGAATATCTCGCGGCGTTACCGCGCACCGTGAACCGCGTGCTGCTCTTCGATTCCGCCACGCGGCAGCATTCTGCTTCGATTTCGCTCTCCTTCAGTGAGCCGCAGGCGCTCATGCAACTGTTGCCGGTGGACGTGCCGCCGTATGCGGCGCCAGCGGAGTTGCCCGGCACCCCGTACCGCCTCGAACGGCTGCTGGGCATGGGCGGCTTCGGGGCGGTCTACCGCGCCTCGGCCACGGGACTGCAACATTTGCCCCT
>DATGHS010000393.1:0-29478 GCA_035307785.1 Gemmataceae bacterium
CCCCATGTCCAGGATCTTCACCACCGCGTTGCCCGACATGGTGATGGTGGCCGTGCTCTCACTGGCAGTATGGACGCCGTCGGTGGTGAGCAGCAGGTTCGAAGGTTTGATGTCGCGGTGCACCATGCCGCGTTCGTAGGCGTGTTGCAGGCCCAGGGCAGCCTGGCGAATGTAATCGCATGCTGAGTGGACCGGCAAGCGCCCACCGCCTTTAATTAGTTTGCCGAGGTCAGTCCCCTCGACGTACTCCATCGCGAAGAAGTGCACGTCGCCAACCTGCCCGGCGTCATGCGCCACGACGACGTTGGGATGGGAAAGCTTGGCGGCAGCTTCGATCTCCCGGCGGAAGCGTTTCACGGAATCGGTGCTGTCCAGCCGCTCCTTGCGAATGACCTTCACTGCAACGATTCGGTTCATGGCCAGGTGCTTCGCTTTGAAGACCTGGCCCATCCCGCCCTCGCCGAGTTGCTCCAAAATCAGGTAGCTGCCCAGGACGAGATCAGCGGCTCGCCCTTGCAGCAACTGGTCCATCTGGTAGACGGTGAGCCAGCGCCGCTCCAGGAGCGCCCGAGCGACCTTCTTCACATCGGGATACGGCGGTTTCACTTTCTTTTCGACTTGGGCGAGTTGGCCAGAATCGAGGAGCGGATAGCGACGCAGGATTTGCATTAGGACTGCACAATCCACGAGCGCTGGGGCGGTACTACGACCGGTTTGGTCCATTGGCCGGTTCTCCGGTCAGCCAGGCCTTTTGTTGAACAACCGGGCCGGGCTTGGGGCGGGACAAATGGCTATGACAAATGTCAAATAGGAAGTTTAGTGGAATTGGACGTTAGTTCCGAGAATAACTGGACGAATTTTCGGCAAATTCCACTTGGGAAATAGCTCCGGGCAAGTGGGTGGAGGCGAGTATTCTCATATGCTCAAGAATACCTAGCAATGAGCCCTTGTTTAAAGCGATTAAGGACGCCCCACTTCACTTTTTTCGTAACGAAACCGTCGAGGGAACCTCAGCTCTGAAATCGGTAGCGGGCCAGTGCCACCGTCACGTTGTCCATTCCGCCTTGATTCAGCGCGGCCAGGACCAAATCCTCGCACGCTTTTGCGGCGGTTTGCGCTCCGCGCAAAATGGCAGCAATGGCAGGATCGTCGACGAGACTGGTGAGGCCGTCGGTGCAAAGGAGAATTTGGTCGCCGTCGTGCAACCGCATTTGGTGAACATCAGCGTTCACGGGCTTCGGGGCGCCGAGATAACGAGTGAGAACATGGCGAAACTGATGCCGTACGACTTCCTGTGCCGGAATAGCGCCGAGGTCGGCCAAAATTTGAGCATAAGTGTGATCCTTTGTGAGCCGGTGCAATCCGTCGCCCCGGAGCAGGTAAGCCCGCGAATCGCCTACATGCGCGAGGAATATGTCGGCGCCCAGGCTGTACGCCACCGTCATCGTGGTGCCCAACCCGCTGAGCTTCGGATCGACCATGCCTTCTTCCCGCAAGGCAGAGTCCACTTTGCGATAGCGTTCGGCCAGGCGTGTGAGAAGCTCCTCGTTCTCCGCTTCGCCGGTGAGCATGATCCAGTCAGGCGTGTTGAGCACCAGGGCAATGAGCGTTTGTACTGCGACGCGACTGGCCACATCGCCGCCTGGCATGCCGCCCATGCCATCGGCCACGAGCATGCCGAAGCTCGAAAACTCGAAGCGCGGCGGCATCGCCGACTCTGCCATGCTTGAACCCAGCACCTCGAGTCCCCGAAAACCGCGGAGAACGAGATAAGAGTCTTCGTTGCGATCGCGAATCAGGCCCTGATGAGACCGTGCGCTCAAATCGACGTTCACCGAAGAAGCACCGGCATGCCGTCGCAGTATTTCGATCGCGCTCGGTGGCAGCGTGAAATCATTCGGGTTGGCTGGAAATTCGGTAGGCATGGCGCGATCCCCAAAGATGAGCCGTGTTTGGGTTCTTTGTAGGTGAATTTGCAAGAGTGACGCCGGCGGTTGGTCGGATTTTTTGGCTGCGCGGATAGCTTAAAGCGCTCAAAGGACTAAGGGACCAAAAAAGGCATTCCCTTGTTTTCGCCGGTCCTTTTTCGTTACCGCCGCGTGAACGTGAATGGCACGCCAGCGCTCGTAAACGAGAATTGATTATCGCTGGTGCGGGTGATTGTAAGCGTTTCATTCACGTTCAGGCCCGGAATGGTCAGCGCCAGCTGATTGTCTTTGAGTTCAAACTTGCCGGTGTAGGTCTTGTCGGTGATCCAGTCCACCTGGCCATTATCGAAGAAGTTCATGCGGAAGTATCCCACGGGCTTTTCCCTGGGCTGGATTTGAACGGTCCACTTCCCGGTCATGGGGTTTTGCGGGCGCGGGCTGTTGCGGTTTAGGTAGCGATTAAGCACGATGCGCACCTCTTCCACGTCGATAGCGTAGCCGAAATCTTTGTCTTCGGCATAGGTAACGCCCACCAGCCGGCCGTCGGCATTCACGGCTGGCCCGCCGCTGTCGCCCGGGTTTACCTTGTCCTGCAAGACAATTGCCCAGGTGTGCACCTGTTTATTGCCCTCGTTTTCCAACGTTTGCATGCTGAATACGAGCTTATTGACCTTGGTGCTGTATTGCTTCCAGAGTTTCTCCTGGTCAATGGTTTTGATGCCAACTGTGGAGTTGCCAAGGACGAAAAGCGGCGTGCCGGCCGGGGGCGCCCGGTCGGCCATTTCCAGCGCTGGTACGGTCGGCGGCACTTTGTTCAGTTGCAGGATGGCCAGGTCCCGGTCGCTATCAGCGGCCACCACTTTGCCCGTTATCCCATAGGTACTGCTGAGGTAATCGATCGCATTGGTCATCAACTCTGCCCCGCGATACATCGGGAAATAGACCGTCCCTTGTTTCTGGTTCTCCATGACATGCAAGCACGTGACCACGAGGCGTTGTTCGCGGTTCACCAGGCTGCCGGTGCCAAATCTGGTTTTCGTGCCGACCGGGTACTCGATCCAGACGGTAGACGGCAGCACCTTGGCAAACGGCGTCGTTTGCGCCTGCAAATCGGCAGTCGACGCCACAGCCAACGCGAAGATGGCAATGCATTTCACAGCAAATCGTGTCACGGAGATTACCTCAGTCGTCTGGAGCTGTGGATTGCCATGGCCCCAACTGGCAAAAATGAGTTTGTTCCTGATCGAAGGCGCTAAGTCGTCATTAAATCAAAGAGGAGTCAGGGGGGAAGATAATAGCGCTGAGAAATGCGCCATAATCGTTAACCCTTGCATTTCCGCACCGCGCGCCCTTGGCACTGCTCATTGCACGTCAACGGGGCCATAAGCCGGCGACGATACTTACCGTGAAAGGATGAGCCGCACATGAATTCGCTTTTCGCCCAGTGCCTTTGCGCGGCGCTTTGTCTGACCGAGTCGCCGCCGCAGGCGGCGGGATCGTATCTCTATCAGCCGGCCTTCAAATTGGATCGCGAACTGCGGGGACCGGCACGGCCGTATTGTGCGCAACCCGGTGACCTGTTTTTCGCTGCCGACGATAAGCTTACTTCGGTGCTCGGATTTGCCCTGGCCGGATCGTGGTATCCCAACCACAACGCAATCGTAGTGCCGCGATCCGACGGCACGCTGGGGGCGCTGCACACGCACCTGCGAGAGGGCATGGTGGTTGAGGATTTATCGGTAATCCTGCGAAGGTATGAGGAGAAGGGGCGGGGTTGGGTGCGCGTTCGCAAGACGCCATTGACCTTGGAGCAGACAGCGAGGCTCGCGGAATTCGCGGCCAACGTGGAAGGCCGGCCGACTTCCTTCGCCAAGCTATGGGGCCAGGCCACGCCCATTCGCAGCCGCGGGCCGTTGCGCACGGCCTTCCTGGGCCACAGCAATCCGGATAAGAACGGCTTTTACTGTTCCGAATTGGTTGTGGAAGCAGGTTGCTATGCCGGCTTGATCGATGCCGATGCGGCCCGGCCGAATTGTACCTATCCGCGCGATCTCTTCTTCAATCATTCGACGAATTTCTGGGTGAATCGCTCGTTGCGCGACGTGGCTTGCGGTTGGGAGGCGCCGGCCCGCTGGACCTCGTGTGTGCCGACCGTCGGAGCAGGCCCGGCCATCTCCGTTGCCGGTGAGACGATGTCGCTCGAAGAATAAACTCCCGGGCGCACGTCTGAGTCTCGGGCCGCCAGAAATCATGAAAGGTTCGGCGAGTTTGAAATTAATTGCTTTCCAGATAACGAGACGTGAATGGCTTGCTTCATTCCAAAAAACTTGGAAAGCGCGCGGCGAAGTGATGAGCCGGACCGCCCAGCGGACCGCATTGGAGGTGTCGTGCAGCAGCGGCTCCGTTCGCCAATGGGCGTCAGTAACGCAGCAGGACCGAATTCGAAACGCGCTCGCGTTTGCCCGGCAAATTCACGGGCTCGCGCTCGACATACACGTCGAAATCGTTCACATGACCCAAGGGCAGCAGAGGGCGAAAGGGCATGGCCAGGTTGATTTCGCCCCGGGCGTCATTCGGCAGGGCCACGGCCATTTGCTGGTTGAGGCCTGTCTGCCGGTCGTGGATAACGGCGAAATAGCGATAAGCAGCGTCGGGAGGTTCCTTGGTCTGGTAAGTGACGGTGGCGGTCTTGGCCAAGCCCATCCCCGTCACACGCGGGTTGGACAGATGCACTCGCTCATGCGTGCGGAAGCCGAAGGTGCGCACCAGGGCGCTGCCGCCGCCGACAAGGGCGACGACGGCAAGGATGATGCCGGCCAGCATGGGCCCACGGGAGCGGCGCGCCCGCACGGGCCGGGCGTGGACCGGTTCGGCCGCGGTCGCGACTTCCGGTACGACCTCGTCGGACTCCGGCAAAACGTCGGCGGTCACGTCGAGCCAGCCGTCCGTCTTCGGTGCGGCCTGAATGGCTTCGGCCGTAGCCGTGGCCCCGCTGCCGGTGCTGCGGCGGCTGGCGAAGATCTTGGCCGGCTCGGTTTCCACCGGAACGGCCTCGGCTACTTCCTCCGCGGGTGGCGCCAATTCGCCGGTGATTTCCCAATATGGCAGATGTTCGATAGCCCCATGCGCGCCGCGCTCTGCGATCACGGGCAGGAACCTTTCTTCGTCGGTGAGGAAACGGTGGCGCAGGTAATGCGGGCGAATGAAGATATCCGCCGCGTATATTTCCGGCCCGCCGGTGAACGCGCGCGGCAGCAAGCGCCGGCGATACAGGATGCCCTTTTGCTCGCTGGCCATGACAATCTCGCGCACTTGCTCTTCGACTTGGTTTCGGGGGCGTTGCTCTTTAAGGGCGTAGATATCATCCGCAAGTTGCAGTAAGCGCATCTTGCTCACGACCTCATAGCCCTCGAAGGTGATGAGCACCAGCCCCGGCAGCGTGAGCCGCTGCCGTTCGTACAGCATGTTGTTGGCTTGCACGCGCGCGGCCGTCAGGCGCACGCCGGTCTGTTTGACTTGCTGAAGGAAGAATTCCTCGTTCTCGTGTAGCTGGCCCCAAGTATAGGGCCGCATCACGACGCGGCCGCCGGCTTCGGTATCCGCCCGGCAGGGCAACAGGTTCGCTTCGCGGTAATGCAGATGGGCCGGCAGCCCCGGCGGCAAGTTCGAATGCTCAATCGGCATATCGGCAATCACGCACGGGATGCCGAAGGTTACCGACAGCGGCAAGTCGCGCGTCCGCTCGGAGCCATAGCGCGCCGGCGGCGTGTCCATGATGCGCAGCACGCGTTCTTCATCGCGCGTGACATCGCGTGCTTTCTGCAAGCGCTCGATGCGCGTGAAAATGCGCTCCAGGAAAACGAGATCATTGCGATGCTGGGGATCCAGCGTGGCGACCACGCGCGACATCGTCCAACCCGTGCCGGGCGTCGACAATTGGACGACCACCGCCGTGACGTCGGCCCAGTTACCGGTTTCCGCCGAATTGCGTGAGTTCATGGGAACTCCTGAATGCGTTTTTCTCCCTCCTCGGGAGAGAGTGCGAGAGTCTCTCAATAGCTTTATTCGCCGCACCCCAAACGTCATTTTGCCGAAGGCGATTTTTCAACGAAGCGGACCGACTACCGGCATTCGCTGCCAAACATATGATACAGCAGTACACAGGTAACAACAGGTAACGAATTGCCAGATCACTCCTAACGGGGCGGGCATGAGCCAAGCGCTGCTTGAAGTTTGCGATGTACGAAAGAATTATGGCCGCATCGAAGCCCTGCGCGGCGTGACCTTTCAGGTGGAAGAGAACGAACTGTTCGGTCTGCTCGGCCCGAACGGAGCCGGCAAGACCACGCTCATATCCATTCTCTCGTGTTTGCTGGCCCCGTCGGCGGGCGAGGCGCGGTTGAGCGGCCAGCCGATTCGGCTACATGACCTCAATTCGCGCAAACAGATCGGCGTTGTGCCGCAAGATCTGGCCATTTACGGCGAACTGACCGCTCGCGAAAACCTCGCTTTCTTCGGCCGGCTGTACGGTTTGCAAGGCGCAGAATTGAACCACCGCGTGGAGGCGGTGTTGGAAACCATCGCACTCGCCGACCGGGCCAGGGACCGCGTCAACACATTCTCCGGCGGCATGAAGCGCCGGCTGAACCTCGGCGTGTCGATTTTGCATCGACCCAAATTGCTGTTGCTCGATGAGCCCACCACCGGCGTCGATCCCCAGTCGCGCAATCGAATCTTTGAAGAAGTGCGGCGGCTGAATCGTGAAGGCATGACCATCGTGTACACGAGCCATTACATGGAAGAGGTCCAGGCGCTGTGCAGCCGCATCGGCATTCTCGATGGCGGCAAACTAATTGCCTGCGACACGCTGCCCAACTTGCTGCGCCTGCTGGAGGGCCGCATTCGCGTGCGGCTGCCGCAAGTTCCGGCTGCGCTGCGGCAGCGCATCCAGCAACTGCCAAATGTGCAAGTGGCTGAACCGCAGCCGAATGTGCTCGAGCTTTCCTGCAAAGAGGCGGCCCGCGCCATGTTCGCGTTGGTGCCGCTGCTGCAGGAACACAAGCTGGAGCCGCTGGAACTCGAAACGCAGGAACCGAATCTGGAGCGAGTTTTTCTCCATCTGACGGGCCGGGCCCTTCGCGATTGAAGACAGCTTGCGAAAAACAGAAAGGACCCTCTCATGGCCATTTGGACCCTTGCCGGAAAAGATTTGCGGCTACTGCTGCGCGACACGCGGGCCGCAATCATTCTTTTGCTCATACCGCCTGTCTTCATGTTCGTCTTGGGTTTGATCATGGGCGAGAGCGTCGTGCAGAAACCGGATGACCGGCTGCGCGTCTGGGTGGTGGACGACGATCAGGGACCGCCGCCCCCCAACGGGCCGTACGGGAATAAGAAATGGTCGGAAGTGGTGCGCGACGACCTGGCGAATATCGGCGGCGTGCGGGTGGTGGTGATCCCGACTCGTGAAGAAGCCGAGCGTCTCGTCAAGCGCGGCAAAGTTTCCGCAGTGGCGATCTTCGAACCGCCCTTTAGCCAGAAGGTCAATGCATGTTCCTTCATGGAGAAAGAATTCACCGGCGGCAAACAAGGGATCAATCCTTTCTTCAAAGACGGCATGGATTTCAAGGCGCTGGATCTGGATCTGGTGGAGGATCCGAAGCAGCCCACCGCCGCCTCCATCATCCGGCAAGTGATCCAGGTGTCGCTTCTGCGCGTGGTCATGTCCTGGATGATCGGCAGCGCATTTGACAAGATCAGCGAGCCGGTCTTTATCGATGCGTTGGCCGATCGCGTGGTCGTGACGCCCTCGCTCCGCGGATCGCCCATCAAGCAGCCCCTTAAGGTGCTGACCAAGGAACAACGGGCCGAGGTGGGCAACGGCGTGCAGGCCGCGCTACTGGAAATGTTCAAGCAGTATAACCTGCGCGGCAAGAGCTGGCATGCGTTGACCAATTCGCCTCCTCCTCCACCGGCCGAGAGCGGCAGCTTAACAACCTATCAAGGCGGCGGCGGTGTCCTCAACCGGGGTGCGCTGCGCTATCAGTTCCTCGTGCCCGCCGCCACGGTGATGTTCTCGTTCTTTATGGTGCTGGCCATGGGCTGGTTGTTCGTGGCCGAGCGTCGGCAGGGCACGCTGATTCGGCTGCGGGCGGCGCCGCTCACGCGCGGCCAAATCCTGCTCGGGAAAATGCTGCCATGCCTGGCGGTCTCGCTGTTCCAGGGCGTGTTTCTGCTCGTGGCGGGCAGCCTGGCGTTCGGCATGAAATGGGGCCCGCAGCCCTGGCTGCTGCCCCTGGTAGTGGCGGCCACGTCTTTCGCGGCCGTGGGGCTCGCGATGCTGGTGGCGAGCCTGGCCCGCACCGAATTCCAGGTGGCAATCTTCGGCACCTTCCTCGTGCTCATATTGGGAATTGCCGGCGGCTGCGTCTGGCCGCGCGAGCAGATGCCGGAGCAGGTACAAGCGTGGACGCAATTGACGCCGCAAGCCTGGGCACTCGATGCGTATCAAGAGTTGCTGCTCTCCACGCCGAACATTGGTAGTGTGTTGACCTCGTGTGGCGTGCTGGCGGCATTTGGCATCGTCTTCACAGGATTGGCGTGGCTGCTGTTGAAGTTGGATTAAGTAGTCGCCGTTTACGTTTCGCGCACGAATTGTGAGCCGGTGGCTGCAAAACGTAAACGGGTTTTGACTTATCGTCCGTTTACGGATTTCCTGCAGAACACACCGGCCCAATCAATGGGAATAATCTCTTCTTGAATGTCGTGCTGACGGCGGTAATCCTGAACGGCCTCCTTGCAGGCCGGAACCGCGCCGTAGTCGTCGACGATGAGAAAGCCGCCGGGCGAAAGCTTCGGATATAAATTCGCCAGCGCGTCCATTGTCGATTCGTACATGTCGCCGTCGAGCCGAACGACCGCGAGTTGCTGTAATTCCGCTTTCGGCAACGTGTCGCGAAACCAGCCCTCCAGGAACTGCACTTGCTCGTCGAGCAGGCCATAGCGCTCGAAGTTGCGCTGCACTTGCTCACGCGACACGGCCAGAAACGGGTTCGTGTGCAAATCGGAATCGGCATCGTGTGGGAACTCCCGCCGCGGCGGCGGCAGCCCCCGGAACGAGTCGGCCAGCCAAACGCGCCGATCGGTAATGCTGTGTGCCTTCAGCACCGCGCGCGCGAGAATGCTCGCCCCGCCGCGCCACACGCCGCATTCAATAATGTCGCCGGGGATGTGCTCGCGCAGCGCCGTTTCAATGCAGTGCTGGAAATTGTCGAGCCGCTTCCAGCCGATCATGGTGTGGGCCCAGGGCGGCCAGTCCAGTCCTTCCAGCCGTCGCTCCGCGTTGAAGGGCTTGAGGCGGGCCAGGCGCATGTTCTTCGCCGACAGCGCTGAAATGAGGGTGCGCTGGAATACCCCTTTCCGTTTCAAAGGCTTCTCCTCCGTCTCGCCATAGATCCAGTTGATGAGGCAGCGCTTTAAGAGATCGAGATATAACTGGGCCGAATCGTGCGGCCCCTGCGGCAGCGAAAGCGTGGGCATCGTGCACCTGGGAATAAAGACAATCTTGGGAATGACGCGAGTTTAAGGTGTTGGGGCGACTGAGATCAAGGGCAAATGGCTGCGACTTGCGGCTTAACCGGCGCTCGCGGGCGGACAGACGATGTGCTTCAGCCAGTGCGCGTCATCGCGCATGGGGAAGTCGCTGCGAAAGTGCGTGCCGCGCGATTCTTCCCGCGCCAGCGCGGAGTCGATCATCAGGCGGGCGATGGTGAGAAGATTCTGCAATTCCCAGCCGGGACGGGAATCGAATTCGCGAGCCAGTACGTAACGGCGCCAAAAGTCCACATCGTGTTGTGCTTCCAGCAGCCGTTTGCGCTCGCGGACAATGCCCATGTTGCGGACCATCAGCGCCCGGAGAGAGTTAGTGATGTCGGCCACGTCGAGCGGTTCGGCGGCTTGCGGCTCAATTTGAAAGCGCAGCGGCAAAGCGTGAAACGACTCCGGCATCTTGGCGGCCTCGGCCGCGGCGCCGCGCGCGCAACTCGCGCCAAAGACGAGCCCCTCGAGCAAGCTGTTCGAGGCCAGGCGGTTGGCACCGTGCAAACCGCTGGAGGTGACCTCGCCGGCGCCCCACAAGCCGGGAATGGAACTTCGCCCGTCGCTGTCCACCGTCATGCCGCCGATCATGTAGTGCGCGCCGGGCCGCACCGGAATTCGGTCTTTGGTGATGTCGAGGCCGAAGCCGCGGCACATTTTGTCGATCCCCGGGAAGCGCTGCCGGACGTGGTTTGCGTCGAGGTGCGACAGGTCGAGGTACACATTGGGATGCTGCGTGCGTTCCATGCAACGAAAGATGGCTTGCGATACCACGTCGCGGGTCGCACGTTCAGCGCGCGGATCTTCCTGCAGCATAAAGCGGTTGCCGTCTTTGTCGCGCAGATAGGCGCCTTCGCCACGAATCGCTTCGGTGATGAGCGAGCGGGCCGAACCGGCCACGTAGAGCACTGTGGGGTGGAATTGCATGAATTCCATGTCGCGCAATTCAGCTCCGGCCCGCCACGCGGCAGCCATGCCGTCGCCCGTGGCGACCGGCGGGTTCGTGGTCTCGCGGTAGACCATGCCGGTCCCACCGGAAGCCAAGATTGTTTGCTTCGCCCAGACGAGCATTTTCTGCTCGCCGCGCACCAGCAGCGCGCCCACGCAGCGGCCCTCGTGCGTGAGCAAATCCAGAATGAATGTGTCGTCCCAGATGCTGGCATTCGGCAATCTGCGGGCGCGCTCGATGATCGCGCGCATCACCTCAAAGCCCGTCGCGTCGCCCAACGCATGCACGATGCGGGAGTGGCTATGGCCGCCTTCGCGCGTGAGGGCCAACTCGCCGCTGGCCAGATGATCGAAATTCGTGCCCCAGCGGATGAGGTCGGCAATCTGTTGCGGCGCCTCGTGAACGACTTTCTCCACCACCGCCCGGTCACAAAGCCCGGCCCCGGCCCGCAGCGTATCTTCGACGTGGTTCTCGAAGCGGTCTTCCGGCGACAAGACGCCGGCGATGCCGCCCTGGGCATAGTTGCTGTTGCTTTCCTGAATCTTGTCCTTCGTGACGACGAGGCTTTGGAGCGAAGTTGGCACTTCGAGCGCGGCCCGCAGGCCGGCAATGCCAGCACCCACAACCAAGATATCGGTGAAGTGATGGGGAACGCGCTTGGGATCGAACGAAACGAGATAGCGATGCATGGGAGGTGTGCAACGCCGCAAGCGGCGATCCCCGCTCGCGGCGTTGCCAGAGTTCCTACTTTTTCGGGGGTTTCTTGCCCTCGGAGATCATTCGCGTGAATCGGCTGGCGGCGTCTTGATATTCCGGAGGAGCGCTGCCGGGGCCGCCGGTGTTGATGTCGCCGGCCTTGGCATTCGGATCCGTCTCAACTTTGCGTGGGCCTTTGTTCAAGACCGAGCTGCCCGCCCGGTTGCCGCCAACCGTATCGTTCTTGTTATCCTCCGCATTTGGCGGCTGATCCTTGTGCTTGGCCAGGTTTTCCAGGTACTGCTTCCATTGCTCTTCGGTGATGCCGTATTTCTGCAACATCTCGGGCGTCACCTTCTTCTTGAATTCGTCGAGTTGCAGGTCGCCGGCGCGGTTGGCGAATTCCTTATTCGGATCGGCCATCTTGCCGCGCTCTTCCTGAGCCTGATTAGTAGCCGCACCGCGCTTTTCATCCGCAGTGGCCCCCTGTCCAGAACTGGAGCCAGCGGGGCTATGGTCTGTATCATTCGGCTTCGCATTGCCCTGGCTGCCGGAATTCGGCTTCGCATCGCCGGGGGAGTTACCCTGGGCCTGCTGTTCATTGTTCGCGTCGCCTTGCTTTGCGTTCTCGCCGCCGGGTTTGCCGGGCATTGGCGGCTGGGCATTCGCATCGGGTTGCATCGGCTTCGTCTGTTTGGGGTCGCCCATCGGCTTGCCGACGTTGCTGGCCGTCTGGTCGCCCTTGTCGGCCTGCTTCTGCGGGTTGTCTTTTGCCTGACCGGCTTCTTTGCCGCTGCCACCCTGGCCGCCGCCCTTCGAATCGCCGGCTTGCTGGCCACTACCCTGGTCGCCCGGCTTCTTGGCCTCGGCGGTTTGCTTGGCGTCGCTCGGCTTGTTCTTCGAATCACCTTGCTTGGCACTGGCCGAACCGGCGCCGGACTGATTGGACTTCGATTCACCTTGCTTCGGAGCGGGGCTACCGGCCGCACGGGCCGCATCGGTCGCACTTCAGTGTTTACACTCACCTGGCTCCTGTTTAGGAGCGTTGTTCGGCTTTTGCTTCGCGATCTGCTCGGCCTTGTCGGTCATCGGGTTGCCCTGCTCCGGTTTCTCCGGTGGTTTCTTGGCGGCACCCAGTTGCTGGCCGTTCTTGTCTTGTTGATCCTTCTTTAGCGCATCCTGGGCGGCCTTCTGCTTCTGCGGGTCGGAGCTGTCTTTGGCCATTTGCTCGAGTTGTTGCTTCGCATCCTGGCTTGCCTTCGGGTCGCCGTTCTTCATCTGATTCTCGAGCTTGGCGACATCGTCCTTGCCGCCGGCGCCGTTGTTGTCTGGAGTCGGCTGTTTATTGTTGGCCTGCTCCTTTTGGCTGGCGCCGTTATCGCCCTTGGCGTCACCCTTGCTTTGTTCGAACTGTCCGGTGTTGCCCATCGGAGCATTGCCTTCCGATTTGGCCTGACCTGGGTCTTTCTGTTTCTCCGGGCTGTTATTGTCGTTGCCCTGAGCCATTTGGCCTTTCGGCTCGCCCGGCGGATTTTTGCCGGCGTTGTCGCTCGGCTTGGCTTTGCCGTGCTGCTGTTGCGGCGGCTTCTCGGCCTTCGCGGCGCCGGGCTGATCTTGCGGCTGATCATTCTCACCTGTGCCGCCGCCCTGTTCCTTATTGTCGGGTTTCTTCTTCGCTTGGCCTTCCTGCGGCTGGTTGTCGGGCTTCGGTTGGCCTTCAGCACCTTGACCGGCTTGTTTGTTGTCGCTGTTCTTCGGGTCGTTCGGATTTGGGTTGTTGGGGTTATTCTCTGGCTTCTGGCTCTTGTCCGGCTGGCCCTTGGCGTTGCCCGGCTCGTTGTTTTGCTTCGGATCGGGGTTAGCGCCGGGGTTCATCCCGTTTTCCATGGGCTGATTCGGGTTCATCGGGTTCATGGGATTTTTCGGCGGCTGCTTGGCATTGCTGGTGCCGCCTTCCGCGCCCTTTTCCGGCTGGTTCTTGGACTCGCCCATGCCACTCGGGTCGGCATTCTTCTCCCCGGCCGGTTTCGGATCGCCCTTCTGTGGCGGTTGCTGCGGCTGGCCCTTCGGCTTCGAGTCGCCCGCGCCGCTGCCTTCCTGGGGCGGACCTTTTTGCTCGGCCGGCGGCTGCATGTTCCCATCCTGCTTCATGTCTTTGGCATCGCCCTTGCTCTCGTGGGGCTGGGGCTGGGCGTTGTTGCCGTTCTTGTTGTCGGGCTGATTTGGGTTTTTGTTGTCCGGCTGATTCGGATTCTTGTTATCCGGGTTGTTGTTGGGATTCTTGTTGTCCGGCTGATTCGGATTCTGGTCCGGCTTGTTGCTCCGATCGTTCGGGTTCTTATTATCGGGCATCGGCTGATTGCCGTCTTGCGGCTTCGCCTGCTCCGGCTTGCTGCCCTGCTCCTTCGGATTCTTCTCGTCTGGCAGCTGATTGCCATTCTCCGGCTTGTTGTCGCCCTTCGCCTCGCCGTGTTCATCCTTCTTTGGCTGATTGTTCGCATCCTGCTTATGCTTCTCTTCGATTTCCTTCTTGATCATCTCCTCGACCTTCTTGTCGGAATCGGATTTTTCCTTGTCATCCTTTTTCTGGTTCTTCTCATCCTTGTTGCCGGCCTGGTTCTGCTGCTCGGCCTGCTGCTTCTTCGACTCCTCGTTGTCCTTCTGATGCTGTTGGTCGAACTTCTTATCGTTGTCCTGCTTGTCTTGCTGGGCCTTCTCTTTTTGCTCCTGCAGTTCCTTCTTTTCGTCTTCGTCTTTCTTGGGGGCAAGAATCAGCACCGTGAAATGTTTGGTGCTGCCAATGTTTGGGCCGGGGAAATCGCAATTATCTTCGGCTTCGAGCCAGTATTCTAGCACGGCTCCCGCGCCCAGCTTGGCCTGGGCGCCGTCTTTGGTCTTCAGCTTCTCGATTTCCACGAAATCCATGTATTCCACCGAGCGCATAAAAGCGCCGGTTTCGAGCTTGAAGTCCTTTTCCTGGTGGAATGTCTTTGGCTCCAGGACGGTGCCGTCTTTCAGCTTCATGCGCAAGGTGATCTTCGTGAGGCCATAATCATCCTGGGTCGTGCCTTCGAGTCGGAGCATGCCATTGGCCGGCCTCTGCAGCTGGCACTTGGGCTCCGGCTCCAGAAGTTCCAATGGCTTGGTAAAGTTGACCTCCGGCGGCATGTCCCGCAACGCCTTGATCGTGTACGGCAGCGGGTCTTTGTTCGATTCGCCTTCGACCGAGGAGAAGTAAATCCGGTATTTCGTTTCCTTGTTAACGATGAATTTGAATTGCAACGCATCTGGCTCGCCGGGAACCAATGCCGCCTTGATGGGACCCGTGGCGGGCTTGGCATCATCCGGCAACAAGACGCCGTCAAACGGATCCACGACGATGCGCCCGTCGCGGACATCGCGGTTGGTGTGGACCTTGAGTGTGACTTCGGTGCCGCGGAGCGCTTCGATGTTGGGATCGGTCGCGGTTCGGGGCAGCCATTGCAGGTAGGGGCGGAACTTGTAGGTGACGTCGAAGCGGGTTAGCAACGGCGAGGAGCGCACGGCCACATGGTATTCCGGCGTCTCGTCGTCGCCGCCGGCCACTTTGTACCAGAAGCCGTTCTGCACGCGGTCGGCCCCGAGGGTCACTTTCCATTCCGTATTATCGCCGTCGGGAGCAAGCGCGATCTCTTCGTAATTCGTGTCGTCCGGATTGCGCCGCAACAACAGGCGCATCGAGTCCGGCTTGTTGTTATCGGGAATGCGGCCATCAACTCTCACGCGCACGGTCACCGAGAACTTCACCGGCACCGTCGCGCTGCCGCCTTGCGGTTCAATGACCGTTATGTTCGTTTGCTTTGCGACCGGCGCGCTGCTGAATGGATTGAACGCACGCTCGAAGAGCGATAAGAACTGCCCCGGTCGCATGACCGCCAGCGCAACAATGACGCCCACGAGCAAGCCGCCCGCGATGCCGCCCAGCCAGCCCAGCTGGTGGGCAGGAACCGCTTCATTCAGATCGGATTCTTTGAGGTCGGCCGCGGCCCGGCTGCCGAGCGCGGTGTGGACCGCCGGGGGCAAGTCTTCGTTGTGCAAATCGAGCCAGTTGATGACGCTGTTCTTCGCGTCGGGAATTGTCTGTTCCACTTGCCGGGCAGCATAGTAGGGATTGATCGGTTGGCGGAATGGCCGCAACAGCCGGAACCAGACAAAAGCGCCGGCCGCCGCCAGGAATCCCAGAAATGCAATTTGCCGGACGATTTGTGGCAAATTCACGGCCCGGTCAAGAAACATGATGGCCAGACCAAAGATTGTCGTGCCGATCAGCAGCATCAGGAAGGACGACGTCAGGTCCAGGAGCAGCACCCGGCGAGTGGCCTGGGTAAGCTGCTGTTCCACGAAGCGATCATGCCGACCGGATGCCTTGACGGGTTCTTGCACGGTGGCCATGTGTACATACTCCGGGCGTGATGCCAGCCTCTTCCCATTGCCGCAATTATACAGCCTGCACTGGCCCCGCGCCCACAACATAAATGGGGAATTGGGGCGGAATGTTCGGGCCGCGGAAGAACGAACCGGCCGCGGCTACACAAAATGTAACGCTATTGCCAATGGTAGCGTTGGCCAGTAAGGATTGGATGCGAGATAAGCAGCCTAAGTTCCGTCCTTTGGGTTTGCTCATTTCTTCTCCACCCAATTGCCGATGATTGCGTCCTTCAAGTGGCGCGGTCCAAGTGACCAGATATCGGGCTTTAGACCGCCGTTCTTAGGACCTTTCATATCGTATTGGTATTTCCGGCCAAACGGGTCGAAGAGTGATTCAACAGAAACGTACGCTCGGCCATTGGGAGGACTGACGAGTTCATCGAGTTCGTCAGGATATTTAAGGTACTTGAGTTTGAATTGTAACACGCCGATCTGCAGGTCGTTCACGCCGGTCTTTGCCCGCCGTTCCGCGTCTTGCTGCATGGCTTTTATCAAGGAATTATCTTTGAGCACTAGATAAGCCTCGTTCACGCCGTTCAGGCGTTTGTACTCCTCGTGCCACTGCCGCTTCGCGTTCTCCAAACGTTTGCCGAGTTTTTCCGGCATATCCATTTCGACATCGGGGCCCGATTTTTTGACTGCTTCCCGGCGTTCCCGCAGAATCCGGTCGAGTTCAGTTAACTTCGGCAGAGCGGCTTGCGCGGTGGGCTGGTCTTGGATCGATTTCAAGACATCCACCAGGTTTTCTTGTGCTTTCACCCAATCTTCGACAATTGTTTCGACGTTTTTTTCATCAGCTTGCGCGATCCCCACAACCAACAGTGTCATCGCGGCGCACAGAAATGTTCGCATGGCTGAACCTCAGAGAAAGAGTAGCCAGGAATCAAAGAGATGGTGCCCCGGTGTTTCTATAGTGCGGCAGGATTCGCTTTGCTAGGCCAAATAGGGCAGGCAAAAGTCTGATGAGAAGATCGTATACGAGCGTCTCGAATGGGAATAACGTATAATTGTGCCAAACAAGCCCGCGCTCGTTGAATCTTGCCGTACCACTGCCATGCCGACCGACTGGAACAATCCGGACGAAATCATCCTGGCCGAACTCGAGCCGGCGGAAGAATTGCTTTGGGCCGGCCGGCCGAAGCAGGGGCTCATCTTCCGGCGCGCGGAGTTCGTGCTGCTGTTCATGGCACTCATCGTGTTCGGCCCGAGCCTGTCCGCGTTCTTCCGCGCCGGTCCAGCCAACAACGGACAGGCCTTTCCCCCGTTCCTCATTTTCGGTTTGCCGCATTTACTGTTCATGACGACATATCTTTTCGGTCGGCCCATCTACGATGCCTGGTCGCGGCGCCGCTGCGCCTATGGGGTGACTTCGGAGCGCGTGGTCATGGTAGGCGGCTTGTTTGGGCGGCGCGTCCGCTCGCTGGAGCTGGACGCGTTGGTAGACGCAAAGTTTACGCCGACGTGGCGTGGCGAGGGCGGCACAATTCGCTTCGGGCACGATGCCGGGCATGCCGAGGCCGCCAACCGGGGACGGCAGGTCTTCATCAGCTCGGCGATCGATTGTTTCGAGTTGGATCATGGAGCCAAGGAAGTTTACCGACTCATTGACAACGCATTGAATCAACAGGGCCGCCGCCGACGGCGAGCGGGGTTAGTTTCGACGAAAACTTCAGTCGATCAGCCCGCGGTCTGGGACCAACCGAGCGAGGTCATCGAGCCGGAACTGGGGCCGAATGAGTTGTTACTATGGTCCGGCCGGCCGCGGCAGGGGTTTACCTTCCGCTGGTCGCATCTCATCTTCACCGTCCTCGCGTTTTTGTGGATGCAAGGTTTCATGATAGCGGGCGGTGGCGCCGCCAACTTTGGCGTGTTCTTCCTGTGGTTTTTGCTCGGCATGAAGGCCCTGAGCGTGGCGGCAGAAGTGACCCGCGCGGCGTACGGGGCCCGGAGGCGCGCACGCACGGTCTACGGTGTGACGACGGAGCGCCTGCTGAGCGTAACGACCGGCAACGGCGGCCAAGTGAAAGCGCTGGTGCTGAGCGAAGTGGCGAATCTGCTGCTCACGGAACGCAATGAGGTGGCTGGCACGATCGTCGTCGGCCCCGATCTGCCCACGAACGAAAGCCAGCAGCGTGCTGCGCTCACCAGCGGCGCTCCGCCCGGCATGATGCTCTTCGACTTGAGCCAGGATGCGCGGCTGCTGTATCGCCTGATCCGCCGCGCGCGGCGGCCGGTGGAGGCGGTGACGTGATCTTTCATGTCGGTTATCGCATTGCCAATTTGTAGAATCATTTTCATCATGCTGGAATTCACTGGGGATTGGTCATGAAAGCCAAATACGCCCTGTTGTATTTGAAGTATCGTCGTTATCTCGTTCCGGCCGGCGTTTTGCTTCTCGCGGCAATTGTCGTGTATTTAGTTTGGGTGCGGTGATATTTTGGGGAAATTTGCGGTCATGAGTGTGAGCCCGCAGCGCAAGCAAGGGACGATCCCTTGCTTGCGCTGCGGACTAACCGGAGTGTGAATGTGGCCGGCGATCTGCTCGACAAGCGTGAAACGCGCATTCGCCAGATGTTCGGCGCCATTGCACCCTGGTACGACACGCTGAATCATCTGCTCAGCTTGAACATCGACCGGTCGTGGCGGAAGAAAGTGACCAAGTTGGTGCCGCCGGCAGGAGACGCGCCCATTCTCGACGTTTGCACCGGCACGGGCGACCTGGCACTGGCCTATGATAAAGCCTGCGGCGGCAAGGTTCCGATCGTCGGCGTCGATTTTTGCCCGGAGCTGTTAACGCGCGCGATTGGGAAAGTGCGAAAACGCAACGCCGATGCGCGTATTCACTTCATCGAGGCCGACGCCCAGCATTTGCCATTGCCCGACAATCAATTCCAGATCGTCTGCGTGGCTTTCGGTCTGCGGAATATCACCGACATGGACCAGGGCATCCTCGAGATGGTGCGTGTGGCCCAGCCCGGCGGGCGCGTAGCCATCCTTGAATTCTCTCGCCCTCGCCATTGGCTGATTCGCCGGCCGTACTTGTTCTTCTTCCGCAAGATCCTGCCGGCCATCGGGCAGTTTCTGTCCCGAAGTCCAGACAGTGCTTATCGGTATTTACCGGAAAGCGTAATGCGGTTTCCTGATTACGAAGCGTTGGCAGATTGTTTGCGGGGGCACGGGCTGAAGGACATCCACTACTTCCCCTTCACCGGCGGTATTGCGACGCTATACATTGGCAGAAAAGAATGAGTGGCTTGTTAAAGCCCGGATGGCCCACGGACTGCCGTCGGTGGGCTTTTCGCCTGATTTCTCACCTTTGATTCCTGACTTCTGATCCATGACTACTCTCCACGCACCGCTCACCACGCACCTGCTCATCCGCGCCGCGCGTGGCGAGCGCGTGGAGCGGCCGCCGGTGTGGGCGATGCGGCAAGCAGGGCGGTGGGACCCGGAATTCAACAAGCTTCGCGCCGGCCTCTCGTTCTACGAATTCTCGGAACATGTCGAGCTCGCGGCCAAGGCATCGCTATGCCCCAAGCGCTTCGGCGTCGATGCCATCATCCTCTTCTACGACATCACCACGTTGACGGTGGCAATGGGCTTGCCGTTTGTGTTGCAGCCAAACGTCGGCCCAGTGCCCGACCGGCCGGTACACACGAAAGCCGACCTCGAACGGCTCGATGCGAATCCGGATCCCGCGCGCTATCAACACATTCGCGATCTTCTGAAGTTGGTGAAGGCGGAACTCCGCGGTGAGTTGCCGGTGATTGTCTTTGCCGGAGCGCCATTCACGCTGGCCACCTATTGCATCGGTACCGGGAAGAATCTCGCCGCGACGCGTGAATTCATTGCCGAGCGTGGCGAGGTCTGGCGCGGCTTGCTGGAGCGCATTGCAACTGCGACGGCCGGCTTCCTCAATACGCTTATTGCTGATGGCGCCGAACTTTACCAGCTTTTCGATTCCTGGGCCGGGGAACTCACGGCGCAGGAATACGAAGCCTGGGCACAGCCGTATCATCGGTCGATCTTCCGGGAAGCGCCCGGCGCTCCGCGGATCCTGTTCGTGAAGGAATGCCCGCATTTGGTATTGATGACGCAATCCGGGGCCGATGTGGTCAGCCTTGGCGCATCGCACGACCTGGCTACCTGCCGGGAGAGGTATCCGTACTTGGTGTTCCAGGGCAACGTGGATGAGGAGATTCTGCGAACCGGAACACCGGAGCAGGTTCGGGAAACAACTCGGCGTTGTGTCTTAGCCGGCGGCGGCCTGCGGCATATTGTAAATCTGAATCACGGCGTGGATCGCGCCACGCCAGTGGTGAATTTCGAAACATATGTGCGCGCGGCGAAAAGCCTCGAATAACGGCAAGCGTCAACTGGAAGAGCCGGGTGCGCGAGTGACGGGAAGGAGGACTTTTTCCTTCCGGTCGCTCGCGCTCCCGGCTCTAATTCTCTCGCGCCACCGGTCTTAATTCCTCGGCACCTTGATCTCGGAATCGGGATCGTCCTTGAAGAGCGTTTTGGCCGTGACGTTTGCCTGCTGATTTTGAAGCCAGCTGGAAATGGTTTCGTATTCCACGTTCTGCGGCAATTGGGAGACGCCGACACAAGGTTGGAAGATCTGCGCCTGACATAGCTGCAACAGCTCGGTCACCATTTGATCGGGAACGCGCGGCGCGTTGGCATGAGTGCCTTCCCAGCCGACGACCCAGGGTTTGAACAGAATCTCGAGCTTGTTCCAAATCAGCTTCCAGGGCATGTAATCGCGCAGCTGCGCTGCCCCGCCGGCGCCGGGAGCTGGCGCGGCTCCGGGCAATTTCACTTCCCGACCGCTGAATTCCGACGCCAGGTCCCGAAAAGCCAGGGCCGCGTACCAGGAAGCATAATCCATTTCCATTTGAGGATCGGGATTGAGTTGCAGGAAGCCAATGAGCGCCTCGGCACGCTCGTACAGACTCGGCGTGGGGTTGATCATCGGATCGGCCGCGGCAAAGCGCAGTAGCCAGAAAGCCGGATTGACGATGACCTTCTTTTCCTTTTCATCGCGAATCACCGGGTAGCGAACGTAGCCCAGCGCGCGGATTGCCTCACGGCGAATGTAGCGCCAGCCGTCGATCTCTTCCTGCGACGCATCGGCCGAGATCGTAACGGGCCGGGAAACAAATTGAATGAGCGCGAGAATGATCTGTTTCTCGCGTTCGGGCGTCTTGGCGAGCAGCGATTTGTCCATGCCCGCGGGGTTCGGCAGGGCCAGCAAATTCTTGAGCGCTTGCAAGGCATACAGCCGAACGGCATCAAACTCTTTGGGATTTTGAATGACATCGAGAGCAATGTCCACCGTATCCACTAGCTTATCATCGGTCTTCACGAAGCCGGATTCGCCGAGCCGAGCGAGGATGCGAGCCGCATTGACGCGGACAAGCAGCTCATACTTGATGGGCTTGTCCTTGGGCAGAAGTATTTCATCGTGCAAGACATTGGCCACGTATTGGCCATAAGCTTGAATGTAATCTTTTTTGCGCTCGTAAACCTGCCGCTGCACGTCGTTAGATTGCTTTTCCAGAATCGGCATGGCCGGAATAAGCGAATTCGCTTCCTGCACGATTTGCGACATGGGCGTGGGTTTGCGGCCGGCGCCGCTCTTCAGGTCGCGATTAATTTCGTCCGTCAACCGCATGATCGAGGCGTGAGCCGCCTTTTGCATGTCCTTCTGGTGCTGGGCGGCATTGCCGTCTTTGACGGACATGCGGATGCCGTCGCGCAGGTCCTTCACCCGGTTCTGCAAATCCAGAGGGAATTCCTCCTCGGCGCGGGCGGTGGAAACTGCCAGGGCAACGACAGACACAACGGCTACGAGCGCCCATCCGGCGCGCAAGCGATACTTCATGAGCATATTCTCCCAAACTCAGGCTGTGCGAGATGCTATTCCCCAGTAACTACAACGGCATTGGGCCTCTTTTCGTTGGCGATGGGGATGCTCCTGATTGTATCAGTTTCCCCGGAAATTGCTTGGGTTCCAAGGGTTTCTAGCGAGCCGCTTGCAGGGCGGCGAATTCATTGAGCGGCAGGTCCGACTGTTCGGCCAACTTCCGGGCCTGCTCCAAGTTGGTGTGTGCCGGATGCATCTGGCCCAACTGCGACCAGGCCAGGTAAAGATACCAGTGGGGCCGCGCCTCCTGTGGCCCTTCCTTGGCCGCCTGCTCCAGTTGCTTAATGGCTTTGAACAGCAGCGACTCGGGGTCCGGTTCGTCTTCCTTTTCGCCTGCGCCGGCGACTTGCCGGGCAAGAAGATACAGACCGATGCCGCGGTGCAGGCGCTCTTCATAACCATTGCCGTGGTCACGGGCGATTTCGGCCAGGCGGGTATGGCTGTGAATGACGTGGCGGCACGCTGCTTCGCCCTGGGTCGCCGCATCGCTTAGGTAACGCTCAAATTCCTTTTGGGCCTCGTTTTGCTTGTGTAGTCGCAGCAACAATTCGCCGAGGTGAGCGCGCACCACTACATGATCTGGGTGTTCGGCAAGGTAGGCTTGGAGGTGCGGCAAGGCGCCGGCATCGTCGCCGGATTCCAAACAAGCAGCCGCCTGACGGAGCGATTCTTCCGTGGTTGCGGCCACACCAGGTTTTGCAATGGGCGCAGTACTACTAGCTTTGCCATCTTCGGGCAATGCCTCAAGAGCCGTGCAACCGAAGCAGAAACAGGCAGCCAACAGCCAGCCAACGCGTCTTCCCATGCGGCCTCGCAAGCAGGTGAAAGGAGGAAAGCGTCGTCGCGTTGGTAGTTATCGCCCGATGGGGCAGGAAAAATGTATCGAAAGAAACGAAGGAATTGATACAACCGGCTGAATTTGGAGAAGTGGTAGGGGTTGGGAGGGCAAGCAGAAGTCAGAGGTCAGTAAACAAAAATCCCCGCTTGCGTTTCGCACTCGCTAACAATTGTCGGCGTGCGCGAAACGCAAACGGGGATTTTTGATCTGAAAAAACCGCTATTTGCCCGGTGCCTTCGGGTCCGGTGCAGCGGTTGACACTGCTCCTGCAGGTTTCGGCACCGGGACCACCTGCGAGTGTGCATTCATATCGCTCACGTCATCCTCGCCGGCGATGGTGACCATCGCCTGGAAGGTCTTGTCCGGAATAGACTCGGACACGAAGCGAACTGAACCGTCGGCCATAAGCACATACGTGCCGCGCTTGCCGTTGGCTTGCTGGTATACAAATGGAGCAATGCTGTTCTTCTCCGGAACGCCTTGAACCGTGGCGCCACCACCGGCAATCCATGGCCGCTGCAAGGTGGGCGGAACTTGGATCATGTAAATGGTGTTCGACAGGCCGTCTTTAATATCACTGAAGCGAATTTCGCGATTGTAGCCGAACATGCCAAGCTTCTTGGCGGTGGCCGGGTCGTTGGGCATGTACTCGGCCGCATCGAGACCGATTCCGGAGAGGCCCACGAAGTGGGTGGCGCCCATGCTCTGGCCCGGAAGGCTTGGCAAGGTCGCCTGCCACGACTCACGTGGATAGTTTGGATTAATGAACTGCGGAATCCAGTTCGTCCCGGCCCGGAGGTTCTTTTCGTTCCGCCAAGGCTGCTTCGGATCGATCTGCTGGTAGATGTCCTCCTTACCCAGCATCGGCAACAAATCAACCATCCAGCTAACGCGCTGGCTCGGCGAGCGGCTGATGAACGGGGAGCCGCCGTACGCTACTTGCCCCTCGCCGGTGATCCGATAGGCGCCGATGAGCGCTTTCTTCTGGTTCTTCAGCGTGATGGCCGTGCCGGCGAGTTCATGCCAGCGTGGGGTGGTCATTGCCTGCACGTCGAGCATGCCTTTTAACCGCACTACTTGGCCTTCGATGGCATTGCGGAACTTTTCATTGGTGGCCTCGTTGACTTCCAGGTCCACATTGATGTACACGGTCTTACCGGAACTAGTCACTTGAATGGTGGACGAAGTCGCCTGATTCGCAGACGGGGTATCAGTGCCAGGGCCGCCAGGATTCCCGGGCCCACCCGGTGCATTCGGTCCGTACGGATTGGGCGGCAGCCCGCCCCCCGGCCGACCGGAGCCCGCTCCTGGCGGAATCATGCCAGGACCGCCCGGCCCAGACCCTGGCGGAATCATACCTGGACCGCCGGGCCCAGACCCAGGCGCCATGCCTGGACGCATCGAACCAGCACCCGGCGGCATCATGCCTGGTTGCGCGCCAACCGGACCTGAGCCTGCGGGCATCATTCCGGGATTCATACCAGGCGCCCCAGGGAAGTTGGAATTGCTGGAACTGATCGTAATGCCCATCCATTTGCCGATGCCGGAGGACAACAGCGGCATGGCGAGCTGAAGCGCCTCGGCCAATTTGCGCGCTTCGTCTTCGCGCTTTAGCTCGATGGCAATTACTCCGGTCACACGATTTTCGGAGAAGGTATGCAGACCGACACCGGCAGTAGTTATGGCGGGCAATGGCGGGATCGCGCCTAACCCGCTAGTGCCGCGAATGTTGTTAACGATGGCGGCATTCATGTCTTCCAGGTCCACGGCCGCGCTGCTGAAGATCACCTGTTTGGCTTCTTCCATGCGATCGAGCATGGCCTTTAAATCTTCGCGAACGGTCATGTAAGTGTTCTTTTCGGAGAACATGCCGACACCAGGGCCGCCAGGACCACCGGGACCACCAGAACCGCGTGGCGGCATCATGCCCGGTCCGCCAGGCGGCATCGAGGGCATGCTGGGCCGACCGGGAGGCCCATCCGCTCCGCCTCCTGGCTGTTTGCCGGGCCCGCCGCTACCTGCCGCCACCGGTAAGCCGCCTGGTCCTTGAGGCATGTTCGGCATGTTCGGATTCATGCTGCTGCCAGACGTGGATTTGGTAATCGCCGGCTGCACCCGATCCGCTTGCAAGAATTGCTCCATCATGTCAACGTCGGCCACAATGAGCGTCTGGGCGTCATAAAGATGCCAGGCCAAATCACGATTCGCAGGTCGCTTCTTCGGTTGCACTGCAACCTTCTGCCCGGCCAAGGCACTCGGATCGAGATTAGCCAGGGTGTCGAGCAAATCATTGGGGCTCGTCAGGAAGTACTCGTGCTTTTTCAGCGGACTCTTCGGGCCCTTTCGCGAGCCCAGTTTCGATTTGAGTTCATTTATGTCGATACTGTACTTCGGACTCATCTGCACGACATTAAATACCCAGCCATTCTTGACGTTTTCGGCTCGGATGAAATGCATCATGGATTCCAACGGCAAGCCGAGCTGGTCCTTACACATTTCCCTACGAAAGCCGGCCGTCGACGAAAACATTGCGCCACCGGGCGTCGAGTTGGTGAACTTGTTGACAAATACGTTGTTCACCGATTGCGTTTCGTTCGGTAGCAAATTGCTGATATTAACTTGACCCGAGCTGTCGCCTGGCTCGGCGTTGCCGCCCGCGTTTTCTGAGGAGTCACTTTTACCAGCATTTGGATCCGTCGTCGGTTTCGACGGCGGGCTGGTAGTGCCCGGTTTGCTGCTGTTGGACGAATTTGAGGAACTTGATGAACCGGAGCTGTTGTTGCCCGACCCGCCGAAGATAATGATGCCGACCACGACCAAGCCGATCACCGCCAGCACGCCCAGACCGATGCCCACGTACATCATGGCGTTTCCACCGCCGCCCGATTTCTTGGCCTTGGGCTTGCCTTCACCGTCGTCATCGTCCAAATCGCGGTCGGGCCTGGTTTTCGCCTTGCCTGGCTTGGACTTGGTCACGGCAGCCGACTTCGGCTTCGTCTTGGTTTCCTCGCCATCGCCGTTGCCCGGATCTTCCACCACAAAGCGATACTTGCATTTCGGACAATCGACCTTCTTACCGATCATGCTGCTGTCTTTGATCGGCACCATGGCCTCACAGCTCGGGCATTGCTGTTTGAACTGGGTGGATGCAGCCATCAGAAAATCTCCGCGAATAGACGGCGAATGTTGGTTTTTGGCACGGGGATCGGGTCAAACGTCCATCTTACGGGGAACTACCCATGAAATGCAAAGCGAATTTTCACTTTGGCGGGGAAATTCTCCACTGGTAAACTCATTTTGCTATGATCTCGCGCAGGCCAATTCCATCTGCGCATTTGCCTATTACAGGGGGATCTATGCTTCCATAAACGTAGAACACGCTGGGGGAAGAGTTGTTGGCGCAGTTTGGACAGACGAAACGAGCCGGCGTAGTAGGCCCAATCGCTACGCAGTACACTGAGGGACGGGAGCGGAAATAGCGCAGGGCATCTCAAATGACGAAGACGGGCTGGCTGTTTTGGTCCATGTTAGTCCTTTTGGTGGCGGGGCTGGCCGTGCTAGCAGTGGTGCGCCGGGAAACGGCTTCCAGCCCCGGTCACGTGCTGCAAGTTCCACCCGGCGACCAGGAAATTGCCTGGTTCCATACGACGACGAACTCGGCAACCTGGGAGCGATTTGTTACCGGCGTTCATTATGCGGCTAGGCTAGAACCGCGCTTGTACGTGGATGATTCGCGGGCATTTCTGGACCAAACTACCGCAGTGCCGGAAGTGGTATTCAGCTGGCAAGGCTCCAGTCACCGATTACACATTCGCTGGTACAAGCAAAGCAGCCAGATGAAAGTAGACGACTGGGTGCGCGCGCTGGCCGAGCGCGATCCGCCCCCCTTGGCGATTCTGGGCGGCGGCTCCAGCGACCGAGCACTGGAACTGGCACAAGCCCTTGCCGAACGCTCCCAATGGCGCGGCAGTCGGCCACTCATGTTGCTGACGACGGCCACCGCCAACACTGTGTACATCGAAAATCAACCGGTCCCGCAGGATCTCATGCGCGTGTATTCGGACCGCTCGTTCCGATTCTGTTTCACGAATCGGCAAATGGCCTTCGCCACGCTTGACTTCATTTGGCGTACGCCATACCTGCGGCCGCACGGCAACTCACTGCCCAGCCTGGCGGCCGTGCCGCAGGGGGCAAACGGTGATGTTTACGGAATTCTGGGCTGGCTGGCGGCACAAACTGACTTTCCCCCCGAGGTTTTCGCGCTCGAATGGAAAGACGACCCATATTCGGTCGATTTGTCCGAGCAATTCCGCGGTGTCTTTTACGATCGACCGGACGATCCACAGGCGCCGTTGCCATTGTGGCAGCGAACATCCCGCGAGCAATCGATCCCTCCCCTCAGCCTGCCGATTCGTTCCAGCGTCGGGGGCTTCATTCGGCCCAACGAAGGCGAGGCCAACGCGATCGATTTGCTTCTAAGCGATCCGCCGCAATTCCCGTTGCCGCGCTCGCTGCCCCGGCAACCGATGCAGCGCTCGCTGTTGATCTTGCCGGCGGTTGTGCAGCCGGCTCGGCGCGTTCTTTCCGGGCTAACCGGCTCGGTGCCGTTTTTGGGCCGGCATCTCGTCGCAGTCTCGGGCGATTCAATCTCCTTTAACAACATATATCGCGACGCCGACCTTTTCTGGAACATCCGCCTCGTGCCGGTGCCTCTCGTGTTTTTCACTCACCAAAATCCGGTGGCCTGGGATGCGGAATCGCAGTCGGCGCCGGCCAAGCCGGAGCGCTTCGCTCTTTATCCGCCGAACGGGACCGACGACGTGCTCCACTTCGCTGACACGGTTCAGATTCTAGCAGATGCGATTTTTAAGGCGGCGGCGAATGCCGGACCGCTGGCCGCTAATGCCGACGAGTTGCGTGATCGCTTACGCCAGCGCAGTCCGCCCTTCTTCGACAAAGAAGGCAACCGCCTGGGGGGCCGGGGCGAGTATGTCGTCTACTTGCATCCGGACCTGTTGCCGGGCCATCCGGTCGGCAGCCGCATCCTTCCCTCGGCGAAGCTGGAAGTGTGGTCCCATCGGGAAGACGGGGGCTGGAATATGGTCAAACAGTTATCGGTTCATTACCGTTGACGCTGGGCCGGCCAGCAGCGGAATTCACAAGAATACCGTGGCGCCAACCGGAATTGTTGTGAATTCCGCTAGATTGGGATCCTTATGACCTCTTCTTATTCGCAACCGCTGCACAGGCTGACCGTCTCGAGAGCGAAGCTGGTGCGCGGTCTGGCGCCGGCCATTATCTGCTGGGTGGCGCTGGTGGGTTGGCTGGCCTGGGCTATTTACGCACGGACGCAATGGTCGCGGGAAACCGACGAAGCCAACCTCAGCGAATGGCTCGATGAAGCCCGTGTGTTTCGCAAATCGCTGCCCGAGCTGACCCGCGAGTATCTGGCCGAGCAGGAGAAAGCGCGTAATGCCGGCGCCGATGCCAGTAATTCCCAGGAGATTGAAGAAAAGCAGAAAGAAATCCTCGAGCAGCTCACCACACTATCTGACCCGACGCGCATCTATCAGGGTCAATTGCCGCTCTTCCCGGAAATCTACCGGCTCGAGGTGCGCTTTGCCGATCCGAGCCTCGCGCCCATCGTTTGGGAGTCGCCGGTGCCACGACCGGAGCGCCAGAACCAAAGCGAGGTGCAACAATTTAAACACTGGATGCTCGGACCGACCGACCGCCGGGCCTGGCTGCAAGTGGAGTACCGCTTGCACGCCTTCAACAAAATCCGCCGTGACGAAGAGGAGCGCTCCAAAGTCGCCTGGGTGGTCGTCGGTCTCTTATTTTTCGCCTGCCTGGGTGCATTGATTTGGGTGTATCACTTCCTGCGCCGCGAACGGCAACGCGAACTGGAGCAATTGCAAATCCACCAAGCAAAGGAACACGCCGAGAAGTTGGCGCTGGAGAATGAATTGCGCCGGCAGGACGCCGACCGTGGCCGCGAGGAAGCGGAGCGCTCGGCCCTGGAGTTGAAATCGCAGCTCTATGCCAGCATCGGCATCATGGCCGGCTCGTATGCGCACAACATCAAGAACCTGCTGGTTCGCCCCAACGATCTCCTCGCCCGCTGCCTCGAGGCCGACAGCTTATCGAACACGCAGTCGTCGATGCTGCAGGAAGTGCGCCATACGCTGGGCACGGTGACGGAGCGCTTGCAACAGATCCTGCGCACCGTCCGCCGCGATCCGAACCGCAGTGAAATGACGCGGCTCGACTTGAACCACATCGTGCAAGAAATTGGCCGCACCTGGGACGAGATGAGCCGGGAGAAGTGGAAACTGCATTTGAGCGTTGCAACGGACTCGGAACCGCTCTTCGTGCAGGGCGACTTGTCGCACTTGCAGCAGGCCGTCGAGAACCTGATTTTCAACGCCCGCGATGCCACCTTCGAGATGCGCAACCATCTTCGCGAACAAGCTCGTAAGGATCCGCACCTCCTCGCGGCAGCGCGCAAACAAGCGCTGATCGACGCCGCAGCCTGGAAAGGCCAGGTCGCTCTGCGGACCTGGCGCGAAGATTCGTTGGCGGTGCTGGAAGTGAGCGACAACGGCATCGGCATGAGTGATGACGTTCGCGCGCTTTGTACGCAGACACACTTCAGCACCAAGCGCGACAACGCGCTCTACGAGGGCTACAACGCCGGCATGGGCCTGGGCCTGTCGTTCGTGGCCGTGGTGCTCGAACATCACGCCGCGAAACTGGAAATCGACTCCTCCCCGCTGCAAGGAGCGCGCTTCCGTTTGCGCTTTCCGCTGTGGCGGGGATGAAACTATGCTTTCAAAGCCCAGGGACGGAAGTCCCTGGGCTCTTCTTTCTTATTTGCCCGGCCACTCATAGCACGCAATCTCGCTGGCGTTTCGAAGGTACAGCCGGCCGTGAGCGATGACCGCGTGGTTCCAGGTCTTGCCCTTAATCGCCTGGAACCGGCCGACTTCTTCGCTCTCCTTTGGGTTGGCGTTGAGCAAGATGACTTCGCCCTTTTCGGAAGTGACCAGCAGCAAGTTCTGCTCGGCCAGCAACA
>DATGHS010000394.1:0-9941 GCA_035307785.1 Gemmataceae bacterium
GTTTTGCACCGACGCATCAAGCGTGAACTCGATTTCGATCCCCATCAGTTCCATGCTGCCCTTGGCCTTCACCCGGGCAGCGGGGAATTTTTTCAGCGTATCTTCGCCGCCCTGAGCCTTCACGGCCTTCTCGATCACTGCCTTGGCATCTTCGGCGTGCGCGGCCACGCCGGCAAAGGTGAGCACGGTCAAAGCGAGAGTGGAGCGAAACAACGTGCGCATAGGTGTCTCCATGTACAGATGCTGTGTCATTCAAACCGGGAGATGTTTTATGAGGGCAGCCGTGCGTTGGGTACGGTCTTGCGTAGCTCGGGCTTGCCAGCCTAAGTGCGGTGGGCCGTGTCAGGCTGGAAAGCCGGACCTACTTGCCTTCGATCGCAATTTGAATTGACCTGCAAGCAGTTGCCGACTATCTTCGCCCCGAATCCGAATATCGAGATAGCAAGGTTTGTGGTAACCCGCTCAAGCGGGTCACTACAAACTATCGGGGCAAAGGAGGCGACTATGGCGCGGAGCAAAAACTGGCGAATCTGGGCGGTTGGCGGATCAATGATCCTTGCCGCCTTGTTAGGCTGCACCGGTGGCGACAAAAAGGGCCAGGTCGAGGCTGCCTCCAAGGAAAAAGCCACGCCGGTCACAAGCATTCCCAACGGCGACGCCGCCGCGCCCACGCCGAGCGATCCGCCATCGCCCGGCATCTATGCTGATGCCAAAATGAACCTGCCGTTCGAGCACGCCTGCATCACCGAGATCAATGCCGATGCCGGCTTTTCGTTGCCGCCGGTCCGCACGACGGCCGGCCTGAGCACCGGCAATTTGAATGACGCGGTGCACAAGCTCTGGGACCAGATCAAGTTTGTTGGTCCGGACGGCAAGCCGCAAACCTACGTGTTAGAGCTGGAAGTCACGAGCGGCGACCAACCGCTCGGCAATATCGAGATCCTGATGCAGCCGGAGTTAGCGCCGAATCACGTGCGCAATTTCGTCGCTTTGACTATGCTGGAATACTACGATGGCCTGCACATCGACCGCATCGTGAAGCAGGCGTATGAGACGGAGAAAGGCTCCGGCAAGCTGGTGCTGCTGGAAGCAGGCATGCCCACACAGGAGTTCGACCCGCCGAGCAGCCATCTGGGCTACTGGCTCAAGCCGGAATTCAGCCAGCAGGTCAAGCACGAAGAAGGCACCGTGGGCGCTTGCCTGCTAGAGACCGACGACAATGAAGAAACAGCGGCCGTGCGCTTTTACATCAACCTTACCCCGGCTCCGGCCATGGACGGCAACTTCACGATCTTCGGCAAAGTGGTGAAAGGGCTCGATGTGGCCAAGAAGATTGCCGAGCAGACGGTGCGTGCCGCCGACGCCGGTCCCGACCAGGGCCGGCCCGTGCAAGCGATCACGATCAAGAAGGTGACGGTCCGCGCTGTGCCGGTACAATGAGGTGAATGCGGAATGGGGAATTCGGAACGCGAAATAGTTGAAATGCCACCGCGTGCCGATCCCATCTGATTGTTGCATATGGTTTCTATTCCGAGTTCCGCATTCCGAATTCCGCATTGAGTCGCTCCATGGCCAAATCGCAGTCCGAATACACCGTAATGGCCCGGCGGTACCGGCCGCAACAATTCGACGACCTGGTCGGACAGGAAACCGTTGCCCGCGCACTCAAAAATGCCCTGGCTTCCGGCCGGGTGGCGCATGCCTATCTCTTCACCGGCGCGCGGGGCGTCGGCAAAACCTCCACGGCACGGATTCTGGCGAAGGCGCTGAATTGCGCGAAAGGCCCCACGCCAACCCCCTGCGACAAATGCAGTAGCTGCGTGGCGATCGCGGCCGGCGATGACATCGACGTGCGCGAGATCGACGGCGCCAGCAACCGTCAAATCGACGATATCCGCGGCATTCGCCAGGATGTGACCACGATGCCGACCCGCGGCCGCTACAAGATTTACATTATCGACGAAGTGCACATGCTCACGGTGCAGGCGTTCAATGCGCTCTTGAAAACGCTCGAAGAGCCGCCGCCGCACGTGAAGTTCATTTTTGCCACTACGGATGTTCAGAAAGTCCCGATCACGATCCTGTCGCGCTGCCAGCGCTTCGACTTCGGCACGATCCGCTCCGAAAAAATTGTCGAGCAGCTGAAAGGTATCGTCGCTAACGAAAAAGTGCAAGCGGAGGACGATGCACTGGAAATCATCGCGCGGCGGGCCGGCGGTTCCATGCGCGACGCGCAATCGTTGCTTGACCAGTTGTTGGCCTTCGGCGGCGACCAGCTGACCACTAACATGGTGCAAAAACAGCTCGGTCTGGCTGGACCGGAGCGCGTACTCGCCCTTGCCGAGGCCGTGAGCCAGCGCCAGGCGAGTCTTGCGCTCGACCGGCTCAACGAATTTGCCGAAAGCGGCTTACAGCTGGCGGAATTGCTCGATCAATTGATCGATCACTGGCGCGACCTGATGCTCGTTTGCTGCGCCGGCAAAGAAGTGACCGACCTCAGCACGCCGCCGCGCCACCGCGAGACGCTCTTTCAGCAGGCTGCCGGGACGAATCTCGACACGATCCTGGCCGGACTCGACATTCTCATCAGCACGAAAACGAGATTGCGCGGCAGCGGAATGGCTCACATGCTGCTGCAGATGGCCCTTGTCCGTTTATGCCGCTTGGATGAATTGCTGCCGCTTTCGCAGGTGGCGTATTGGCTCAATCAGGAGCCGGGGGGCAGGGGTCAGGAGTCAGGGGGCAAGGGACAGGGGGCAGCGGGGACGAAATCGGAAACAACGCTGGTAGCTCCTCCGGAAGCAAAAAAAAAATGGGACTCCCTGGAAAAAACTTCGGTAGCCGGTGATTCTAGACCGGCATCGTTAGTTGTTGTCTGGCCGGAAGTTATCGGCCAAATTGGGGGAATTCTCGCGAATCACCTACAAAAAGCAGGATCGCCAGCAATTTCTGCGCCAAATGCACTGGTTCTGTCCTTCCCTTTCGAGTACAATACTGCATACGAGCATTGCTCCCACCCTGAAAACATCGAACGAATCGAGAGCGCCCTTCGCCAGCGAACCGGGCAAGCGTGGAAGGTGCGTTTGGAGCCGAAGTCTGCGCCGGTTCCCGGCAACAGCGGCAATGGCAAGGCGCATCTGCCCCCTGCGGCGCCGGTGCGGCAACGGGCGCAGGACGTCATGCAACAGGTGCCGTTGCTCAAGCGGGCGCAGGAAGTGTTAGGGGCCCTGCCGTTGCAGATTGATTCGGGCTTCGGCACGGGCGCTCCGGAACAGCCCGATCCGGTGCCGGTTCCTGACGAGGAGACACCCGAGGAATAAACATGTTTGAGGAATTGCGGCAATTTGCCGGCTTGATGCGCTCGCTGCCGAAGATCAAAGAGGAAGCCGAAAAGTTTCAGGCCAAACTGCGCGAAATCCAGGCCGAAGGCTCGGCTGGCGGCGACATGGTGAAGGTCCGCATCAACGGCCAGATGGAGGTGCAGTCGATTGCAATTGCGGAGTCGGCCTGGGCCTTGCAAGATCGCGAAATGCTGGAAGACTTGATCCGGGCAGCGGTTAACCAAGCCATCGAGAAAGTGCGCGAAAAGGCGGGCCAGGAAGCGCAAAGCATGGCCGCCAGCCTCGGCATTCCACCGGGATTGGCGATCCCAGGATTGGAGTAAAGGAGTGAGTGGTGAGTGGTAAGTGGTGAGTGGTAAATCGAAAATCATCACTCACGACTCACCACTCACCACGCACTATGACCACAAATGCCATTCAGCGCCTGATCGATGAGTTCTCTCAGTTGCCGGGGATCGGCCCAAAGACGGCGGAACGGCTGACGCATTACCTGCTCGCCTCGGATCGCAAGCAGGCACTGACTCTCGCCGCCGCGTTGAACGACCTGGTGGAAAAAATCCACCCTTGCCGGCAATGTTTTAATTTGACGGAAGGGGAGATCTGCTCTATATGCACCGATCCGCGGCGCGACCAGGCTACGATCTGCGTGGTCGAGTACCCGCGTGACCTGGCTTTATTTGAGCGGATCGGCACGTACAAGGGCGTGTATCACGTACTGCAGGGCCGGCTGGCGCCGCTGGACAACGTCGGCCCCGAGCAGTTGACATTGGATGCCCTCGCCCGCCGCGTTCGTGGGGGAGGAGTGAATGAAGTCATCCTGGCCACCAGCCCCACGCTCGAGGGCGATGGCACGGCACTGTTCGCCTCGAATCTTTTGGCCGGCACCGGAGTGAAGATCACCCGGCTGGCCCGCGGCCTGCCTTCCGGTTCGTCACTGGAACTGGCCAATACGCAAATGTTGCTGGATGCATTGGAAGGAAGAAGAGCGTTTTGAAATGGGGAATGCGGAGTTCGGAATGCGGAATTGCTAACATCGTTTCGCAGTCCGGTGAAGTGTCCCCAATAAAACCAACCTCGGAATTGGGAATAAGAATCCGAGATAGAAGAGATCGGTGGAAGCCGTCTTCGATTCCGCATTCTGAATTCCGCATTCCGATTTCGATATAGAGGTCTCGCAATGCAACCCAGTATATCCATGCAATTGAATCAGCGCATGGAGCAGCGCATGTTGCTCTCGCCGCGCATGATTCAGTCGATGGAAATCCTCCAGTTGCCCATCCTCGCGCTCGAAGAGCGCATCAGCCAAGAGATGGAAGAGAATCCGGTCCTGGAATTGTTGGAAAAGGCCAAGAATGAGACGCCGGAGGCGGAGGAAGACAAACAGGCTGAGGAAAAGGAAATTGACCCCGACGGACCGCTCGTGATCGAAGAGGACGGCGAACTCGATTTCAACCGCCTCGAAGCGCTGAATAAGGACTGGGAAGATCATTTCAACGAAGAGCATCGGCCGTCGCGCAATGGCGTGGAGGAAGAGAGCGACCGCAAGCACGACGCCATGCAGAATATGCCGGCGCCGGCGCCGACGTTGCAGGATCACTTACTGGAGCAGATTTCCTTCCTCGACGTAGACCCGGAACAGCACGAGTTGCTGGAGTACTTGATTTCGCATCTCGACGACAACGGTTACCTGGTGGAACACGAGCCGAGCCTGCACGTGCTCGATCTGGAAGAGTTGGCCAAGAAATACACGAAGCCGGTGACGGCGGCGGAGATGCAGGGAGCGCTCGATTTAATTCAGCGACTCGATCCGCCCGGCGTGGGCGCGCGCAGCCTGGAAGAATGTTTGCTGCTTCAACTGAAGCCCGACACGCCGCAGCGCGACATTGTGCGCACGCTAATCATGCAACACCTGGAGGACATCGAGCACAACCGCATGCCGGTGATTCAGCGCCAAACCGGCTACAGCCTGGCCGCCATTCAGCATGGCATTGAAACCATCCGCCACTTCAATCCAAAGCCGGGTGCCAAATTTTCGGCCGAAAACACGCAATACGTCACGCCCGATATCATCGTCGAGCGGAACGACTCCGGCGATTACGACGTTCGTCTGGCCGATGACTGGATGCCTAACCTCTACATTCCCCGCCACTGGTACGAAAAGTATAAGAACCCGAATACCGATGCGGCGACAAAGAAATACCTGAAAGATAAGCTGCAGTCTGCCGAATGGCTCTACAATGCCATCCGCCAGCGCCGCAACACACTCATCAAGGTCACCAAAGCGATCATCAAACACCAGCGTGCCTTCCTGGATCAGGGGCCCGATTTCATCGAGCCGCTCAAGATGCAACAGATTGCTGACCAGGTCGGGGTGCACGTGACAACGGTGAGCCGCGCCGTGGACGACAAGTGGGTGCTCACGCCGCGTGGCGTCTTCCCGCTCAAGCGCTTCTTTGGCGGCGGCAAGAAAAACGAGATGACCGGCGAAGAATTCGCCTGGGAAACCATCAAAAACAAGCTGCTGGAATTGATTGCCGACGAAGACAAATCGAATCCGCTCTCCGATGAGGAATTGGTCGAAAAGCTACAGCAGTCCGGTTATCCCGTGGCGCGCCGCACCGTGACGAAGTATCGCAAGATGCTCGATATTCCGTCGTCGCGGCAACGCAAAGACTGGACGAAGTAATGGATTGCCGCTTACGGCTTTATAGCGATTAGTTCCCGGGCCATTTTGACCGCTTCCTTGGTGTCCGCAAATGGTGCCTCGCCGGCGTACCGCACGCGAATCACCCCATCGCCGTCGATCAGGAACAGGCCGTGCATCGGCTTGCTATTGAAGCAGCCGTAGTCTCGAAAAGAGCCGTGTGTTTCATCCACAAGCAGGTGGAAGCGGTCGGACTTGGCGACGCCCAGCATTTCCATTACCGCCGACGGATTTGGCACCCGCCAACTGCTTATGGCCAGGATTTCGATCTTGCCATTGCCGACTTCGCGAGTCGCTTTCAAGAGCTCTCGCAGTCTCTGTGTGCAATGGCTGCATTCCGCGCCCAGGAAAAAGACGAGTACGACATTGCGCGGCCGGAATGAGGCAAGTTCCCGAGGGGACTCGCCGGTGTCGAAGACCTTCAAGACCGGCGCGCGCTCTTCTGTAACTTTAAGCGAAGCGCGCGCCGCCATGGCGCGGTCGTTTGGTTCTTGGGCATGCGCCATGAAGGGAAAGGCTATTGAGACAATTACCGACACGAACCAGATAGCAACCACTCGCATCGCGGCACCTCAAGATAGTGATTCTCGAAATACGGGCGACTTGCCTGATTACCATCCTTAGTCGAGTTCCGCTTGCGTTTCGCGCCCGCCGACACAGGTCCGCGCGCGAAACGCAAGCGGATGCTCCCTCCATTCCCCATAAGCTGTTTTATGGTCACTTCGTCTCCACCACCCAGATATTCCTGTATTGTACCTGCCCGCCGTGGCCTTGGAGGTGGAGCGGGCCGGGCTTATCGTTTTCCTCGCGACCGCCGCCGGTGGGGCCCTTTGGTTCGACCTTATCTTGAATTAGCACGCCATTATGCCAGACGCTGATCACGGCCGGCTTTACTTTCTTGCCATTCTCGAATCGAGCGGCCTGGAATTCGAAATCGTATGTCTGCCACTGTAGCGGCGGATAGCACATGTTGACGAGCGGCTTGAACTGGCTGTAGACGCCGCCGCACTCGTTGTTTTCGCCTTTGAGCCCGAAGCTGTCGAGCACTTGAATCTCATAGCGGTGCTGCAAATAGACGCCGCTGTTGCTCCGGCCCTGGTCTCGGGCATACGGCATAAAGCTCAGGCGAAATTCGACGTGGCCCTTGTGGTCCTGAAACTCGCGCTTACTGTCAATGTCGCTGCCGAGCAGGTTGCCGTCGACAATCTTGCCGTTCTTCCATTCATCGGCTTTCGTGCCGTCGAAGAGAATGATGGCATCCTTCGGCGGCTTCGCGCCGAGCGTCTTGCTCTCGCGAATCACGCGCTTCAGAGAAAGGCCATCCCCGGTATCGGTTTGGCCCGACATTTTGCCCGACATGATTGCGGCTTTCAATGAGTTGTTTTTGCACTCGATTATGGTCACTCCGACTTGCCTTGTATCCAGCTGTCCCTTTCCTTCGATCCGTTTTTCGTAATCGCCGCCTTCGCCGCGCAAACCCCCAGGCAGGAAGTTGACGTCAAACTTTCCATCGCCGCGGGCAATCACTTCGACGCCAAGTTTGGTCTTGCTATTAAGAGTTTCACCCACGTATTCGCCCTGGATAGCGAAGTCCGGCCCGGCCTTGGCAGGGTCGGTCACCTGCTTGACCTTGGGATCGTCGCCCAGGGCCACCAACGGAAAACAAAACATGGCAGCAAGGACAAGAACTCGTCGCATGACATGGGTCTCCAGAATGGGTACGTCGTGGCGGGACCAGTCGGGAGAGTTATCGTATGCTGGTGAACCTTGTCGAACAGCCGGAATGCCAAAAAGCAGCTGCTAATGAAGACAGCGGCTTTTGTGCGTTATAACCGCCAGTCTGCTAAGAAGCGATCGTCTTGTCAGCCGGCAACAGATGGTCGCGAATAACTGTTCCGATTTCTCAGCTGGACTTGAGCCCTGCCGCCATTATAAAGATCAGTCCCGGCGAGCTGTAACTATCCCGATATGAAGCATCATCATTGGATCGGCATCGATCTCGGCGGCACGAAAATCCTGGCCGGGTTGTTTGACGATCAGTTCCGATTGTTGGCGCGCACGAAGCACCCGACCGATGCGGCACAGGGTTCCGAATCGGTATTTGCGCGTATGCAAGTCGCCGTGGATGAGCTGTTGGCCGAAAGCGGCGTTTCCGCCGCCGCCGTTCGCGGGCTCGGAATGGGCATCCCGGGCCAGGTAGACCCGCGCATTGGCCGAGTTCGCTACGCTCCCAATCTCGAATGGCATGATCTCGATCTGTCGCAGCACATTCCCAAATCGTGGACCTGGCCGGTGCACTTCGAGAACGACGTCCGCATGGGCACCTACGGCGAGTTTATGCATGGCGCTGCCAAGGGGGCCAAGCACGTGCTGGGCATATTCGTTGGGACCGGCGTTGGCGGCGGTGTGATCATTAACGGCGAGCTATATAGCGGCTTCAATTTCAATGCCGGAGAGATCGGCCACATTGTCATGCACTGGCGGCGCGGCACGCAGCTCGAATCCATTGCCGGCCGGCGATATCAGATGAAGCGAGCCAAGAAACTGCTCGACGATGCCCCCAAGCGAATTCGCAGGAAATGGAAGGACATTAAGCTTTCCGAGATGCGCAGCTCACAACTAGCTGAGTTTTACCAGGAAGCCGATCCCATCGCGGTGCAGATTGTGGACGAAGCTGCAAAGGCGCTCGGCGCGGCCGTGGGCAGCATGATGAATTTTCTTAGCCCAGAAGTAGTCGTATTCGGCGGCGGCGTGGCCGGGGCGCTCGGTGAACCATTTCTGGAACGAATCTGGGAAATCGCGCATCGCTATGTGCTGCCCGGCGCGGCCGAAGGCGTGCGCTGTGTGCCGGCCGCGCTCAAGGACGATTCCGGCATTTACGGGGCCGCGGCCTATGCTCGGAGCCGATCCAACGGCCACCGCCTCAACGGCAACGGCCACAAGTCGAATGGGCATTGATGGGCTTATTGTTTGGATCGCTCCACCACCCAGCGGGCACCCAGTAGGACCAGGAAGCCGATCAGCATCGGCACGACCAGCCAGCGAATCCACGGCAGCCAGATCGACAGCCCAAAGATTAGCAACATCAACCAGATCATGCCGCAGCCGATAAGGGTGATGGTGCCGCGGGCGCTGACCTCCTCGCTCACCTCGGCGTATTCCATGCTGCTACTGCGACGCTTCTCGATGCTTCGTCGGAGCGCTTCGTCGAGTTCCAGGCAGCGAATTTCGTCTTGCCAATTCAATGAGAGAGATGAACTGACCCCGGCCAGGGAGGAGTCGATCACCTGGGCAAGTTGTGACCAGCGACTTGAATGCACCGGAGGCGAAAGCGAGGCATTCCCTTCATGGAAGGAAGCGCTCCACGAGCCGGCCGCGTTGCGTTTCAAGCGGGCCCAGACCGTCTTGCCCTCAACGACTACTTCGTCGTTTTCCGCGCCGCAGGCCGGAAGCAGCGTCAATTGAAACAGTCCGCCAAATTCAAATCGGCCCTCGGCGAGCAATGGCCGCTCCACGACAATTCCTTCCTGCTCCGCGAAGCCGTTGAGTTCGACGATTTCGCCGCCCAACCGCCGCAATATGTCCCAATTGGAAAATGCCTGGTCTTCACTCAAATTCGAGCGCAATCGGCGCTCCCAACGCAGCAAAGGGAAAGGGCCTTCTGCCGCCACTTGCTGCCGAATCAACTGTGAGAGCTGCGCGATCGTGGGATCCAGGCCGTCCGGCAGCAACGGCAGCAGAAGCTTCTTCGTTTCCTCGGCGATCAATGCTGCTTCATAAGCGCGGTCAAGCCGCTCGGCACAGGGGTGCACACACAGCACGTGCCGCTCGGATTGCAAGGCGCGGCGAAGCTGTTCGCCGCGGGCCGTGAGTTTCCCGGCCACAATCACGAGTTC
>DATGHS010000395.1:0-2557 GCA_035307785.1 Gemmataceae bacterium
AGCCGAAAGTGCTAGCTTGCGAAGGAACGGATTGGGCCGCTTCGCTGGCTTCTCGCCGCGCAGCATGGCCAGGCCTATTTGCAGCGTTTCGCCATCGCGGCCAAAGCGCTGGGCCCCGTAAAAATTGGCTAAACCATGAGAGCGAACCCGTTCCAAAATCGGTTCAAGCAACGCAAGCTGTCTCGTGTCAACATTCCGGATGAGAATCCGGAATCGATTGCCGTGCAAGTGGCCCGGCCGCAGTTTATTGTTATGCCGGTTTGCTTTCAGGACACGAATGCCATCGCCTTCCAGCTCCGGCAGGCGCACCTCGACAGATGCCGGTACCGATACCCATTGCCGGGAAACCGCCTGGCGGTCCTTCATGCCGGCCGTTCCCACGTCGCCAGGAGCGACGCCAAGCCGCCTGGCGACTTGGCGAGCAAAGTATTCCGCCCCCATGCCGCGTTTTTCGATCCAGAGAAACAAATGCTCGCCCTGGCCGGATGGCTCATAGGCCGGAATTTCTTCAACCTCGAAATCTTCCGGCTGCTGCTTGATGACTCCGCCAAGGCCGGGCAGGTCGGCGGTGAGCAGTGGCGGCGAATCAGGTGTAAGCACACAACACTCCCAAAAACCCAAGTAATCTCGCCTATAAATGAGCATATTGTTGGCCTGTCATTTCGGCAGAGCAAACGGTTCGGTCTCGCCACACTGACAGACCCCATTTGGTGGACAGCGGAGGACCAAGGTCACAAACTTATGCTTGTTCAGTACTTACAGTTTAATGTGCCACCAGGCACAACATTTGCATGCACCGTTGGCACGCGTGTTTTCAGACTCGATTCGCAAGCGGAGAAGCGATGAAACTCAAACCCATTGGCGATCGCGTGATCGTGCGGCGTCACGCCTCGGAAGACAAATCCACCGGCGGCATCATCCTGCCCGACACCGCCAAGAAGAAACCGCAGCGCGGCACCGTTTTGGCCGTCGGGCCCGGCAAACTTCAAGACGACGGCAGTCGGCGAGCGCTGCAAGTGAAGGAGGGCGAAGAAGTGCTGTTCACCGCCTGGGCCGGCGACGAATTCAAAGAGCACGGCCGCGAGGAAGTCGTTCTGGTTATGCACGAGGAAGATATCTTGGCGGTATTGAATTGATTCACTCTGAGCAGATAGTCGTATCCGTCCTATAAGTACTATTTGATATCCACTCTGGAGAACCTATGAGCGCGAAGCAAATTGCATTCGATCAGGAAGCCCGTGAGGCGATGCGCCGGGGCGTGGCGAAATTGGCCCGGGCCGTGAAGGTCACGCTCGGCCCCAAAGGCCGCAATGTCATCATTCAGAAGAGCTTTGGCTCGCCCACGGTGACCAAAGACGGCGTTACGGTGGCCAAGGAAATTGAGTTGCCCGATCATTATGAAAACATGGGCGCTCGAATGGTGAAAGAAGTCGCGTCAAAGACCAGCGACGTGGCCGGTGATGGCACCACCACCGCCACCGTGCTGGCCGAAGCAATCTACAACGAAGGCCTGAAGGCCGTGGTCAGTGGCGTTAATCCGCTCCTCATGAAGCGCGGCATGGAGACCGCCGTCGAAAAGATTGTCGATGAGTTGAAAAAGCACAAGATCGACGTGAAGAACAAGAAGGACATGCAAAACGTGGCTGCCATCGCGGCCAACAACGACGAAGAGATCGGCCGCATCATTGCGGAAGCCATGGAGCGAGTGGGCAAAGACGGCGTGCTCACGGTCGAAGAAGGCAAGACGATGGAGACCAGCTACGAGTTTGTGGAAGGCATGCAATTCGACCGCGGGTACTTGTCGCCTTACTTCGTTACCGATCCGGAAAGCATGGAGTGCGTGCTCGAAGACCCGTACATCCTCGTCTACGAGAAAAAGATCAGCGCGAATAAGGACATTGTGCCGGTGTTGGAGAAGGCCATCGTGCAGCAAGGCCGGCCGCTCTTGATCATCTGCGAGGAAGTCGAAGGGGAAGCGCTGGCCACGCTCGTGGTCAACAAGCTCCAACGGCCCGGCATGTTCAAGTGCTGTGCGGTCAAGGCCCCCGGCTACGGAGACCGCCGCAAGGCCATGCTCGAAGACATCGCCATTCTCACTGGCGGCAAGGCGATCTTCGAAGACCTGGGGATCCAACTTGAAAACGTGCAGCTGAAAGATCTGGGCACCGCCAAGAAGGTGAAGATCGATAAGGACAACACGACTATCATCGAAGGGGCCGGCAAGAAAGAAGACATCACCGGCCGCGTGAAGATGATTCAGCGCGAACTCGAGAAATCGACCAGCGATTACGACAAGGAAAAGCTAAGCGAGCGCATCGCCAAGCTTTCGGGCGGCGTGGCCAAGATCAACGTTGGCGCCGCCACCGAAAGCGAGATGAAGGAAAAGAAGGCTCGCGTCGAAGACGCCATGCATGCGACTCGCGCCGCGATTCAGGAAGGCATTCTACCCGGCGGCGGTGTGGCTCTGTTACGCGGTTCCGCCACCGTGAAATCCCCGGAAGGGCTCAGCCACGACGAAAAGGTCGGCTTCGACATCGTGGTTCGCGCTTGCAAGGCG
>DATGHS010000396.1:0-12249 GCA_035307785.1 Gemmataceae bacterium
AACACGCCCACGTTTGGCCCCGCTTCCCGGATGCCTGGCCGAGTTCGGCCAATCCGATTCGCTCTTACACGCTACTGAACCACGAATCGCCGGATTTCATTCGCTTCGTCAACCCAGGCGATTTGCGGGTGGCCCACATCAGCTGCGGCACTAGCGGTTGCCACGGCAAGGAAGTAGAGGCGAACCACAAGTCGCTCATGACCACCGGCTGCATGCTCTGGGGGGCCGCGTTGTATAACAACGGCTCAGTGCCATTCAAGCCGGCCCGCTTCGGCGAAGCGTACAGCATGAACGGGGCGCCGCTGCGATTGCAAACGGTGCCGCCGCCAACTGTTGAAGAAATCGAAAAAAAGAAGGGCGTGGTGCCGTACCTCGATCCGTTGCCGCGCTTTGAGGCCAGCCAGCCGGGTAATATCTTGCGCTTTTTCGAGAAAGGCGGCCGCTTCCGGACTGAGACTGGGATTCCCGAGCGCACGGAGGAACCCGGCCGGCCCCGCCAACGGCTCAGCACGCGCGGGTTGGGGACCGAGAACCGCACCGACCCGGTGCTGGTGAGTTTGAACAAAACTCGGCTCTTCGACCCCACGCTGAATTTCCTGGGCACCAACGATCACCCGGGCGACTACCGGTCGAGCGGCTGCACGGCTTGCCACATCATTTACGCCAACGACCGCTCGAAGGTGCATTCCGGGCCCTATGCTTCGTTCGGCAATCTCGGCCGCAGTTTCTCAACCGATCCGACCATTCCCAAGGACGAATCGGGCCACCCGATCGACCATAAATTCACCACGGCTATCCCCACCAGCCAGTGCATTGTCTGCCACATTCACCCGGGCACCAATGTGATGAATAGCTGCATCGGCTACATGTGGTGGGATGAAGAAACCGAAGGCGAACATATGTACCCGCCGCTGCAAAAGCATCTCACGTCCGAGGAGTATATTCGATCGGCGATGTCCAACCCCGACGAGACTGCGGCGCGCGGGAACTGGTCGGACCCAGACTTTCTCAACAATGTGCGCGATCTCAATCCCGCTTTATTCAAAACGCAGTTCGCGGATTTCCACGGGCACGGCTGGGTCTTCCGCGCTGTCTTCAAGCAGGACCGGCGAGGCTTTTTGCTGGATCACGACAACAAGAAGGTCGAGGGCGTCACGCCGGATAAACTCCAGGCAGCGATCAAGTATCCCGAAGAGGTCAAAAACCTTTATCGCAAGCGCTATGACGACGTGAAGGAACTCATCGCCGCCGAAAAGGAACTGAAAAAACAATACGCGGGCGTCCCGGTGCATTATCTCGACATTCATATCGAGAAAGGAATGCACTGTGTGGATTGCCATTTCGTGCAGGACATGCACGGCAATGGCCGGTTGCAGATGGAAGTGCGGGCCGGCTGCGAAATCCAGTGCATCGATTGCCACGGTACGAATACCGCGCGCGCGGAATTGAAGACTTCCGGCCCGGCCGCGTATACGTCGTCGCCACAAGGCGGCCGGGACTTGAGCGCAATGACAACGCCGTTTGGCAAGCGGCGCTTCGAGAAGGTCGGCGACAAGCGCATCTTTCAGAATTCAATGGTCGAACCAGACCTTTCGTGGGAAATCGTCCAGAGCGTGGACACGATGACCCTTGGCAATCCGCGTTACAACGCGAAGTCGCACATGGCCAAGACGGTGCGCTTTGAAAACGACCGCATGGTCTGGGGCGACGCCCCGGAAGTTGGTGGCGCGCGCTGTGCCCATCAGAACAACAACATGAGTTGCGTCGCCTGCCATTCCTCGTGGAACCCGAGCTGCTACGGATGCCATTTACCGCAGCGCGCCAATGTGAAGATGCCGCAGTTGCACTGGGACGGCGACGTCACGCGCAATTACGTGGCCTACAATTTTCAAACGTTGCGCGATGAGGTCTACATGCTGGCCCGCGACGGCAACGTTACCGGCAACCGCATTGGGCCGGCCCGTTCGTCGTGCGCCGTTCACGTGGGCTCGTATAATGCGAACCGCGAATCCATCTACGAGCAGCAGCAGACGATCTCCGGTTGCGGCCTGAGCGGCATTGCCTTCAGCACCAACGTGCCGCATACGGTACGGGGCAAGAACGAAACGAAATCGTGCACCGATTGCCATCTCTCCAAGAACGACGACAACAATGCGTGGATGGCACAATTGCTCATGCACGGCACCAATTACTTGAACTTCATGGGCAAGTATTGCTGGGTGGCCACCGGCGAGCACGGGCTCGCGGCCGTGGAAGTGACGGAGCGCGAAGAACCGCAGGCGGTGATCGGCAGTTCGTTGCATGCGCTGGCCTTCCCCGAATACTTCCAGCAGCACCTCGAACACAACCGCTTGCTCAAAAATGCTTACGAGCATCCCGGCAAGGATGTGTCGGATAACCTTGTTCATGCGCTGCGGAAAACGGAAGTGCTGAGCGTGCAAGCCCGGGGCGAGTACCTGTACGCGGCTTGCGGGGAAGGCGGCGTGCGCGTTTTTGACATTGCTCAGATCGATAATAAAGCGTTTTCCGAACGCATCACGACGGCACCGGTCTCGCCGTTGGGGCAGAAGTTCTACGTGCCTACGAAGTACGCAATGGCGGTGGCGTCGCCCACCACCATCGCGCCGGACCCCACCCGGCAACAGTTTGCTGAGAACCACGAGCAAACCGTTCACCCGATGTACGGGTACATCTTTGCCGCGGACAAATACGAAGGGATGATCCTGGTCGGGGCCGCGACCACCATCGATGGCAACCCGACCAACAACTTCCTGAAGCGCGATGTAACGTTCAATCCCGATGGCATTCTCAACGGCGCGCGGAACATCACGATTGTGGGCACGTATGCCTACGTATGCTGTGATGCGGGTCTAGTAGTGGTGTCGCTTGACGACCCGACCTGCCCACAAGTGACCGCGGTAATCGGCGAACCGTTCATCCACAACCCGCGCGCAGTGCAGGCACAATTCCGCTATGCTTACGTCTGCGACGAGGAAGGGATCAAGGTACTCGATGTCACCGATCTTGCGAAGCCGCGCCCGGAAGCCCTGATGCGCATCCCCGACGTATACAGCATCTACCTGGCCCGGACCTATGCCTACGTGGCGGCGGGACCGCGCGGCTTGCTAATCCTCGACATCACGCAGGCTAACCGTCCGCGGATCGACCAATTCTTCGATGCCGACGGTTGCATCAGTGATTGCCATGATGTGAAACTGGGCATCACTTATGTCAGTGAATTCGCCTACCTGGCCGATGGGCGAAACGGCCTGCGTGTTGTGCAACTCACCTCGCCCGAGACGCCGGGCAACGACGGTTTCAGCCCGCGGCCGACGCCAAACCTGGTGGGGACTTACAAGATCCCGCACGACGGTCATGCGCTGGCCATTTCCAAGGCGGTGGACCGCGACCGCGCGGTGGATGAGAGTGGCAACCAGATCGCGGTCTTCGGCCGCGTGGGCGCGCGGCCCCTGAACCTGGCCGAGCAGCGGAAGCTATACTGGCGCGGCAACGCGATCTGGAAGGTGAGCGATAATCCGTGGGACCCGATGTACGGGCTGGTGCGGTGACGTGTTCGGCATCGCACGCTATTTCGGCGCTTCACCTTTTGCGACTGCTGAAAGCTGAAGGAACATTTCTCGGAGCGGATCGAGCCTGAAATCGTTGATGAAACGGAATCGATCCTTCAACTGGTCGGCAAGAAGGTTCTCGTTTTCGTAGTTCGTACGGACTAGCCGAGGGCACACTGGCGACTTTGCAGATTTCTGTTCCAGGGTATTCCAGCGCTCGGCGATCGGGCCGGTTTTTCCTCCCTCGACTTCGTTTCGTAACGTTTCCGCGGCCCAAATGAGTTGCTGCGCGGAATCCGGATCGAGCCATTCTGTCTTGGAGGAACCAACTTCCTCCATGATCAGAAGCATGAGGTTCCGGGTCTGATCGGGGGAATACAAGAGCTTGTCCTGACTCAGTTCGGTGATCGCCTTGTCGGCCCAGTCAATCAATTTGGTGGCTTTTCCGTGGACTTCGCCCGTTTGCCCGAACGGCCTTTGACGGAAAACATCTTCGAGTTCCTTGAGCAATGTCGTGAAATCCTTGCCATCTAACTTCAAATCGAGTTTGAGGTTTTCGGCGGCGTGTTGGGCAACAATGCGCGTGAGCGCGAAGCCCCCGGAACGAATCTGCGGTCGGCCCGGTGCACACTCGAAGCGGCGCTTCTGGCGCTCGCTTTGATATTTCAGGTCGTGATGGCAGGCGTAACAATCGAAATGAGCGAAATCGAGGGAATGATCGCTCTTCCCTACCTCACCCCGCTTAAGCTCATCGACCAGCAACTGCATGGCGGATTGTAAAGTCACGATGGCCCCAACGGCGAGTTGACGCGCGACCTGGGATTCACCTTTGCGGTAGTGGAACAAGCGCCAACTATCGCTATCACTCAGCTTGCCAAAATAAACTACGTCCTTTTCGTTCCGGTGCATCTTTTGGTCGCGGCTGAAACTCGCAACCTCGAATGGCGGCAACGGTGGATGCCCCGCAGCGTACATTTCGTGCGTGACGAATTTGCCTTCGGCCAAGTTACCAACATGGCAGGCCGAACATTTTTTCGCGCGCTCATTGGGATCACGCATGTCAAGCTCGCCGACCTTTGCCTTATCTTTCGGCGACTCTTCGCGCCATTTTTTATTTGAGTGCGGGGTATCCCATTTGGAAGCAAAACCGTGACAAACTTCGCAACTCACCCCAAAACGGCAATCATAATCTGCAAGACTCTTATTTGCTTCTTTCGGCTTCTTGTCCAGCGCATGGCAGGTCAAGCACTTAGCTTCATCTTGCACCTTCCAATTCGGATTTTTTACGTCCCAGGCTTGCCGAAGAATCTTCGTCATCTGCTGCCCTAATTCGCTCTCTAAACTCGCATATGCTTTCCGGTGCATGTCTAACTTGTTCCAAGTGCGCGACTCATTTCCAAGAATTAATTCGTGCGCTTCGGGGAAAGCATCGTTGAGTTCCTCCGGCGAAGAGCCGTGGCACAGGATACAGCGGCCCACATCCGCCAGGCTTGGTTCGCCGGCAACATCTACATTCTTCTGCGCCGGTTGAGGCGGTTGGCCGCCGACCTGGATCGTCCAAAGGACAAAGACTCCAAAGACAACCGGCGTCGCCACTAGTGCCGCGCGCCTGTGATTACCTCTCATTGTTTGCCTCATTGCTCCGGAGCGCTCCAGGCACGCAGTTTTTTGGAGAATTGACTCGGCGTAAAGTCCCTGGGGCTGTCGTACCGCCGGCCAAACTCAAGGAATTTGCGAATATCTTCTTGCTCGCGTGGAGGATGAGGCGAAACAGGATTCGCACGCAAATCATTCTCGGCTTGGCGCAAAGCTACTATTGCCAGGTAAGTCTGGGTAGCATGATCCCAATCCGCCATGTTTTTCAAGAACCTCGTTCCTTGACCCGGAGGCGCTTTTTCAGCGCCTGCGGTTGCGTCCGCGATCAGCCGCCGTGTCAGCCGACCGACTGTACCATGATCGCCCAACAAGGTTGAGGTGCTTTGCAATTGATTCAGCCACTGCTCCAAGTTTGCCAGAACCTCCGTAGCCGCCTTTACCACAGCAGCAGCATCGGGCGAAGGCCTGCGCATCAGGTTTGCGAGATCGTCGAATATCTGCGCATCTATCGCGGCTGGCTTCGGCACCGGCGCATTGATTCGCAGAAGCGCCTTGGGCATGGCAGTATACCAGCCATTCCAGGGCATCTCACCGGGCTTGCGGCCATCGAAGCCGCTTTGCTGCCGCCAGCTATTCGGTTCCAAGTCATGATGGCAGGCATAACAACTCGTCTCGGCAAACTCGGGCCACACGGCGTGTACTTCGTTCGTGGCCGCGCGTCGGGCCCGAACTTGCAACAGCTTCACGGCAGCCCGTGCCGAGGCAATCTGGCCAATTAGCCAGGCTCGTGCTTCAAAGTCCGTGCCCAGCCCGCCTTCGAACCAGTGCCGCGGCATGAGATCATGATAGGCCGTATATTCGAACAGCAACCGCGGATGGCCGGCCGCGATTAGGTCGTGGTTCACCTCGCGATTTTCGCCACCGATGTGGCAAGAAGCACAGACCTGCACGCGCGTGGCCAGGTCTTTGGTGGCGGTCATTCCTTTCGCCTTTTGCTCTTCGCCGTTCCGGCTCGTGTCGGTCGTGTAGTGTGTCGACCGCCAGTGCTCGGAACCGCCGTGGCATTGCTCGCAACTTACGCCTTCGCGCACGGCCTCTTTGGCGAGCTTCTCCCCGCGCCAGTTGGGCGGAATATCGAAGCCATGGCAAGCTAAACAACGCTGTTCTTCATGCGCAGCCTTCAGGTGCAGCGTGTGTACCATTTCCTTGGATTCTGGCTTGAGCAAGGTAGCATAGGCTTGGGCATGCGGATCGTGTGTCGCCCAGATGGAGTATTCGTTGCCTTTGGTTTGACGAAAGTCATTGGAATTGTGACAGGCCGCAGCTGCGCAAGAAGTGGCTCCGTTGAGTTTCTCACGGGAGACGATTGCCGTACAAGATTGCGGCACGCCCGCGTCGGGCAGCGTTTTCGGCGTGCTTTCGCCGAGAACCCACCAGGTTGACAGGCCCACGACGACCAGCGGAAGTGTCAGGATGAGGGCTCGCACGCATCGGCCTCGGTCGCGGTAGCTCGAAAAACCGGTACTGGAAAGATAAGAGAAGTGTAACGGACGAACCGCCGGCTGCAAGGAAAAAATCAATTCCGCGCGTATGCAGGCCCGGCGGATTGCCGTAAAATTGATGCCGACGACCACGTGCCGATTCGCCTGCCGGAGAAGTGCCGCCATGGCCCATTTGGAAGCGCGCTACAATAGCGACCCGAGCCGGAACTGGTGCCGGCCGTTGCCCGATAAGCAAATCACGATTGGCAAGCTCACGAAAAATGCCGACTGGGTGGTGGATTGGGACCCCAAGGTTTCGGGAAATTCCGGTTATCACGTTCTTGTCGAATGGCGCGACGATAAGCTGTTCGTCAAGCGGCGCCTATTGCCGGAGCCCACGCGCAACCCGGTTTTTTATGGCGGTCAACCCATCGACACGTTCGAGTTGCCCATCAATGGCCATTTCGTGATTGGCGACACCCGCTTTACTGTGCTCGACGATTCGCAGACGCCGCAGCGTGTGGAACGAACCGAAGTGGACTTCCCGCGCGACAAGGTGCAGCGCCTGACGTATGGCGACCCGAATCTGCAATTGAATGCGCTTGCGGAATTGCCGGGCATGATCCGGCAATTGCCCAACGATGACATCCTGGCGGAGATGGTGATCAATTCGCTGTTGCGTGGCGTGTCGCAGGCCGAAGGCGCTGCCGTGGTCATGCTCGGCCCGGAATCCACCGAGAGCGAGCCCAAGGTAATCGTTCGCTATTCCACGCGCCGCGGCGCCAATCCGGAGCGCTTGCTGTATCCGAGCCGCAAACTGGCGTACAAAGCGATTAGCTCGCGGATGAGCGTGTTGCACATCTTCCAGCAAATGTCGAATGATGAAAAGCCGAGTTTCACTGCGATGCCGGAAAACGAATGGGCGATCTGCACGCCGCTCCTCGACGGAGCCTCTGTGGGTTGGGGACTTTACCTGGCCGGTCGCTTGCCGCACGAGGTTAAAAGCAAAGACAGCGTGGAGCGATCGCCGGAATTAACACACGACGTGAAATTCTGTGAACTCGTGGCCGACTTGTTCAGTTCCATCCGTGAAATGCGGGCCCTGCAAGCACACGCTGCTCAACTCGAGCGGTTTTTCCCGCGCAACGTTTTGCGGGAACTTCTCGGCAAGGGTCTGAAGGACGGCATGCTCGACGCCAAACCCTGCACGGTGACGGTGCTCTTCTGCGACTTACGCGGATCGTGCCGCATTGCCGAGAAGGGCCAGGACGACCTAGTAGCTCTTTGGGACACCGTGAGCGAAGCGCTCGGAATCATGACCAGCGCCATCATGGAGAACAACGGTGTGGTCGGCGATTTTCAGGGCGATGCGGCCATGGGCTTCTGGGGATGGCCCACCTCGAGCGAAGACCAGATCGAGCAGGCGGCCCGCGCCGCACAGATCATTCGTCGCAAATTCGCCCAATATGCCGAAAGGCCAGCGCACCGGCTTCGCGGCTTTGCCTGCGGTGTGGGCTTGGCCCACGGCACCGCTATAGCCGGGCGCATCGGCACGATTGACCAGTTCAAGATCGGCGTGTTCGGTCCGGTGGTCAACCTGGCCGCGCGGCTCGAATCGCTCACCAAAAAGTTCGGGGTGCCGATCTTGGTCGATGAAGCGATTGCCGGCTACCTGGGGGATACGCGGCCGGAGTTTCCCTGCCGAACGCTGGCCCGCGTAGTACCGCACAACATGACTGCACCGGTGATGGTGAGTGAACTTCTACTGCCGGCCGGCGAACCCGGCGGAATGAAGGAAGTCCACCGGCTCGATTTCAAGGCGGCCCAAAACGAATTCCAGCAAGGCCGCTGGGATGCCGCCCGCCGCAAACTTGTATTTGCCGACGGGCCAACTAAGATTTTGAAGGCGTTCATGTCCCGGCATGGCGACCGGCCACCGCAGGGATGGGATGGCGTAGTGACGCTAGAGGGAATTTGATTGAGTAATGCTTGTTGCTTGTAATGACCGCCTTGAGGCGGTCGAGGAGACCCGCTAAAGCGGCTCACTACAAACTCGATACTCATTCCGCACGCCGAATTCCGATCACGAGCCAGCCCTGGCTTGTTTGGGCCTGAATGGGAACGAGTTTCACGTTTTTGCCCAAAGTCGGTGGCAACGCGATTTCGTCCAGGTCTTGCGGCTTCTTAAGTAGATCCTCCAAATGACTGTTTAGTAAGGACTTGAACCGTAAGCGCGGGCCCGTTAGGCGCTCATTGCTGTTTTCTTTGCCCAGTGCCGTAACCCGGGCATCGCCTACTGCAGCTGCGCGCACGCCCTTCGCGGTCCGTTCGAGTCGAAAACGCAGGATGATACTCATGGCAGGAAATTCGGTGTCCTGGGCGACATATTTCGTACCCCGGATCGTAAGCTGGACAATATTGTCGTCGAAGTGATACTCAAACGGTCTTTGCTTGTCGAATTCGATCTCAATGTCATCTTGCTCGAACTTCTTGATCTCCTCGGCCGGTATTGGAATGCTGAACAGGTCCGACAATTCCTTCAGCACATTTACCGACAGGTACGTCTTCCCAGCGAACAAGCGCGCCGCTCCCGTATTCAGCATCGACTCGTGCACGCGCAAGGCGCCTTCCGCCGCCGCATCGGGTTCTGGCGGCGCGGCCAATGCCACGGCACCGGCGCCTTCGGAAAGGCGCAGGCGGATGAACATCGTATTCTGCGTGGTTTGCAACACCACTTGCTCGGGGAAGATATTCCGCTGTTCGTACGGCTTGCGGAGTTTTTCCTGATAATCGCGGTTGGCGGAGAGTAATTGCGGGTCGGCGTCGCGATCGAATCCTTGCCGAATCCAGACGGCGGCGTGGTCTTCGGCAATGCGCGTGGCCAGATCATCTTGCTTGTAGTATTTCTTGAGCGCCGCCTTGGTGATCGCGCGGTCCAGCGTGGGGTTCTTGAAGCGCGTGCTCATGCACTCAAGGGTCGGGTACAGCCTATCGCAAGCTTGGGCGGGAGCGAAGCAGACGCCGCCAGCATCGATCCAGACGCGCTTGCGGCCATACAGATCACCCACCGCAGTGTTATACACCCGCACCGGACCATGATAGCCGACGGTCCTCGAACTGCTTTGCGCCACCAGCACCAGGTCGAACATAGCCTGCTGCTGGCACGGGATAAATTCGACCGTGACTTTGCCGCGCGAATGGCTCACGCCGTAGATATCGGTTTTGAGGATATTGTCGCGTACCGGCTCGACCTGATCGACGAGTTGTTCGCCGAGTGCCGATGCCAGCGTTTGTTGAATCTCGATGAGGCAATTGGGCTCGAAACCTATCGGCCTTGAAGGCTCCTGTGCCCAACAGGAACCGGTTAAAGAAAGTCCGAACCAGGCGAATGCAGCGCAGGCGAAAACGGGGTGCTTCATGATGCCGCTCGAGCGAGAGTGTGCAGAAAGTCTACCCGACGACTCTGCTCCAACGGCCGTACGAATTATGGAATCTTGGCCGGCGTGGCTGGTTTCAGCGTTATTCCAGTCATATCCCAGCCATCCGGACGCGTTACCACGATGGCGCCGAACGGCTGAAGATAGTGGCGGATCTCTTCATACTTGGGCAGGCTGGTCGTATTCAGGTTCATGGCCTGGCGGGGATTTGCAGGGTCGAGCAATAGTTGGTGCAACAACTGACCATACATCGTGTTGACTTTATCGAGGCCATTCCGCCGCGCAAGTTCGTAGGTGCCACGCAGGTCTTCGCCGGGCCGGGCGAATAGTCCAAAGCTCATTTCGTTCTCGCCGAGCTTATCCAGTTCTTGCTGCATGCGCACATAATCGGGCGCGGTGGCCAGCGGCTCGACCGGTACGCCTTTGAGCATCACGCGCTCCACCAGAAGCACGTGATTCGCAAACAGCAAATGGCCGTTCGCCACAGCTAGCGCCATTTTGGGCAGTTGAATGGTTTTGCCCTCGGGAGTCTTCTGTGGCTTCGCGGTGATCTCCCAAATCGTCCTTCCCTGGAACTTGCGTGATTTCACGTCGTCTTCACCATCGAGCAACTGGTCCATGGCTTGGGCGAGTTTTCTTTCATCACGGGCCGCCAGCGCGATCAACGTGCGGTCGCCGTGGGCCGGCACCGGTTCCGGGCAGTCGGCAAACACACAAACTTGCCCGCTCAGTTGCCCGATGACTTCTTTTTGAATGTCGATCCGCGGGCCTTGCGGGTCGTCCTTATACGTTTTCAGCACGGCGGCAAAATCGCCGGGCTTCCCGGTGATGCGATCGGAAACGATGCCCACCGAATCCAGCACATCCCTCATGCCCCATGAAAAAGAAGTGAAGTTGTTCACATCCTTCGGTACCCAAGGCGGCGGAGCAAAGGCCGTGCGAGGGCGATTGGGGTAGTTCATCATCTTCATCGCTTTCTCGAAGGGCGGCGGGGCATAGATGGCCGCGCGCACATGCATCTCCCAGGGCCCATCGTCGAGCCGTATCGCGCCGCCGAGCGCCTTGAGCCCCGTGAAGCCTTCTTCTTGCAAGATCGTCAGCGGATCCTTGCTTTTCTTGGCGGCCGGATTCGATGTCGGCCCGGCCGGAACAAGCTGGGCCGCGTCCATGTACCAAAGCAGGTCCGGAGTCTTGCTGTCGGGAAACGCGACGCGCTTCAAAATGCGCTGATAATTCTTTAGATTCTCCAAACTCATGGGCCCTTTGGTCCACCGTTCCAGCAGGAGCGGCACCGCCTCTTCATGATCGGCCACGATCAACAAATCGTCTTTAACGAGTTCGAACAGCGCAACGGGCTTTTCCTTGCCCTTGGCCGGAATTTCGAATCGGGCAACCGCGGCCTGAGCTAGCTGTTTCGATTGGATGTCGCCGCGCTGAGCTTTGACGTGCATGCCGATCTTCGCCAATAGCACTTTCAACTCGTTTGCCTTGCCCCTCGTATCGACCAGCGCCAGAGTGGCCAGTTGCTGGTTGGGCAACTGGATTTGCGCGATCGCGGCAGGACTTGAAGCGATCAATTTCACGTCGTCCCAAGTTACGCCCAGCATTCCCAGGAATGTTTTGGCATCCATCAATTGACGCTCAATATCCCTCACGAACGGACGCAATGCCGGATCATTGGCCAGCCGAATGTATTGCGTTTTCTCCCAGGCGCGAATGGTTTCGGCCAGGTGCGGGAATACGACGACTCCCTGCGTGGTATCGGGAAGCAATTGCTCCAGAGGCGGAGCGGCGTGCGACGGCACCGAAGCGACGGACAGCGGAATCAGCAAGGCAAACAACCAATTGCAGCGCAGCATGGGGAATCTCGAATGAAGTCGCCAGAAGGCAAGCTGATTGGTTCGTAGTGACCGCCTTTAGGCGGTCAAAAAGACCCGCTAATGGAATTTGACTATTTACTTGGGCTTTCGACGCTGGTTTTTACGCCGAAGGCGTTACATCCCAAAGCCCAGGGTTGCGGCGCTTCGCCGCTACCCTGGGCGGAAGACGATGCAACCCTTTCAGGGTTGATGGTGGGGCGACATCTCCACCCAGGGTAGCCGCGAAGCGCGGCAACCCTGGGCTGTGATATCGAACCCCGTTGGGGTTCCTTCGCCGCCTTCCTCA
>DATGHS010000397.1:0-30411 GCA_035307785.1 Gemmataceae bacterium
CTGTCGTTCACACTGTATAACCAGCTCGGCATCCGGGGCGACAAGCGCCTGATGTCCCCGGGCGGCCGGCCCCAGCGCATCGTCGATAGTGGCAAGGTTCTCAAGGCTTTGCTGGAAAAAGCGTAATTGAAATGGCCAAGACGAGCCGCGAGCACATTATGTTCGTGGCTCGTTCCATTTACCGCTGCTTGCGGCTTCGCTGGACCAACGAGTAACGACATGAGATCTCGACATCTATTAACGTGCTGTTTCATCCTGGCGTCGTTCACCGGCTTCGTTGCTCGGTCCGAAGCCGCCTCGCCCGTTCTGGGCGCGGTTAGCCCCCGCGGTTTTCAGCGCGGTACTGAGGCGTTGTTCATTCTCAGCGGCGCCCGTCTCGGGGATGCTCAAGAAGTGCTTTTCTATTACCCCGGCTGCACGGTCGCCAAGCTTGAAGTCGTAAACGACACGCAGGTCAAGGCGAGTGTGAAGATCGCGGCGGATTGCCGGCTTGGTGAGCATGCACTTCGATTGCGAACCGCCAGCGGCGTGTCGGAATTGCGCACCTTTTTCATCGGCCCCTATCCTCAGATCGAAGAAAAGGAGCCGAACAGCGAATTCGCCCTGGCCCAAAAGATTCCGCTCAATGTCACCGTTCACGGTGTCATCGACAACGAAGATGTCGATTACTTCGCGGTCGATTTAAAGAAGGGCCAGCGCTTGTCGGTAGAGATCGAAGCGATGCGGCTGGCGAACACATTGTTCGACCCGTATATCGCCATTCTCGACAGCAAGCGCTTTGAATTGGCAACGTCGGATGACTCCCCTCTGCTCGGCCAAGACGGCTGTTGCTCGATCCTCGCACCAGCCGAAGGCACCTACGTGATTCAAGTCCGCGAGAGCGCTTACGGCGGGAACGGAGCTTGCCAGTACCGGCTGCACGTGGGCACGCATCCGCGCCCACTCGCGGTGATTCCCGCTGGCGGCAAGATGGGCGAGGAAGTCGACGTGCGCTTTCTCGGCGATCCGGCGGGCGAGATTCGCAAGAAGATCAAACTGCCCGCGACATTCGATCCGAGATTTGCGCTGTTTGCCGACGATGCGGGCGGTGTCTGCCCCTCCGGCATTCCCTTCCGCCTTTCCGAATACGGCAACGTCATCAAGCAGGCGCCTAGCCACACGGTCGCGGAAGCCACGAAGGGCGAACTCCCATGTGCTTTCAACGGCGTAATTGAGAAGCCGGGCGATGTCGACTACTTCCGCTTCACTGCGAAGGCCGGGCAAGTTTACGATGTGCACTGCTACGCGCGCCGGCTTGGCTCGCCGCTCGATTCGGTCATAGTGCTCTCCTATGTCACTAACAACCAAAACGGCGGCGATATCGTCGCGAATGACGACGCCATTGGGCCAGACAGTTACTTCCGTTTCAGCGTACCCAAAGACGCCGAGTACTGTATTCGCGTCACCGATCACCTTCGGCAAGGCGGGCCGAACTATTTCTACCGCATTGAATTCACGCCGGTGAAGCCGAACGTCACCACGTCCATGCCGCAGTTCGCCCAATTTACTCAAGAACGACAATACATCGCCGTACCCAAGGGGAATCGCTTTGCCACGCTAATCGTGGGCAACCGGGCCGACTTTGGTGGAGAACTCATCATCGGGGCCGATAGGTTGCCGGTCGGCGTGAAGATCGACGCGGAACCGATGAATGCCGGTTTGAATGTCGTGCCGGTCGTGTTCGAAGCCGCGCCGAATGCCCCAGTTGCCGGATTGCTGGCGGACGTTACCGCCAAGCACGTTGATCCGAAGCAGAATGTCGCGAGCCGCTTTTTGCTCGACGTGCCACTGGTCTACGGGCCGCCGGGCCAATCGCTTTATTGCCGGCATTTCGCTGGTCTCTGCCCCATAACGGTAACGGAAGAATCGCCATTTAAGATCACCGTGGTGGAACCTAAAGTGCCGCTAGTGCAAAACGGTTCGATGCAAATTAGAGTGCTAGCCGAACGAAAAGCCGGTTTCAAGGGGCCGATTAACATCTACCCGCTATTCAACCCGCCCGGTGTCGGCTCCGCTTCCGCTGTTACCATCGCGCCCGAGCAGAATGAGATTCTATTTCCCCTGAACGCGAACGGTGGCGCAGCCGTGAAGAAGTGGAAGACCACACTCATAGCCATGGCCGATGCGGGGAAGGGCCCCGTCTGGACCTCGTCGCAACTGTTCACGCTGGAAATCGCTCCGCCGTTTGTCGCCTTCAACATGGAGCGAGGGGCCGTCGAACAGGGCAAGGCCACGCAGCTCTTCTGCAAGATCACTACGACCACACCTTTCGCCGGTCAGGCAAAGGTGAAATTGCTGAGCCTCCCAGCCAAGGTGACGACGACCGATTTGGAATTCAACAAAGATACGAAGGAAATCGCATTCCCGATCACGACAGAAGCGCAGGCGCCTGCAGGTGTTCACCGCAACCTGTTCTGTCAGGTGGTCATCAAAATGAATGGCGAGCCGATCGTGCATAACGTTGGCTCGTCCGAGTTACGGATCGACGTGCCGTTGCCGCCAAAGCCGAATCAGCCGGCCGCACCCCCGCCGCCGAAGGCCGCTCAGCAACCGGCGCAACCAACTCCCGCGCCCATGAAGCGGCTGACGCGGTTGGAGCAATTGCGTCTGGAGCAGGAAGAACGCGAGAAAGCGATGAAGGGCGGCGCGACGCCGCCGGCGAATGCTGCGCCACCGAAGCAGTAGCTGTTTGGCGAGCATCGAGCCGTAAAGCCGAGGTGTGATGCTTCCATGTCGGCCTTACGGCTCGACGCTCGCCTGGAAATAGCGAGAGGTTTGCCATGAAAATGAGACGTTGCCTCGCAATTCCCACCGTACTCCTTGTGTTTGTTGGCGCGGTGCACTGCCAAACGCCTAACGCGGTGCTCACCGGCATTGAAATCTCGCCGCCCGACATGAACCTTTCGACCGCGCGGGCTCGCCAGTCGTTTGTTGTTCAAGCGCTTTATTCCGACGGCATTACCCGCGATGTGACGGCCGAAGCCAAGATTTCGCTGGCAAATCCATCTCTGGCGAAGCTCGAGAAGTGCGTGCTTTTCCCGCTCGCCGACGGAGCGACGGAATTGAAAGCAGAATTTGGGGGCAAGGCCGTGGCGGCGAAGATCAATGTGAAGGATGCGAAGGTTGGTCGGCCCATCAGTTTCAAGCTGGATGTGATGCCGGTGTTTATGCGATCGGGCTGTAACGTGGGCAGTTGCCACGGGGCGGCTCGCGGCAAAGACGGCTTTCGCCTGTCGCTGTTCGGCTTCGATCCGGACGGCGACCACTACCGGCTCACCCATGAAATCAACGGCCGGCGCATCAACCTGGCCATTCCCGAAGAAAGCTTGCTCGTTGAAAAAGCCCTCGGCCGTGTTCCGCACACTGGCGGCACCAGATTCAAACAAGACAGCGAGTATTACGCCACGCTGATTCGCTGGCTCGAAGCTGGCGTGCCGAACGATCCGCCAACAGTCGCTAAGCCGGTTTCCGTCGATCTTTACCCGAAGAGCAGTGTGCTCGATGGCAAAGGCGCCACGCAGCAGTTGACCGTCCGAGCCCGGTATTCCGACGGCACGGAGCGCGACGTGACAAGCCTGACAGTCTTCCTGAGCAATAACGACAACTCGGCCAAGGTCTCGCCGAATGGCTTGGTGACGGCTGGCGAGCGCGGCGAAGCCTTCGTGATGGCGCGCTTTGCCACCTTCACCGTAGGTTCGCCGTTCATCGTGCTTCCTAAGGGCTTGCAATTCCAGTTCCCCAAGGTGCCAACCAACAATTACGTCGACACGCTGGTCAACAACAAGCTTCAGAAATTGCGCATCGCTCCAAGCGAGCTTTGCACCGACGAGGCATTCTTGCGTCGAGCCTACGTGGACATCTGCGGCATTCTGCCTACGGTCGAAGAATACAACCGCTTCATGACCAACCCGGCACCGAACAAACGCGAGCAACTGGTCGATGAGCTTTTGGGCCGCAAGGAATTTGTGGAATTGTGGGTCTTGAAGTGGGCCGAACTCTTGCAAATCCGTTCGTCGAACCAGGTCAGCTACAAGGCGATGTTGCTGTATTACAACTGGCTGCAAGACAAACTCGCCAAAAACGTGCCCACGAATGTTTGGGTGCAGGAATTGCTCAGCGCCAACGGCGGCACCTTCAAGAACCCGGCGACCAATTACTACCAGAACGAGACCGACATTTTGAAAGTCTCGGAAAATGTGGCCCAGGTCTTCATGGGCATGCGCATACAGTGCGCCCAGTGTCATAACCACCCGTTCGACCGCTGGACGATGGATGACTACTACAGCTTTGCCGCATTCTTCTCGCAAATTGGCCGCAAGGGCACCGATGATCCGCGCGAGGTGATCGTCTTCAACAGCGGCGGCGGCGAAGTGGGGCACCCGGTCCGGGGCGGCGCCATGCCGCCGAAGTTCCTGGGCGGCGCTACGCCCGATGTGAAGGGCAAAGATCGCCGCAAGGTGCTGGCCGAGTGGTTGGCTTCGCCGGAAAACCCATATTTTGCCAAAAACCTGGCCAACATCGTCTGGGCCCATTTCTTTGGCCAAGGCATCATTCATGAAGTCGACGACGTGCGCGTGAGCAATCCCGCATCGAATCAGGAACTGGTCGACGAACTCGGCAAGCGCTTCACCGATTACAAATACGACTTCAAGAAACTCGTGCGCGACATCTGCACCTCGCGCACCTACCAGCTTTCCACGCAGCCGAACGACAGCAACGCTGGCGACACGCGCAACTTCGCCCATGGCAACGTCCGCCGTATTCGGGCCGAGACGATGCTCGATTGCATTTCGCAGGTGACCGAAACGAAGAACAAGTTCCCCGGCCTTCCGGTGGGGGCCCGCGCGGTGCAAATCGCCGACGGCAGCATCAGCACCTACTTCCTCACGACCTTCGGCCGCGCCACGCGAGACACGGTTTGCTCCTGCGAGGTGAAACTGGAGCCCACGTTGTCGCAATCGCTGCACCTGCTCAATGGCGACGCGACCACGCAAAAGATTCAAGCCGGCGGCCTGATTGCCCGACGGCTGAACGACAAGAAGTCGCCAAAGGAGATTATCGAGGAGCTTTATGTCCGCTGCGTGAGCCGCAAACCAACGCCCAAGGAAACGGCAAAACTCGAAGAATTGGTGAATCAGAATCCGAACAAGCAACAGGGGCTCGAAGACTTGTTCTGGGCCCTGCTGAATACGCGCGAATTTATGTTCAACCATTGATATTGCCGCTTGCGGCTTGGCCGGTTTGAAGAGGCATTGATTATGAAACTGCCTTTTACTTCCATTTTGACATTCGGCCTTTGGTTGGTTTCTGCGAACTCTCTGTTGGCCGCCGATCCGCCTAAGGCGAACAAGATCACCTACCAGGATCACATCCTCCCCATCCTGCGCGGGAAATGCCTCTCGTGCCACGACGGCGACAAGGTGAAGGGCGGCCTCGATGCGACCACTTATCGCTCTCTCATGGAAGGCGGCAGTTCCGGCGTCGTGGTGAAGCCAGGAGACCCCGACGGCAGCCGGCTCTTCCAACTTGTGGCCCGCACTAAAGAGCCGTTCATGCCGCCCATGGCGGACAAGTTGCCTCAGGCCTATCTCGATACGATCCGCCAATGGATCGCGCAGGGGGCGCTCGAGAACAGCGGCAGCAAAGCTGTTGCCGCCAAGCCAACGATGGACGTGGGTCTTACTTCGGTCGTGAAAGGCCGGCCCGCCGGCCCGCCGCCGATGCCCGAAGTCTCGCTCAATGTTCAGCCGGTGGTCGTTCCGAAACACTCGACCGCTATTACCGCGCTCGCCTGTAGTCCGTGGGCGCCGCTGATTGCACTGGCGGGCCAAAAGCAGGTCGTCCTTTACAATTCGGACACGCTGCAACTTTTGGGCATCTTCCCATTCCCATACGGCACGCCGCAGGTGTTGAAATTCAGCCGTAACGGCAGCCTGCTGCTGGCCGGTGGCGGCCGTGGCGGCCAGTCTGGCAAAGTCGTCGTTTGGAGCGTGAAGACCGGCGACAAGATCATTGAGGTTGGAGACGAAACCGAAACGGTCCTGGCGGCCGATATCAGCGCCGATCAAACGCAGATCGCACTCGGCGGACCCAACAAGATGATTCGCATTTATTCGACCAAAGACGGGGAGAAGATTCGCGAGATCAAGAAACACGCCGACTGGATCTATTCCGTCGAGTACAGTCCCGACGGCGTGTTGCTGGCCACGGCCGACCGCGCCGGTGGCATGTTCGTGTGGGAAGCATTCACCGGCCGCGAGTACTTCTCGCTGCGCGGCCACACCGGTCCAATTACGGATGTGAGTTGGCGGATGGATTCCAACGTGCTGGCCAGCAGCAGCGAAGACGGCACTATTCGCTTGTGGGAAATGGAAAACGGCAACCCGATCAAAGCTTGGGGCGCCGGCGGCGGCGTGGAGTCGGTGCGGTTTTCGCACGATGGCCGGCTGGTGAGCGCTTGCCGGGACCGGCTCGTGCGCATCTGGGACCAGAACGGCGCCCAGCAGAAGGTCTTCGAGGCATTTCCCGACGTAGCCTTGCGAGCGGCCTTTACTCACGACGCCGCACGCGTGGTGGCCGGCGACTGGACGGGGCTCGTTCGCGTGTTCATCACGCAAGATGGCAAGGCGGCCGGTAATGTAAATCCAAATCCGCCGCCGCCGCCCTCGCCGCAAGAAGCCTTTGACGCCGCCGTGAAGGACCTGGCCACGAAGCAAGCTGCGTATGAACAGACTCAGGCGGCGATAGCCGCTGGGCAAGCCGCGGCCACGCAGGCCAATGCCGCCTTGGCCGCGGCCCAAAAGGTCGCGGCCGATACTGCAACGGCATTGAAAAACGCCGAGGCTGGGCTCGCTCAGGCCAAGGCCGCCATGGACGCCGCCAATGCCGCAGTGCCGGTGGCCCAGGCCAAGATTCCGGCAAAGGAACTCGGCCTCAAGGCCTTCACCGAAGCTCTCCAGAAAGTTAAAGACGCCGCCGACAAGGCCAAGACTGATGCCAGCTTGCAGGCCGAGCTGCAAAAAGTGCAGCAGGTCGTCACGCAAGCCACGGCCGAATTGGATGCCGCCAAAAAAGCACTGGCCGACGCCATGGCATTGGGCAAAGTGAACGCCGACAAATACGCCGCAGCAGAGAAAGCGTTGCCGGCCATGAAGAGCTCCGCGATGGCCGCCGCAAAAGATGTGGAAGCCACGACGGCCGCACTGAACACCGCCAATGCTAACCTGGCCGCGGTCCAAACTCAGGCCAATCAAGCAAGCACTGCCGCGCTGGCCGCCGCGAAAGTCGTGGTGGAGAAGTATAAGGCATTGCCGCCGCCGCCCAAGAAATGAGTGCGGCGTTATCGATCTCCGCTTCTCGCTTGTATAGCATAAGCCAATTGAAACCGCCACATCCTTCCAAAGGATTTCGTCATGACCGCGCCCCTTTCGCGCCTTGTCGTTGTCGTGTTCGCTGCCACCGCACTTGCCGCCACAGGGCTTGCCGATCCGCCTGCCGAATCGCGTGCATCGAAGGGCCCATCGTTTCCGGCCGGTTGGGAAGCTACCGCCCAGCGCGATGAAGTACGGCCTGCCTTCTCGTTCGATCCCAAGGGCGGCCCCAATGGCACTGGCGCCTTCGTCATCGCCACGGCGGATTCCGTCGGGCAGAGCGGACAATTCCAAAAGTCGTTTCCCGTTAACGGCGGCAAATTCTACCGTTTCCAGGCCGTGCGCAAGACCGAGAATGTGGAAACGCCGCGCCGCAGCGCCCCAGTTCGCATTGAATGGCTGGACACCGCGGGAAAGGCCGTTCGCGCCGATGTGCCGCCGGGGCACGAGCACGAGTCGGGAATGATCCCGCTGGCGGAACCGGAGCACCCGCTCGACGGCGACACCGGCGCGCTCGGTTGGACGAAGGTCGCCGGCATTTATTGTGCGCCGTCGAAGGCCACGCAAGCAGTGGTGGAACTGCACCTGCAGTGGGCGCCGCGCGGCCGCGTGGCATGGAGTGAGGTTGAATTTGCCGAGACGTCGCCGCCGCCCAGTCGCAAAGTGCGCCTGGCGACGATTCATTACATTCCCTCGGGAAAGTCGCCCCGGCAGAATTGCGAAGAATATGCTCCCTTGCTCATCGCTGCGGCGAAACAAAAGGTGGATCTGGCCGTGCTGGGCGAAACCGTGCCCTCCACCAACATTCACAAGAAGGTGAATGAACTGGCAGAGCCCATTCCGGGCCCGAGTACCGAATGCTTCGCCGCGCTCGCCAAAGCCAATCATCTGCACATCGTGGTCAGCTTGTATGAGAAGGACGGACCGGTCGTTTACAACACGGCCATCTTGCTCGACCCGGACGGCAAATTGGTGGGCAAGTACCGCAAGGTCTGCTTGCCGCACCGGGAAATCGAATGGGGCGTTGCACCCGGAAAGGACTACCCTGTCTTCGAAACAAAGATCGGCAAGATCGGCATGATGGTCTGTTACGACGGCTTCTTTCCCGAGGTGGCCCGCGAATTGACCAACCGCGGGGCGGAGATCATCGCCTGGCCTGTGGCGGGCTGCAATCCTCTGCTCGCTCAGGCTCGCGCTTGCGAAAACCATGTTTATGTCGTGAGCAGCACCTACACGCCGGCTGAGAGCAACTGGATGATCTCGGCCGTGTTCGACCATGCCGGCACGCCCATCGCCAAGGCGCAGAAATGGGGCGACACTGCGGTGGCCGAAGTTGATCTCAGCGAGCGCTACTTCTGGCGCAATAACTTGGGTGATTTCCACGCCATGGCCCAGCGGCATCGGCCGCCCGCGGTTGCGGAGCCGGCAAAGCAGAAGTGAAGCTGCTTGCTGGAATGTGGCGCGCCTTATCACTTTTTGTAACTTTCCGGGTGCGCGATAAACGAGAGCAATTGCCGGAACTTCTTGGGCCAACAGCCATTTGCGGCGTGCGCAAGCCGCCTTCGCAAACATTGACACAATTTGAGTGCTGCTTGATTGGTGGGTTGGCGGTTGCATGGGTTCATGGGTGGGTTCATTCGTTAGTGGGTTGATGGTCATGGAGGTGGTTCCTGACTTGGTTTGGAGCTGAGGCTATACCCGCGCGCGTGGCGCGCGCCACATCCCGCCGGCCGTGAAATGAATGCCGGCCACGGCAAACGTACGATCCCGTTTGGGAAATGCAAATCCGTTTTAAGTAGCGCCTTCAGGCGGTGGAGGAAGTCCAAGTTCCGCCTGAAGGCGGTACTACGAGCAAAGCGTTGGCGAAGGAACGCTAATCAGCAAATTTATGCTGAGAGACCTGCTGACCGCCGGAAATCGCAGTCTTGCGCTGGAACCTCGGATGTCCCCAATTGGCCCTTGGAATTACACCTACGACAACGAAGGCAACCGCATCAAGAAGGTCAGCATCGCAACCGGCGAGACCTGGAACTACGTCTACAACAACCACAATCAACTCACGCGCGTGGAGTACCACGTCAGCGATGGCGGGCAGTTGTTGGCCTGGGTGAATTACCAGTACGATGCGCTGGATCGGCAAATCGAGCGCGACGCCAGCGCCGGCAACCAGGGAATTCGTTACGTGTACGATGGCAACAATGTGATTGCCGATCTGGGCGCCGACAACAGTCTCGCGACGTACCGTCTGTACGGCCCCGGTGTGAATGACCTTGTGGCGCGCGTCTCCGCTGCGGGCACGGTGGCGTGGTACTTGACCGATTACGAAGGCTCGGTCATCGGCTTGGTCAACGCCAGCGGCTCGCTGCTGGGCACCATCAGCTACGACGCCTTCGGGAACGTGCTCAGCGACACGACCGGCGGCGCCAGCGACCGCTACCTCTTCCAGGGCGAGCAATGGGATTCCGTCATCAGCCTGTACAAATTCGGCCTGCGACAAATGGACTCGCATATGGGGACGTTCATCAGCGAGGACCCTGGCAGCTTTATGATGGGCGATGTGAACCTGATGCGATTCGTGGGGAATGCACCGACCAACTGGCTTGATCCGAGCGGCATGAGTTGGGTGTCCCGCCAAATCGACAGCATTGACAATGCACTTTCTGAGCTCGCTCAATCGATGCAGAACAGCTCAGCGGGTAAATGGATGGACCAACATATCGGCGACCCGATTTGGGATGAGGCTGGAAGAGCCTCGGTAGACTCAAACAACGAATTCCATACGGTCGGCCAACCCGGTTTCTGGGAGAGCATGATCCCATTCTGGGGCTCGGGGCGCGCTGCATTCGACGACGCGCAAAATGGGCGTTACTGGTCGATGGCCCTTAATGCGTTCTTTTTTGCTACAGATGTGTTTTTGGTAAGAAGTCTCCTTAAACTAGGTATTGGTCTCATCAAGAATCCTGGCTCGTTGCGAGTAATATTGGCGAGAGGCGGCCCGCCTGTCGGACGCCACACTTACAACATTGCTAGTCACGGCGGACATCAAGTGGCCCTGCATTCGGGCGCGGAGATTACAGAAGCGGTAGGGAGGCAACAAATCACCGCAATGACAGAGGCGCAGTTCCGCGCCATGGAACGCCGCTTTATAATGCAACGGATACTGCCCATCGTCAATTCCAGGGAAATTGAAAAGCTCATTGGTAAGAGCGCGTGGACATGCTTTGGGACAAGCTGGCGTGCGTGGATGTATGGTCTCAATCACATCGATCGATGGGTGTTATACTTAATTTTGTCGCGAATAATCGGTCGCGAGGTTCGAGCAGCCGAGGACAGATTGTGTGATCACTGACAATACGTGGAATGGAGAAGTTAATGGTCGCCCCCACCATACTGGAAATGCGAACGCACAGCGCGGAAAAAGTCATTGCTATCCTTTCGCAGGCAGGGATTAGCGTTGAAAATGCCGACCTTGCGAACGGGGCGCCAGATTATCTTTGCAAAAAGGGAGAATACTACTGCGCTATTGATATTTGTCTCGAAGAATCGGGAGCCCTGTCCGTCGGAATTTTTGCTGCCCCTGCGAAGAATTGGAGGGTGTGGAAGGTCCCGTTTCATCTAGCGAAATGGCTTTTCTGTGGGGATGCAAACGAGCGCTTTCGGGGCGAAGTCAGAAGCCTGTTGATTGAACATGGCGCGACGGCAATACTCCGGTGAGAATTGCGAAAATGGGGTCAGTCTCATTTCCCGTCGCGCTACACCGACTTGGCCTGCACGGCGACGGTTGGTTGAACCAAGTATTTATACGGAAGAAGCACAAAAAGGGGAGAGCGCGGATTAGACGCGGCTTTGCTAAAGGGGATCGCCCGAAATGTCCTGATAACCGCCAAAGTAATTCGGGCGATCCCCTTTTCCCCTGAAATAATCGACGATTAAGAGATGCGCCGACTCCCCAGCGTCTACATCGGGGGGGCGGAAATCATGGCCGTCATTCCGAGCCATCGCAATTGACGCCCTCCCAACTTAGTAAAGAGATAATCGAACATTGGACAAAACGCGGATGCGAATATCTTTTGCCCGGTGAAGGCATTTAGCTGGAAAAACGATATGAATCGCGAAGAAGTGAGACGTTTGCTTCAGAAACTGCTTGGCAAAGAGCCGGTCCCGTTTGATGCTCCGTCTCCGTCCGACTGGGCGAAGCTGGAGGCCCAGTTCCAGTGCACCTTCGATGACACCTTCCGGGCGTTCATCGACCAAATGTCCGTCTTCCGCTTTCCGGGTGACGTTTTTAACGTCTCCACGGGCCGGACCAACGGCAACGATAGTATTGAACTTGTCTACGATCTCGAATCTCAGAGCCAACACTGGGATCCTGATATGGTCCCGTTTTATGGGGTTGGGAACGGCGACTATTTTTGCCTGTGTAAGAAAGAATGCCCCAACTCGCCGATATATTACTTTTTCGCGGAGAGCGCCACGTTTGCGAAGTACGCCTCATCGTTCGGACAGTGGATAGAGCGCCTTCCAGAACTCCTTCCGTAATCCTCATCCTCGTTGTTTGTCGGCAATACCAGTTTTGCGCTGATGCGCCCCTGGCTTTCAACTGCCTCTGCTCTGCGGGCGCTGGCCGAAGGGCCGTTGCAGGTCGCCATTGGGCACGCCGTTGGCCACATGATGACGGTGGAGATGCATGCCCGGCGGGCGTGCTTCCCGGCGGGAACGCTAGTTTCGACCGCGGATGGCCGCAAGCCGATCGAGCATATCGAGAGCGGCGACCGGGTTTGGGCCTTCGATTTCGTCCGCAGCGAATGGCGGTTATGCTCGGTGCTGGAAACGTACGAGTTGCGGCACCAAGGCGACATCGTCGATGTGCAGGTGGGCGAGGAAGTCATTCAGGCGACCGACGGGCATCCGTTCTGGGTGCTGCGGAGCGAGGGCCTGGACAGCCGGCCCCAGATGGAGCACTGCCCGACGTACGAGTTCGAGAGCAAGGTCCCCGGCCGCTGGGTGTATGCGAAGGACCTGCGCGTCGGCGACGAGTTGAAGCTGCACGGCAGCGAGACGGCGGTCGTCGATGGACTGACGATTCACGGCGAAGACGTGCCGGTGTACAATTTCACGGTCGAGAGCCTGCACTCGTACGCCGTCGGCTGTAGCGAAGTGCTGGTGCATAATGAGAACGCGCATGTGGCTACGGCAGTAGAAATAATAGAAAACAAAAGATGGATACCTGGTGAAAGGTTGACTCTTGAGCAATCAGTCCGGGTAGTAAGATCTGGCGGCGATGTTATAGCGGACAGTCGAGGGATCGCAAAGCGAATCGCCGAGTTGGCCGGTGATGGACGGCCGGTTGGGCCCGAGCTGCATCTTGGACCTAGTCAACGTTGGCATTATCATCCTACAATTGGCGGAGAAAAGTGTCGCGGCCACGTGATGTATTAGTAACGGGGTTCAGCATGATCTACGGATACAAGTTAAAAGAACTTGAGAATTCCGGATTTGAAATGAAAGAAGTCACATTCTCGGCGCCGCCGGAAGTTCTGCGCCAAATAGCCGCCTTTTTGGAACAAATGGCACAAAAAATGGAAGACGGTTTTTTCGAAAGGTGTTCCCACGTCCATATCGGGTCCTTGGTGCCAGAATGGGATAAGAACTTTCCGAACAAGGACATTATCGTCATGCCTCCCGAAGGGAGCCCGCATATAGATGTGTTCGTCTCGTAGTGCGTAACTCGCGCGAAAAAACCGGCGAACCGTAGCAAAAGCGCAGGAATCCGAAATGCCGGGAACCGTTTCGTCCAATGTTGGAGACAGCATGTCCAGGTCAATCTGCTGGTCGTGTTCCCTCCTGCTGTTATTGCTGGTTCTGGCGCCCGGATGTAAAAAGCACGAAGCACGGAAACTGAATCTCGCGGGCAAATGGGAGAACCAGCAAGGGCGCGTCATCGAGTTCTTTGCCGACGGTTCCGGCCTTATTCACTCAGCCACAGGGGGCACGAAGTTGAAATACAAGGTCATCGATGATCGGAAGATCGAGATTTACAAAGAAGACGGCGCGACGAAGATTTCGGATTGGCAAGTCATCAGTTTCAGCGACTCAGAAATCGCGATCCGCACGGATAGCGGCACCGACGACCGCCTGCGGCGAAAATGATCGAATTCTGGCGTCACATCCGGGCACGTAAGCAGACTGGAGTGTCAGGAGCCCGTTTCGAGCGTAGAATTTGCAAAAATCTACCGCCTTCCTTTGGCAAGCTCGCTTCGGAGGTCGAACGATGCGTTGGATCGAAACGGTATGTGGCGCTCTCACACTGCTGTTACTTTTGTCGGGCGGTTGCAAGAGGGCGAACGTAGGCGGCGTTAGCGGCGACACCGCAGCAAAGACACACGCTTCAATCGTCAAGGCTGCCATTGAAAGCATACAGAAAGCAACCGCCAGTCTTAACCAGGTCAACGATGCGAATTCGGCGACAAAAGCTACCACCGTGCTCCAAAACGAAACCTCGAATTTGCAGCGGCTCAAGCAAGACCTCGCCGCCCTCGGCAGTGCTTCAAGCGCAGAGAAGCAAAGGGTCAAACAGCACTCTCAGGACATGATCAAAGAGTCGCAGGCCGTGCAGCAGGCCGTGGCCAATGTCGTGCGGATGATTCAGCAAGGTCAGTTCCCGAAAGATGTGGCCACGAACCTGGCCAACGCAGGCAGCGCCTTCGGTCAAGCCATGGCCGACTTCGGCCAGCAAGCCACGCCGCTGTTCGATTAGAGGTAGGCGCCGACGGCCCGACTCGTTCTTGTTCGGCGCGAGCCAAAGCATGGCCCAAGCAATTCGCAACTTTTTCTACTGGTTCCCACGCGGAGCGCGGGAACCAGGTCGCTGGTTTTTCGCGTGGCTATGTAAGGGCGGCTGGCACCAGCGCTAGGTCTGGGCGCCGACGTGTTTATGACGGCACTTGCCGGCTTGACAATTGACCTTACGCAAGTCAGCCTCAGCACGTTACAAGATACAATGTGGGAAATCGTGAAACGCCTGGCTTATTGGACCCGATTGCCATGTCTGAAAGAACTTCGATTGCCGATCTCTCCGCCTACTGCCGCGAGCTCGGCCGGCGGGCGCGCGATGCTTCGCGTAGCCTGGCCACAGTTTCAGGGGAAGTGAAGAATCGCTGGCTTCTTTCTGCGGCGGAGTCGCTGCTGGCAAAGTCGGCGGCGATTTTGAAGGCCAATCAGCAAGACTTGGCTCGCGCCGGTGAATATGGGCTGAATGCAGCGCAGATCGACCGACTGAAGTTGACACCCCCACGCCTTGAAGCCGCCGCGCTGGGGCTGCGTCAGGTGGCCGCCCTGCCCGACCCGGTGGGCCGCGTGTTGGAAGGGAGTGTTCGCCCTAATGGGTTAAAGATTCGCAAGCTGGGCGTGCCGCTAGGGGTGTTGTTCTTCCTGTACGAATCGCGGCCCAATGTCACGGTGGATGCGGGCGGCCTGGCCGCGAAGAGCGGCAATGCGCTGATCCTGCGCGGCGGCAAGGAAGCACTTCACTCCAACACCGCGCTGGTCGATGTCTTGCAGTCGGCCCTGAAGGAATGCAGGCTTCCGGTGGATTCGGTGCAACTGGTAACTTCCACCAACCGCGAAATGGTGGGCGAGTTGCTGAAGTTGAAGGAGTTCATCGACCTGGTAATCCCGCGCGGCGGTGAGAGCCTGATTCGCCGCGTGGCCGAAGAGGCGACCATGCCAGTGCTCAAGCATTACCGCGGCAATTGCCATGTGTACGTACATCGGGCCGCCGATCTCGACATGGCCGAGCGAATCATCATCAACGCGAAGTGCCAGCGGCCCGGCGTCTGCAACGCAATGGAAAGCTTGCTCGTCGATGCCGAGATCGCGCCAGCCTTTCTGCCCCGCATCGGCCAGGCGCTGCGTGAAAAGGATGTAGAGATTCGGGGCTGTGCGCAAACCCGGCAATTCGTCCCCTGGGCCACGCCGGCAAGCGTCGAAGATTATGATGCCGAATATCTCGAATTGATTCTTTCGGCAAAAGTGGTAAACGGCCTCGAGGAGGCAATCGTACACATTAACCGCCACGGCTCGCAACATACCGACGCGATTGTCACCAACGATATTAACGCGGCGCAGCGCTTCACCGAAGCGGTCGATTCCGCGGCCGTGATGGTGAATGCCAGCACCCGTTTTCACGACGGCTTCGAATTTGGCCTGGGGGCGGAAATTGGCATCAGCACTGACAAGTTTCACGCGCGCGGGCCCTGCGGGTTGCAGGAATTGACGACGTATAAATACGTGGTGATCGGCAAGGGGCAGATCCGCGATGGATAGCTCCTGGCGCGTCAGGGTCGAGGAAGTTTAGTTATGGATTACTTGCTTCCAACGATCCTGATCCTTGCCCTGGCGGGCTTTGGCTGCCGAATTGGCCGCCGAAAACCAACCCGTCAGACAACGGGTGATCGTTCCGGTGCGGTTCACGAACAGCACCTCTATCTTTTTCAGGGCGGCCAACTCAGCGAGTCCGAAGTCGAATCGGCCCGAGTCGCAATCGAAAAGGAATTGAAAGATAATCGACCGGCAAACGTCCTGGCAGCAATGAAAGCCGGAACGGGCTTTGCGGTTTGGGTGCAGGCCCTGGGACAAATCAGGACGTTTGACGCGGCCAGCATATTAGAAAAACAATTACAGCATTCGATCACCACCGATCCCCAGGAGCAGGCGTGGTACTGGCTCGATGCGACGCGCGCTTTGCGGCAACTGGAGCGTAACGATTGCCTGCCAATGTTGTCCGCTTGCGTTGCCAGAGCCCCTGCTCCGCTGGATCAGTTCCTGGCGGCCGAAGCCGTGTGTTTTTCGGGCTTCATTGACTTTCTGCACGAGGGCGATGCGGCCAAACGTAGACTGGCCGCCCGCCTGCTGCATCTGTCGCTCGTGGGATTGCGCTCCGGTGTGCAGCCTCACGTTGTCGTCCATGGCCGGTTGGGTGAAGCCGTGTCCGCGCTTTGGGAGCAACGTTGGGAAGAGGTCGATCCCGTTGCCGTTCGGTGTTTTCGCGAAGCGCTGCGCGTTTTGCAACGGGCCGGGTATCTCGAACGTCTAGCTGGCGAGGACGAATTGCTATGCGAACGATTGCAGGAACAAATTCGGCAGCTCGATGTGCTGGCGGAGCCGATTGCCGACTGGCTCGACGAAGCGCGCGTTGCACTTGTGCAGCGATTGAGCGATCGGTCCGCAGACGAGCAGATCGAGTTGCTCCGCGCCGCCGTTGATTTGCGTTGTGACACGGCCGCAGTCGTGCTACCCCTGCTCGAAGCGGATCGGTTGGGCTGTCCTGATCTGGCCATTGAATCGTTGGCCTACGCAAGGAAAGAGCGCATAGGTGCGTGGCTTTGCCGCTGGCTCAAACAACGCGGATTCGCAAAAAACTGGAATAGCTGGCGAGGTTGGGGAAAGTTCAATCATGTGGGCAAGGAGATTTATTTGGCGGTGCTGCGAACACTGCGTCATCATCCTTGCGCGGAGGCAGAAAAGCTACTGGTGGAAGCAGGCTCCAGCCATGATCCGAGTATCCGTACGGCGGCCCTGAGCAGCCTTGGCTGGTTGGAACCGCTCGACCGCAGTGCGGTGCTGCGTTGCTTGCACCAAGGCCGCTTTGCCCATTCATCGGCGGTTCAACGCGCGGCCCAGGCGGCCCTGGCTCGCTTGGGTGAACGGCAAGCGCTACAGTGGTTTCGCCAACAGCTCGCAGCCGAAAGCAGCGACCGTGTTCATCACATCCTCGATTTGATTGGGCGGGAAGGCATCGTTTTGCTTTGGCCCGATCTGGATCATTTGGCCGACGCCGAAGACCGCGATATCGCCCATCATGCTTGCGAAACGCTCGAGCTTTTGCGCGAGGACTTTATCTTTTGTGCGCCGGTTCGCTAACTTGTCCTGTTAGGATCCGGCAAGGAGAGAAAAAAAAGCTGAATCGTTAAAATCGATTCGCCGATAAATGTAGGTGGGGCTGTGTCCGGAGGAGATGGGATGCGCAATCACTGGGTCACAATCTGTATGCTCGGCGGTCTGGCGCTCGCGGGCTGCCGGTCCGGCAATTCTCCGTACGCCAACGATCCAACGCTCCTGTATTACAAGCCAACGCTTAGCGATTCCGCCTCCGTGCTTGCCGAGCGCACCTCCCGCCGTGAACCGGTCAAACCCGCGATGCCGGTGCTCGCGCAAAAGAGCCAGCCGCTGCCGCCGATGGACCCGACGCCTGGCCCGGAGCCCGAGCGCGAGGTTCAACCGGTCTCGGCCACGGAAATGAAACCGCTTACCGCCAACAATGAGATTCGTCCGTTGACGGGCAATGTGGTGAACGCACAAGCAATCGCTCCGCTTGAGCCCACAGGCATCAAACCGTTGACCAACGCACTACCGGCCCCACCGCTCGTGGCCGCGCCGGCCCCGCAACTGCTGGCCGCAAATTTGCCGACAGCCGAGGTCGCCTCGCAGCCGGTGGTGGCCAAGTTGCCGGCAAAGGTTGAACCGCCACTCGCGGCCAAGCCGCCGGTGCCTCAAATGCCGCCACCGCCGCCGGTGTTATCGCATCAAATGCCGGCAAAGAATGTTGACGTTCATGGCCCGTATGCTCATGACCCAGAATACCACTGGCTCCAGGGCGTGCTGGAGAAAAGCTTCAAAGGGTACTACTGTCTGCGCTATGCCGACAGTTCGGTGGAAGACCCGCACGGAGGCAAAATGCGGCTCGTGGACGACCCACGACTTTCACAATTCCGCGATGGCGACGTACTCCGGATCGAAGGCGAAATGGTCCCGGATGCGGAAGACAACCCCCGCGCTCGCTGGGAGAGCCCTTACTATCGCATGAAGAGCGCGGAAATCGTGCAAAAGATCGGCACCGAAAAGTAACGCTCATTTCGCTGCTGTAAGCGGCGTGATCACCGCCAGTTGATTATCGAGTCCGGTTACTACCGCCTTCCCATCAGCCAAGAATGCAATGCAATACGCCGGCGACTTCAACTTGAATTGAAAGGTCGATTTACCGGAATTCAAATCCCACGTGTGGATCCAGCCCGCGTAACCAATCGTCGCCAAAGTCTTGCCGTCACGGGACCAGGCGATGCCGTAAAGATCATCTTCGGTGGGGCCGATCTTCTTTGTCTCTTTGCCGCTGTTGACATCGAGCACGCGCAGGAACTTGTCCAGCCCCACCGATAGCACACTCTTCCCATCCGGCGTGAAGACCAAACCGGTGACAGCCATTTCCTGTGCCTTAATCGATTTCACTTCCTTCATTCCGGCCACGTCCCAGATTTTGACGGTGTTGTCGGCACCGCCGGAAGCCAGGAACTTACCGTCGAAGCCATACGCAATCGCATACACGGAGCCAGCATGGGCGCCGAGGTTTTTGATCTCTTTGCCGTCGGCTGGGTTCCAGAGACGAACGGTTTTGTCGGCACTGCCGGAGGCCAGTTGTTTGCCATCCGGACTAAAGGCGATTTGATCGATGATATCTGTAAGGCCCTGTTTGATATCTTGCAGCAGCTTTCCATCGGGCAGGCTCCAGATCTTGATCGTTTTGTCGAGGCTAGAGGAAGCGAGCATTTTGCCCTGCGGATGGAAGGCCACGCAGTAAACGGGCCCCGTGTGCCCAATCGGGCCGCCGAGCGTCAACGTGTTTTTACCGGAGGCGATATCCCAAAGCTTGACCGTGCCGTCGAAGCCGGCAGTCGCCAGCGTTTTGCCGTCCGGGCTGACGGCCACACTGTGCACTTTGTCCGAATGACCACGGAATTCTGTGGCGTATTGTGCAAGGCATGATGCACTAAACACGAAGGGCAGTATCAAGGCGCTCAACAAGCGAGTGAACATTTCAATCCCCAATTGGAATCAGCTAGCGATGGTTTGCAGAAGCGTCGTTCAGCACCGGTGTGAACCCATGCCGCATGGTATTCTCGGTGATCGAGCGTGGCAACAAGAATTGCAACAAATAATCCGGCCCGCCGGCCTTGGAACCAATGCCCGACAGCTTGAACCCACCGAACGGTTGGCGCTCTACCAGTGCCCCCGTGATCTTACGATTAATATAGAGATTGCCGACGCGAAATTCCCGGCGAACCCGGCGAATGCTTTCGGGGCTGCGCGAAAACAGGCCGCCGGTGAGCGCGTACGAGGTGGCGTTGGCAATGTCGAGTGCTTCGTTCAAGTCGCGTGCGCGAATGACGCTCAACACTGGACCGAATATTTCTTCGCGGGCTATAGTCGCTTGCGGCGAGACATCGGCAAAGACGTGCGGCGGCACGAAGCTGCCTTGCTGGGTCAGGGCACCGGCATCGGCAGCAAAAGCCAGCTTGGCCTCGTTTTTCCCTTTCTCGATCATCCCCAGAATGCGGTCACGAGCCTCCATGTCGATAACGGGGCCGACGAAACAGCCCGGATCGTCAGCCGGGGCCATCTTCAAGCTTCGGGTCGCCTCGATCAGGCGCGGCAGGAAGGCGTCGTAGATCGGCTCCAGCACGACGGCCCGCGAGCAAGCCGAGCATTTTTGCCCGGCATAAAAGAAGGCGCTCTCGACCACACCCTTTACCGCTTCGTCGAGATCGGCGTCGGCATCGACGATAATCGCATTCTTGCCACCCATTTCGGCAATCACGCGCTTGACATGTTCCTGCCCGGCCGGAGTCGCTGACGCTTCGTAATTGATCGCCAGGCCCACGCCGCGCGAACCGGTGAAAGCGATCACGGCCACATCGCGATGATTCACCAGCGTCGGGCCTACTTCTTCGCCGATGCCAGGGAGAAAATGCAGCACGCCTTTTGGCAAGCCGACTGATTGAAAAATCTCCATCAGCTTAACGGCCACGACTGATGATTGCTCTGCGGGCTTCATAATAACCGGGTTGCCCGTCACCAGGGCGGCCGTCGTCATACCGCACAGGATGGCGAGCGGAAAGTTCCAGGGCGAAATCACTACGGTCACGCCGCGCGGTTCGTTGAAGTATTCGTTGTCTTCACCCGGAACGTCGTGACGGATAGGGCTCGCCAAACGGATCATTTCACGCGCGTAATATTCGCAGAAGTCAATCGCTTCGGCCACGTCGGCGTCGGCCTCGCGCCACGGTTTACCGCATTCGTAAACTTCCCAGGCAGAAAGCTCAAACCGGCGGCGGCGCATCACCTTGGCGGCGTCGAACAGGTACCGGGATCGCTCCGCGGCCGGCGTGTCGCGCCAGGCGGGAAATGCGGCATTCGCGGCCGCGACCGCCGCTTCGGCATCTTCCTTCTTTGCCAGTGCAAATGTGCCGACAATCTGGTCCCAATGCGAGGGATTGTGCGACTCCATTCGGCCACCACCTGGCTTTTCTTCGCCATTGATCACCAATAAATGATGCCGCCCAAACTGCGAGGCTACCCCGCGCAGCGCATCTTGCATCGCGCGGCGGTTTTCTTCGCGGCTGAAATCGGATACGGGCTCATTATGGAAGCCGCGATGTTTGTCTTCGCCTTCGGCGGCCGGCGAATGAGACGCATGAGACCGAGGATTCATGAGCAATTGCACCTCAGGTTTGTATTCCTGAAAGCTGGCCCGCAGGAAGGATTCGTTCGACGTGTTTTCGAGCAAGCGCCGCACGAGGTACGCCATGCCGGGCAGAAGCTGGCCAAAAGGCGCATAGATCCGCAGGCGCTGGCCCATACCCACCAGCGCATCCTTCACCGGATCGGCCATGCCGTAGAGCATCTGAAACTCGAAGCTGCTCTTCGGCAAGTCCATTTCATGCGCCATCGCCATGGCAAATGCAATGCTGCGTATATTGTGCGAGCCGAAAGCTGGCCGCAGATCCTCGTGATTCTCCAGCAGGAAGCGCGTGAGAGTCTCGTAATGTGCATCTGTCTCCCATTTTTCAATGAAGACTGGTGCCGGCCAGTGATTTTGGGCGGCGATAACGGTTTCAAAATCCCAATAGGCGCCCTTCACCAGCCGTACCCAAACGCTGGTGTCGCGCTGCCGAACCCATTCGAGCAGTTGCTGTAGATCGCGCTCCGTATCATGCAAGTACGCCTGCATCGCAATGCCGACATCCGCCCAGTCGCGGAATTCCGGTTCCAGCAAGATCTCGCGAAATATCCGTAGCGTCTCGTCCTTGAAGGCGAATTGCTCCATGTCGAAATTAACGAAAGCGCCTTTGGATCGGGCGAGTTTCAATATTGGCCGCAATCTCATGCAGACGGCACGGCTCGTTCCGGCCGGATCAATGGGGTCGAACTGGCTGTACAGAGAAGAGAGCTTGATCGAGACGTTGACTCGTGGAATTGGCCCATTCTGATCGCAGTCAATCGCCGGGTCTTCCGGCCAGGCATTGACCTCCCGAGTCAATCCGGCGATCAGGTCGAGGTACTGCTGTGCATACTCGTCGGCCTCAGTTTCGGTAATCGTCGCTTCACCGAGCAAGTCAATGGTGAAGGCGAAGTGATGTTGCCGCAGCCGGGCGATGGCCTGCAGCGCTTCCGGCAAGTTCGAGCCAGCCATGAATTTGTGAGCCAGCCGCTCCGCGTTCATCCGCGCCAGCCAAGCCAATAATCTGCCCGGCACGCCGTGCGCGGGCAGCCGGTGTAGCAGGAAGCGAAGGACCGCCGGCAGCCGGTTGTCCACTTCCGCGAAATACTCCTGAAGATGTCGGGCAATCGATTCCGGTGTTTTCAGCAGCGGCAAGGCATCGATAAAGCGAAAGAGTTGCACCTTGATGGCTTCATCGGACATGCTTAAGGCCATCATCTGATCGTCGAACCAGGCCGGCGTGAACGGAATCGGACCGGTGCGATTGAGGCGGGCGAAGATTTCGCTGCCGTACGCCCGCGTCAACTCTTCGAAGCCGTTCTCCGCTGACTGGTTCATGCCTTCAATTCCCTTTGTCCATCGACAGTGCGTTTCCCTAAGATGCGACGGTGGGTGTTTGCAATTGCAGGTATTCTCTTCATGGCGATCACGCGAATCGGTGCATATTCCATCGTGGCTGAACTGGGCAAGGGGGCCCACAGCACCATTTTACACATTCGCCGCAAGGAGGATGGCCGGGCCTATGCGCTCAAGCTCGTGCCCATTGAGACGCCCGAAGATCGCAAGTTTCAGGAGCAGGCTGAGCATGAGTTTCGCGTCTCGCAGATGCTGGAGCATCCAAACCTGATCAAGATTTATTGCCTGGAAGCGCAGAAGGACTGGTTGTTTCGCATTCGCAAGGTGCTTTTACTGATCGAATTCGTCAACGGCAAGACGCTGAACAACGTGAAGACCGTGTCGCTGCAACAATTGGTGCCGATATTTGTACAAGTGGCGTCAGCACTGGTGCACATGCACCGCCGAGGGGTTTTCCACGCCGACCTGAAGCCAAATAATATCATGGTGACGCGGAACGGGCAGGCGAAGGTGATCGACTACGGTCTGGCCTGGATTCGCGGCGAAAGCAAAGGCCGCGTGCAGGGCACGCCAGAATATATGGCCCCCGAAACGACATCTCTTGGCATGGTAAATGAAAAGACCGACATCTTCAATTTCGGCGCCACGATGTATCGGCTCGTGACGTGGAAGCTGCCGCCATCACTGCTCCCGGCTCCTGGGACGCCGCGGCTTAACGCCAAGAGCTATGCGCAGCTCCTGAAGCCAGTCGCGGAGTTGAACCCGCAGGCACCGAAGGAGCTGTGCGATCTGATTCACCAATGCTTGTCGTTCACGCCGGAGAACCGGCCCGAGCGGATGAGCGAAATTCAAGGCGCTTTGGATCGCATCGCCGAAGCGCTTGGCCCGCCGGAACAGGAAGAAATTGCACTGTAAGAATGGGAGGCCCAGGGACTGGCGTCCCTGGGCTTTCTGGTGGTTGAGTTGTTTGAGGTGAGTATGAGCAAGCCTTGGATCGCCGACCGGATGCATTCGATTGAGCTGTCCGGCATTCGCAAAGTTTTCGAACTGGCGCGCTCCTTAAAGGATCCGGTGGATTTCAGCATCGGCCAGCCGCATTTTGATGTTCCCGAACCCATCAAAGCAGCAGCCAAGGCAGCTATCGACCGCGGGGCCAACGGCTACACCGTCACGCAAGGGATCCCGCAACTGCGCGATCGACTCGCAGCCGACGTGCAGGAAAAGTATGGCCACGCAGATCGCGCCGTCATGGTAACAAGCGGCACATCGGGTGCATTGACGTTGGCACTCCTCACGTCCGTGAACCCAGGCGACGAGGTGATTGTCTTCGATCCTTATTTCGTCTCTTATCCTCACATGGTCACGCTCGCCGGCGGCCGGATGGTGCCAGTCGAGACCTTACCCGACTTTGAAATCGACCTGAATCGGGCGAAACAAGCTATTACGCCGAAGACGAAAGCCATTCTCGTCAACAGCCCCGGCAATCCGACCGGTGTCGTATTGAAGCCCGAAACCCTTCGCGGCCTTGCGGAACTCGCCGCGAGGCATGACCTGTTACTAATCAGCGACGAAATCTATCATTCCTTTTGCTACGATCAGCCGTTTCATAGTCCGGCCGAGTTTCACCCGGACGTTCTAGTGGTCGATGGCTTCGGCAAGAGTTATGGCATGACCGGCTGGCGCATGGGCTTCGCCCATGGCCCGAAGCGGCTGATTGACGAGATGATCAAGCTCCAACAGTTCACGTTCGTGTGTGCCCCCAGCATCGCGCAGCATGCTTGCATAACGGCACTGGATTTCGACGTGTCCTCCGTCGTGACCGATTACCGGCAAAAGCGCGACCGCATTTGTGCGGGCCTCAAGGGACATTATGACTTTGTCACGCCTGCCGGGGCATTCTATGTCTTTCCCCGAGTTCCCTCCGGCACAGGCACGGAGTTCGTCGAAAAGGCGATTTGCAACAATTTGCTGACGATTCCTGGCAAAACCTTTAGCACCCGCGATACGCATTTCCGACTCAGTTATGCCGTGCCGGATTCCACAATTGATCGGGGAATTGAAATTCTGAGACGCCTCGCGCGTCTCTAACAAGAAAGGACAGCATTTGTCGAAAGCCCAGGGACGGAAGTCCCTGGGCTTCGCCCGTTACAGACTTCGGATTGACGGGATTTACCAAAGCGTCAAAATAACGGATGTATTGCGATTCCGCTCCATTTGGCGCAGGAAACGTCAGGAAATAATGGCCGAATTCCGCCTGGCGCGTGCCATGCCGTGAACCGGCCAGAGGAAAGGATAGCAAACAACATGAAACGATTATCTCGGCTCCCCCTGTTGCTCGTTTTGCTATGGGCAGCGTTTCCCTTCCCCACTTTCGCCCAAGAAAAAACCAAGTCCAACACATATGTGATCCTCGCTGGCGTCAGCAACTTCGAAGATTCTGCCATCAAAGCTCGGCCGGTCTCCGAAAACGACGCCAAGGCCATGTATGACCTTTTTGCCAGCAAGGACTTCATGGGCGTCGAGCCGGCCAACATTCACTTGTTCGTCGGCACGGAAGACAAGACGCGCCATAGCGAGCCGGCCACGAAAGAGAATGTTCTCAAAGCATTCCACGCGGTCGCGGAGAAAGCAGGGAAAGACGATATGCTGATCGTCGGCCTGTTCGGCCAAGGCGCGGCCAGCGGCGACCGCACCGTTTTCTTCTGCTCAGGCTCCACGTTCAAGGACCGGGCCAAGAATGCGCTGAGCTCTTCCGATATCGAGCATGAGTTAGAAAAGCTCAAAAGCGAGCGCGTGGTGGCGTTTGTGGACATTAATTACAAGAGCTTCACGCCGGACAAGGGATCAGTCGTCGAACCGAACATTCTCGACATGGTGCGCGTCTTCGTCGGCAACGAAGACAAAGACGAGCATCAGCTTCCGCCTGGCCGTGTGATCTTTCAGGCCAGCAGCAGCGTGGCGCAACTCGTGGACACCGATAAACACAGCATTTTCGCCAAGGCAGTTGTCGACGGTCTGAAAGGCGCTGCCGACAAAGACGGCTATGAGCCGGACGGCTTGGTGACGGTGGACGAACTGCAAACGTACCTGGAGAAGGCAGTGCCGGACGAGGCCCGGCAACTCGGCAAGACGCACGAGGAGAAGGAACAGACACCGCTTATCTGGGGCACCCGCGCCAGCCATTTCGTTTTGACCAAGAACCCCGCTGTGACTCCGAGAGTGGAAGCGCGCGTCGAGAAGCTTAAACAGCTCGATTTGCCAAAGGACGTGAAGGAAGAGGGCGTGCATATGCTCCGGCGCATGCCGAAGCTCAAAGCCCAGCAGGATCTCCGCAAAGATTATCAGCGGCTGGCTGATGCCCAACTCGATCCCAAGACGTTCCTCGAGAATCGTTCTAAGATTCTGGCCGGCATGAAACTGGATCGCGATGACGCCGACTATTATGCCGATATCGTGTTGCGTGCCTGCGAGCAAGTGCGTGCCACCTACATCAAGGAACTCAACCTTGGCGAAATGATCGGCTGGTCGATCAAGGGGCTTTACCGCCGGTTGGAAGAGAAACTGCCGAATGAGATCACCAAGAAGCTTGACGACGTGAAATCGCTCAACCGAGCCAAACTTAGTGACCTGCTGGTCGAAGCCCGAGAACATTTGGGCAAGCGCGAAGACCTGGACGGCAAAAAAGACATCGACCTATCCGTCCAGATGATGATGCTCAATCTCGATCCGTACACATCGTACTTCGACAAGGAACAGGTGAAGCAGATGGCGGCCCAGTTGCAGGGCCGTTTCACCGGCGTGGGTATCCAGATTCGTCGCGACATGGTCCGCGACGGCTTGCTCGTCATCACGCCAATCAAGGGCAGCCCCGCGTACAAGGCCGGTATCAAGGCCGGCGATTTGATTACCGAAATCATTCGCGAGGTTGATCAGGACGGCAATAAGCTCGATCCACCGGAAGTACTCAGCACCAAGGGCATGAAGACCGACGAGGCCGTAAAGAAGATTCTCGGCAAGGCCAAAACCAAAGTGCGGCTCAAGGTCGAACGTGAGGGCTCCGATAAACCGATCGAATTCGATATTACCCGCGGCACGGTCGATGTCGAGACGGTGCTGGGGGTAAGCCGCAAGCCCGATGACTCCTGGAATTTCATGATTGATCCGAAGTCGAAGATCGCTTATCTCCGCTTGACGCAATTTGCGCCGCGTTCGTTCGAAGATATGCAGGATGTGGTGAAGCAGTTACAGAAGGACGGTATTAAAGGTTTGATTCTCGACCTGCGCTTCAATCCGGGCGGCTTGCTCACCAGCGCTGTGCAGATTTCCGACTTGTTCATCGATGACGGCTTGATTGTAACGATCAAGCCGCGGGCCGGGGTCGATGATGAAGTGTCATATAGCGGCAAGCACCAAGGCAGTTACCTGGATTTCCCGATGGTGTGCATGGTCAACGGGCTCAGTGCCAGCGGCAGCGAGATTCTTGCGGCCTGCTTGCAGGACCATCACCGAGCTGTGATCCTCGGCGAGCGCAGTTTCGGAAAGGGCAGCGTACAGAACATGATGGACTTCCCGCCGACCGGCGCGCTGATCAAGCTCACCACGGCCACGTTCTGGCGGCCCAACGGGAAGAATCTGAACAAGTCGAGCACGAGCGGCAAGGAAGACGAAGACTGGGGTGTGCGGCCGGATGAAGGTTTCGTGGTCCCCGTCAGCCGGGGCGAACGCGACCAGTTGTTCGAGCACCTTCGCGATCAGGAAGTAATTCCCAATCGCGATGCACCGAAGAACAAGGAAAAGGAAACGAAGCCAGAAATCAAGGATAAGCAGCTCGACGCCGCGCTCGATTACCTGCGCGAGCAGGTTCGCATGATGGCGAAATTGCCGCCGAAGAAGACCGATAAGCAGTAATTGCTGCTTCAAACCGGGCCCAGGGACAACAGTCCCTGGGCTTTTTTTTAGCCGCTTATCTTGAACAGCACTTTCCCGCCGCGGGCCGACGATCGCACATGTTGAATCGCCTTCTGATACTCGTCTAGCGGGTAAATGCCGGCAAAATCCGACTTGATCACGCCGGTTTGCATCAGCTTGCGCACTTGCCTAGCCATACTTACCATGCTCAAAATCCCTTGGCCTCGTAACCAATCGGCCAACCAGAATCCTTCCACGCGTTTGCTGCCGGTGATCATAAAGCGCGGATCGACTTCGATGGGCTCGCCGGACAGCACGCCGTAAAGGAGAGCCTTACCACCGGCAGCCAAGCAGCGAACGGCGGCGCTGCCGGTTTTTCCGCCGACCGGGTCAAGTAAGAAGGGAACGCCGTTGTTCTGCGTGATCGCGTGCACACGCTCTTCGACCGATTCCGTCGTTTCGCAGATCACTTCGTCGGCTCCGACGCGCTTCAACTGTTCCACTTGCTCCGGCCGACGTACGACGTTGATGGTCCGGAAGCCGTGCAACTTTCCTAAGCGGATGACCATTTGTCCCAACGCGCTGCCCGCGGCGGTCTGCAGGAGCCACGCCTCAGGCGGAACCTTCAGCACCCGTCGCGTCATGGCCAGTGCCGTCATCGGATTAATGAAGAACGTTGCCGCCTGCTCGGCTGGAATCGAATCCGGAACGGGAACGACGTGTTTGGCTGAGACGATTACATTTTCCGCCCAAGTGCCACCCTGCTGGCTGATTAACGCGACCCGCTTGCCTTTTCGTAACCGTGGCAAAAGACCACCACCGGCGGCCTCCACGACTCCGACTCCCTCGTAACCGGGGATCGCTGGATATTGGGGGGCGGCCGCGTAGCCGCCCTGGATCGTGAGCAGATCAGACGGGTTGATCGGGCTGGCCAGCATGCGTACGCGAACTTGCCGAAAACCGGGTTCCGGCAGCGGCATATCGCGCGATTGCAAGACCTCGCCCGGATTTCCAGGCCGATCGAACACTAATGCTTTCAAATACTGTCTCCCATGCAATAATCACCAATGGGTAGGACTGCTGGATGCAACCGCAGCCCATAAGCTAGCGATGCCCAATCTGTAGCCGCCATTATGCGACCTCGCAGTCGTTTGGCCAGCAGGGAGATTGGTTCGATGTTCTTTTGGCAAACTATCTACCGAAATTGGCCGATGATCTCTTCCGTTCTCTTTGTCACCCACGCCATTCTCAGCGTGGTGACCATCGGTTGGATTCTGGCCATCAAACGGGAACCTATGTCGGCGCTAGCCTGGTGCTCGACGGTTCTTCTGTTGCCGTTTTTGGGCCCGTTCCTCTTTTATGTGCTGGGCTACCAGCGCGTTTATCGGCCGCTGAAACGCAAGCGCCAGCACCGGCGCGCTTTTCGCCGCCATCGCATCCGCAAGAAAAGTGCGGGCCCTTCCATCTCGAACCGCTTGCCGCTTGGTTGGACCGCCATGGCGCGCCTCGCCCGGCAACTCGACGCGTTCTCGCCCACCAACGGCAACAAGATTGACTTCTACAGCGAAGGAGCGGCCGCGTTCCCGGCCAAGCTGGAAGCTATTCGTACGGCCCAGCACCACGTTCATCTCGAATACTTCATCTTTCAGCCCGACGAGATTGGCCGGACCTTCCGCGACGCTTTGTGTGAGAAGGCCCGCCAAGGCGTGGAGGTCCGGCTGGTTTACGATGCTATGGGGTCCTACCGATTAACCAACAGTTTCCTGAACCCACTGCGTGGAGCCGGCGCCAAGTGCGAAGCGTTTCTGCCGGTTAGTCTCTTCCGCCGCCGCACGCAGGTGAACCTGCGCAACCATCGCAAAATTCTGGTGGTGGATGGCCGCGTCGGCTTCACGGGCGGCTTGAATATTGGCGACGAGTACCTCGGCAAGGTGCCGCGCTTTGGCTACTGGCGCGATGCCCATGTGCGAGTGGAAGGGCCGGCTGTATCTGATCTCCAGCGTGTATTTGCCGAAGACTGGGACTTTACCGCCGGAGAGTTGCTAAAGGGTTCCACGTACTTCCCCAGGCAAAAAGGCTCCGGCCCAGTCACGGTGCAAGTCGTTCAATCCGGGCCCGATCAGGAACTCAAGAGCATTCGCGAAGTCTACTTCGCCGCTATCCTGCGGGCGCGCAAGCGACTGTGGATCGCCTCGCCCTATTTCGTTCCTGATGCCGGCATCCTCGATGCCCTGGTGCTGGCCGGCCACACCGGCGTCGATGTGCGCCTGCTGGGGCTGCAACACCCCGATAAGTGGCTCCCGTTCCTCGCCGGCCGTTACTACTGGACCGACATGTTGGAAGCAGGCGTAAAAGTCTATCAATATGCCAAAGGAATGATGCACTCCAAGTTAATGCTGGTCGATGGCCAGTGGGCTTCCATCGGCACCGCCAATCTCGATAACCGCAGCTTGCACCTCAACTTCGAAGTGAATTGCCTCCTTTACGATCCCGAGGCCGTGGCACAGCTGGAAGCCGGCTTCCTGCGCGATTTGAAGGACTCGCAAGCCATCGATCCGGAAGCGTACCCCAAGCGGCCGCTCACATCGCGGTTGCCGGAGAATGTGTGTCGCCTGCTCTCGCCGATCCTGTAGCGCCCACCACCTGGTTCCGTCCATTGCGCTTGGCCGCGTACAAGTTTTCATCGGCGATGCGGATCATGTCCTTGGTGGCGAGCATCTCATCGCCCGTCGTCCACGCAACACCGACGCTGACCGTGATGTGAAAGGGATTGGATTCGAAGCGAAAGGCATGGCCGGCAATCGCGCTGCGAATGCGCTCGGCCACTTCGAGCGCTTCCTTCGCTGTGGATTCCACCAGCACCACGGCAAATTCCTCGCCGCCGTAGCGCGCAAACAAATCTTCGCGCCGCACCGCTGCGCTTACCAGCGAGGCCAGCTCGCGCAGGGCAAAATCGCCGGCCAGGTGGCCCAGCTCGTCGTTGACGCGCTTGAACCGGTCGATGTCGATCATCAGCATCGCCAGCGGCCGGCTATGGCGGGCCGAGCGCACCAGTTCGCGCTCCAAAAACTCCAACAGCGCCCGATGATTATAAATCTGCGTGAGGGCATCGATGATCGTGAGCCGGTAGATTTCTTCGTGGTACTCCGCTTCCACATTGCCGCCGGCCAGGAAGCGATAGATGCA
>DATGHS010000398.1:0-3335 GCA_035307785.1 Gemmataceae bacterium
CAAGCGCCGCAGTTACTGCCACGCCTGGCCAGCGTCTTCTATTGGCAAATCATCGAACGTGGCCAACCGGCGGACGTGGCGAAATACCAACGCCTCTTCGGCCGTCCTGCCGACGATCCAAATTTCCACCGCATGCGGAGCCTGGTCCTCGAGCAGATGCCGGACTACTCGGGAGCCCACGTTGGCTGGCAGGAGTTTCTCGAGGATCTGGCGGGGGACAAGGCGACTTGGCGCGAAGGCGAAGCAACACGTGCTCGAGCCATGGTCTGGTTCCGCATGGGTCTAAACGCGGAGAAACAGGATCAGATTGTTGCATCAACCAAAAACCTGCCCCCGATTTCGTTCTTCCGCGAGGCGGACAAGCCGGCCCGCTTAAGGCCGTCGGCGGCCGATTGCTTCCGCAATGCGGCCAAGCTGGCGCCCGATTGGCTGGATCCGCATTGGCAATGGTTTGACATGTTGCGGGGAATGGAAAACAATCTCGATCGGGCGCTGAAAGCAGGCAGCGAGTTGCTCAAACGCTTCCCCGAGCATCTGCCGACCCTGGAAGCCATGGCCGACTTGGAGCGCGACTATGGCCATTTCGACGCGGCCGCCGCGTTCTTGGAACGGGCCATGCACGTGAACCCGCTCGACCGCACCGTTACAACGCGGCTGAGCGATCTTTACCGTCAGCGCGGCGTCACGCAATTTCGTGAAGGCCAATTCGAGGAAGGGCGAAACTCACTTCAGGCAGCGCTGGGGCTGGCGGACTCTAGGCAACAATTTGCCGTGTTCTGCCAGTGGGCCGCAGGGGAATTTCGCGCCGGCAATCTCGAACAGGCCGAGGCACTGCTTCAAAAAGCCGCAGCCAATGAAGCCGAGCGGCCTGCGCTCTCGGCTTTCCTGTTTGCTCATTGCGTGCTGTGGAAATTGCCCAAGGCGATCAAAACCCGCTTCGAGAAACCGTTGCAGGAACAACTGAAGCAGGCTTCAGCTAGCCCCGCCGAAGCCGTTGCGTTGGCATCATTATTCGCTCGCTATGAGCGCGAACATGTCGAGTACTTTGGCCACAAGACCCATCAAAAGAAGATCCTGGCGCTGATCGGGAAAACCGTTCAATCGGAATACACGGAATTGCAGATGCAGCATCTGGGTAAGTACCTCCTTGAATTGAAGGCAATTCGACTACTGCGAAAGTTCACTTCTGTCTGGCAACGCCAATTTCCGAAGAACCCGTATTCATACCTTTACGAGATCGAGTCCTATCTGACCGGCGACAGCGACCGTTGGCCACTGTGGAAGTTGGGTCCGCTGTTGCAAAAGGCGAAGGGCCTTGCGGAGAAATTGCCGCCCAGCGAGGAGCGCGACGAAATGCTGAAGTTGATCGAGGGGCGGCAGCAGCAGTTTCACGACTTAAATCCCTTCGCTTCTTTCTTTGAATCGATCATGGATGAATTGGATGACGAGGAATTCGACGACGAGGATGAGGACGACGATCCATGGTAAGTGATCCTTACTCGGTGCTGGAATTGCCGGCCGAAGCCGACGACGAAACCATTCGCCGCAAATACCTGGAACTGGTGCGCCGTTATCCGCCGGAGCAGAACCCGGAGCGCTTCGCCGCAGTGCGGGCGGCCTACGAAGCGCTCAAAGACGTCAACACGCGCGTGCGGCACCGGCTGTTCGAGCGCGGCCGCAAGGAAACCATTGATACGCTAATTGAGGAGTTGGCATGTCGGAGCCCACGGCGGCGCGTGCCCTTGGAGACGCTGCTGCAAACGGTACTGGGTCGGCGCTGAGCGCGGAAGAGATTGCCGAAGTGCTGGCCGACTTCCGTTTGTGGCTCATGGACACTGCCCAGGCGCCGTTCCTGCCGCCGCAAGCCCCGGCCGATAACGTCGATCTGCTGACGCTAGTTGGCCACTTTACTGCGTTGCGCCAGGAAGTGAATCTGCAAACGAAGGCGGTGCGCAGCCAGCAGGAACAAGGCGCGGAAACGCTGCGGCAGAATTCGGAATTGCTTCAGACACTGCAACAAGCGCAGCACGAGCACAGCGAACGGCAAGAAGCGGCTAAGCAGCAAGAACTCGACTCCGTTTCGCGGCCGTTGTTGCAGGCCCTAGTCGACGTAGCCGATTCGCAAATGCTTGCAATTCGGGAGTTGACGCGAACGGCCCAAACGGTCGTGGAACTGCTGTCGAAGCCAGCTGGTGTGGCAACAGCAGGTCAAGGCAATGAAAGAAACTCGCTCCCGCCGCCGCCGCGCAGTGGGCTTCTGGCCAAGCTGTTCGGCGTCGATCGTCTGGCCGACTACCAGCGCGAACTGGCAGCACAGTTGCAATCGCAGCAGCTGTCAGCTGAGTCTGAGTCTCTGCCCGCGGTAAACCCTGCCGAGCAAATTGGGCGCATCTTCCAGTCAGCGCTCGCCGGGCTCGTAATGGGGTTGCAGCGTATCGAACGTGCGATGCGGCAGTTTGAACTCGAGCCCATCCAAGTTGTCGGCGGAGCCTTCGACCCGGAGCGCATGGAGGCCGTGGAAGTTATTCCTACCTCCGGCCGTCCGGCGGGAGAAGTCATCGACGAGTTGCGACGCGGTTATGTCTGGAAGGCAAAAGTCTTTCGTTTCGCCCAAGTTCGGGTAGCCAAGTAGTGAGGAAGGAATCGTGGCCGAAGCCATTGTCGGAATTGATTTAGGAACCACCAACAGCGAGGTTGCCATCCTGCGCGATGGCCAGCCGCACGTCTTTGCGGAGGATAACGATCCGATTTTGCCCTCGTTCGTCGGCCTGTCGGAAGACGGCCGGTTGCTGGTCGGCAAAGCGGCCCGCAACCAATGGGTCATGGCGCCGGAGCGCACCATCAAATCGATCAAGCGGAAAATGGGCCAGGACATAAAGGTTAAGCTCGGCGAGCAAGAGTACACGCCGCAAGAAATCTCCGCGATGATTCTGCGGACGTTGAAGGACCGCGCTAGCCGGGAGTTGGGCGCGGAAGTGAAAAAGGCCGTCGTCACCGTGCCCGCATTCTTCAACGACACCCAGCGGCAAGCGACGCGTGAGGCTGGAGAACTGGCGGGTTTCGAGGTGGTGCGGATTCTCAACGAACCGACGGCGGCTTCGCTCTGTTATGATCCCCGGCATCGGGACCTGCGCCGCGTGTTGGTGTACGACCTCGGCGGCGGCACCTTTGACGTATCGATCGTGCAATCGCAAGAAGGCGTGGTGGAAGTGCTGGCCAGCCATGGCGACACCCAACTCGGCGGCGACGACTTCGATGATGCGCTACTAAACTTCGTGGCGGACCGCTTTCAGCAAGAGCATGGCATTGATCTGCGCGCGACCTTGCCGAGCAAG
>DATGHS010000399.1:0-3866 GCA_035307785.1 Gemmataceae bacterium
CTCGCTGGCACTGGTGCCCATGCTTGGCCTCGCCCAGGGCGTGGCGGTCCTGGTCGGTCAGCGGCTCGGCATGAACCGGCCCGACGTGGCCACCCGCAGTGCTTATCGCGGCGTGTTCTGGTGCCTGGTCTACACGCTTACGATTGCGGCCTTTTATGCCTTTGCCCCACAATTATTTATGAACTGCTTCCGCGACCAAGACGCGACCAAATGGGAACCAGTCGCGGCCATTGTGCCGCTGCTGTTGCGCTTCGTAGCGGCGTATTGCCTGTTCGAAAGCATGAGCCTGATTCTGTCTTCAGCGCTGCGCGGCGCGGGCGACACCTTGTTTGTGTCGGTCGTAACGATGGTCATGGCCTGGACGCTTATGGTCTTCCCTTCGGTTTGGGCATGGAGATCAGGCAAAAGCATGTATTGGTGTTGGAGTTTTGCCACCGGCTATCTCATATTGCTGTCGTTTGTCTTTTGGCTGCGCTTCTGGCAGGGCCATTGGCGCAGCATGCGCGTAATTGAAGCTGCGAAGCCGGAGTTGTTTTTGCAAGAGGCATAAGTCAGAGCCGCGCCCGAACGCCGCGAAGTAAGCGGCCACCCCTCGCCGCTTACTTCGCGGCGCTCCGGCCGCGGCTCGGACCGTTTTGTAAATTGGGTAACTTTCATCGCGCACGCAAACGGCGCAAACCCTGGCGGAAATTTCCAAAAAGCCGGTGAAATTTCTAATGCTCGCAATAGAAGTTGCAGCGGCATGCGCACCAGCCGCTTCCGGCAGGCGATACTGTTGGTGGTGGAAATGGAATTCGCCCACAGCTCGAAATAAAGGGTAAATCATGCGCCGCTGGATTTTCCTTGCCCCGTTGCTGCTCGCCGGTTGCCAGAACACGATGGGCCCGCTAGCAAATAGTGAGAAGGAGCGGCCGGACCAGCCCTATTACAGTATTCCGCAACAGCAGTACCTGGGCAGGGACCGGTATCCTCTGCCGCAGGACAACTTCAGCACGGGTCCAGCGACCGGCGTGAACAATTACGGCCCAACGAATCGCTGAGTCCCAGTCGCGGCTGCTCCCGAATTCAGGAGCAGCCCCATGCGCAAGCTCTTACTCCCAATTACAGTCGCCCTGGTGGCCATTGCCGGTTGCGCTTTGCCGCCCGAAGCGATCAAGGTGAAACCGCTACCGGCTGACGGCACCGGCCTGGCCTGGAACGACATGGTGTTGCGGACGCGCACCCTGGCGATGTCGGCCACCGAAGCCTTCTATCGCGATGAGTGGACCAGCGTGGAAGCCGCGGCCAAGAGCCTCGAGCAGACTGCACTTTATCTTCCCAAATCTCCCGACATCCCGGCCGCGCGCAAGGCCAGTGTGGAAGCGCAAACACAAGCTCTGATGACGGAGGCCCAGGCGCTCCAAAAGGCAGCCCAGGCCAAAGACGTGGATAAGACCAACGACAGTTTGCAGAAGGTGCACTTGCGCGTGCGCGCACTTGGGGTTGAATAATAGCCAGCGCCGCCGCTTGCGGCTTGGCCGGTGAAGCCGCAAGCGGCCGTATTGGTCTAACGCCCGAAAGGCTCATGATGGTGGACTTGCCCATTCCCAGTTGGTTCAAATATCTGCAAGGCACTGGGGAGCCGGCAGGTGCCAATTGCTACCGGCTCAAGACGCCGCTCGAGGCCGAAAGCTTCATCCGCATTCAGAAAGAAAGCGATCTCTGGTCGGCCTTGGTCGCTGGCAGTGCGGATGGTCCTGCGATTCGCAAAACCGACCCCATATTCAAAACAGAAAATGAAGCTTGGCAAGCGGCATTTGAGTTATACCGGGCGGAGAAGGTGTACTGATATTCTCACTCACGTCGCGAGCGCCTGGAATTCCTGCATAGTTCATAATGCCTTGCCTGCCCGGTGGATATATTGCAAGATACGGTAGCGGCCAGCGAATTACCTATAGTCACCGTCGCCTGAAAATCCCGGCCCTGCACGGGTTCACTGTACCATCGCATTGATTTTTCTTTGAGGGTTCTTTCATGGGCTTGCTCGACAAACTGCGCGGCGAATTCATCGACATCATCGAGTGGACCGAGCCGGCGCAAAACGAAATCCTGGCCTACCGTTTTCCGCGCTACAACAACGAAATCAAGTACGGAGCCAAGCTCACGGTGCGCGAAGGGCAAATCGCGGTGTTCGTGAACGAAGGCCAGATTGCCGATGTGTACACGCCCGGCATGTACACGCTCGAAACGCAAAACATGCCGATATTGTCCACTCTCAAGGGTTGGAAGTACGGCTTCAACTCACCGTTCAAGGCGGAAGTTTACTTTGTCTCCACCCGGCAATGGACCGATCAGAAATGGGGCACGCAGAACCCCATCATGCTTCGCGATCCGGAGTTCGGCCCGGTGCGCATTCGCGCCTATGGCACGTATGCCATGAAAGTGAGCGATGCGGCCGCGTTTATTCGACAACTGGTCGCCACCGACCCGAATTACGAAGTCTATGAGATTTCGAACCAGTTGCGAAACACGATTGTCTCGCGGTTCGTGGATGTCGCGGGCCAGGCCAAGATTCCAATCCTGGAAATGGCCGGCAACTATGACAAGCTGAGCAAGCTGTGCCTGGAGAAGATCGCTCCGGATCTGGAGTCGATGGGTATGAAGCTGACTCTCTTTTACATTGAAAACATCTCGCTGCCGCCGGAAGTGGAACAAGCGCTCGACAAGCGCACGCAGATGGGCGTGTTGGGCGACCTGAGCCAATACACAAAATACCAAACCGCCGAAGCGATTCGCGATGCCGCCAAGAATCCGGGCGGCGTCGCGGGCATTGGGGCCGGGCTGGGAGCGGGCATGCAGATCGGCCAGCAGATGGGCGGGGCCATGCAGAGTCAAGGCAGCCCCGGCACGCCGCCGCCCTTGCCGAGCGCCATTAGTTTCTTCGTCGCCTTTAATGGCAGCCAAACCGGGCCATTCGACCTGGGCACGCTGGCCTCCAAGGTGCGCGAAGGCTCGCTGACGCGCAGCACGCTCGTGTGGAAGCACGGCATGGCCAACTGGTCGGCCGCCGAGAGCGTGCCGGAATTGGCAGAGCTATTCGCGAGTTCCCCGCCGCCATTGCCGAAAGGATAGAACGAGATTTAACCGCAATGGGCGCAAAGAACGCAGAGAAATGTCTTCTCTGCGTTCTTTGCGCCCATTGCGGTTAAAATGCTAATGTACCTCGAAAATGCACTCAATCTCCACTGCGATGCCCGTCGGCAGTGCGTTGGTGCCGACGGCACTGCGGGCGCCGACTCCGGCATCTTCGCCGAAGACTTCCGCCATCAGTTCTGAAAAGCCGTTGATCACTTGCGGCTGCTGTTGAAAATCATCGGGGCACTGCACCAGGCCGAGCGTCTTCACGAGCCGCTTCACTTTGTCGAGCGAGCCGAGCGTGTTGCGGACCGTGGAAAGAATCGCGAGCCCCACCTGCCGGGCCGCGAGCTTGCCTTGCTCCACGTCCATGTCCTTGCCCACCCGGCCCAGGATCATCTTGCCGTCTTCTTTGAGGGGCCCATGCCCGGAGACGTACAACATGTTGCCGGCCAACACGGCGGTCTTGTATTTGGCCACCGGCTTGGGCACGGGCGGCAGTGTGAGGTGCAGTTCCTGAATGCGGGTTTCTGGTTTGCTTGGCATGGGTGCGTCTCCGTAAATGCAAGGTGGGATAAGATTCCGATCTTGTCCGACAAGAATGGAATCTTATCCCACGGTAGCGGGAAGTGCAGAGTTCACGCTGCAATAGCGACGACTTTTTCTTCGCGGGTTTGGAGGACGGCCGGCAGCCCGCGGACCCGATAGCCGCAGTGATCCAGCCAGCGACCGAGCTGACACAGGGCGTCTTC
>DATGHS010000400.1:0-10559 GCA_035307785.1 Gemmataceae bacterium
GAGATCGAGGAAGCGCACGCCGACGAACGGATCGACATACACGCTGCTGCCGTCGCAGCGGGTGATGCAATAGTGCCGTCGGACGTTTGCTTCCGCGCCGAGCAACAAGCTCGTGGCGGTCACAGTAAACGAGCCGCTGGACGATGGAATTGGAATACCACCCACGGCGAAGCCAGGCGGAAAGGCCACAATTTCACCAAACTCCGCATTGATCTGCGGATTGGCGGCAAAGAACGGGCGAATCAGCACGGGGAAGTCTTGCGAGTTCGCGCTCAGAATCGTTCGTTTCGGCCCGAGGAAAAAGAAACTCGCATCCACGGCCCACTCGTGGCAGCAATCGAGCCAGAGCCCCGCCGAGAAACGGCCGCCCAGCTCGAACGGATCGTTCACGGGGCCGTTGCCAATCAGGATCTGTGTCGTCGGCCCGCCAATGAACCCCATGTTCGGCGGGGTAGCGGTGGTGAGCAACGGCGGGGCATTCATGGGACTGATCCACCACAGCAGCACTTCAGCCGACGCGTACCATTGCCGATGCGGTTCGCCTGCAGCCATGCCATTCGTTTGTGGATCATCGCCAACGAGTTCATACGTGGGCGTGTTGTCTGCACCCGTGAAGGCTTTCCACTGCGGCATGCCGGGCACCGATGTCGGATTCGGAAGCATGCGCGGCGAGCTGAGAGCCTGGTACGAAGGCAAGGGCGGACTGCTGGGAGCCGGATTCATCGGCACCGGCGGCGACGGTTGTTGGCGGACCATCGACTCGGAATCTTCAAAGCGAATAAAAGGCGGCTGCGCCGGCGACGCGGGGCGTTCAACAGGCTTGACGGTTATCGGTTCTGGCAACACCGCAGGGGCCGAAGCGGGGGCCGGCTGCCCGCCCGGTGCGCTCCGCCATTCGATTTCATCTGCCGGCGCGCGGAGAACCAGCAGCAATGCGGCACTCACACTGGCAATTAGGAGACGCTTCATTCCGGCATCCTCGGTGCAGAGCGGCGCGAATTCATGGGAGCATGCGTTGGCGTATTCTCTCGCCTTGCTTTCTTCGACACAGCCTTCGCATAACCCTTACAGGTTCGAGAAGCATTTTTTTCCGCACAGCGCGACAATCGCGCATATTCCGAACAACCGGAAGTCTCCGCCTGTTTCCGCAGATTCCGGAAAAAGAAAACAGGAATTCATTTCAGGAGCCGGAAGTTCAAATGGCCAACCGAGCGCGGCTAGGTAAACCGCACAAGTTGCAGCTCAACCAAAACTCCTTCCGTGGCTTGCCTGAATTGCCAGGATTTCTAGACGGAGCGCACCCGTCGGAAACTTGCTTGACAGACTTTATTCCGTTTGGGATTCTGGGCGTGCTTTTGGTTGCAATGGATTTAGAGTTTGCCGATTGGCGAAGGCTGATTGACAAACTTTTTGAAATAGATTTTGAGCCTGTGGTCAGGTGAAGGAGTGGCAAGGATGCCCAGTCCGGAAAACTATAAATCGGTAGCGAAGCTTTTTGGCGTAGTCTTGGCAGCAACTGTGTTTTGGCTGATGACAACCTCTTCGGCGTCAGCCGCGTTCTGGTTCCCGTTGCCGATACAGCCGAACCCCGGCAACGTGCCATTGCCGCCGCCGAATCAGGTCGTGCCCAATGGTGGTGGAAATCCGGTTGATATTCCGCCGCCCGACGCGCCGCCCGGTAACGCGCAGAATTCACCGGAGCCGGCCTCGGTAGTCTTGGGATTGATTGGCGTGGGTGCGATCGGCGCGCTAAGAATCTGGCGGCGCCGCCAGCAGCGCGCTTCCTAGGCCACCCGTGCCAGCGAACGCTGCCGGGCAAAGTTGGCACAAACACGGATCACGCGCTCTTGCTGCTCGGCAGTCAGCTCCGGAAACATCGGCAAGGCGAGCACGGTTCGACACGCTTCCTCGGCATGCGGGAAATCGCCCGTGCGGTAACCCAAGTGGGCCAGGCATTCCTGCAAGTGAACCGGCTGCGGGTAATAGACTTCGCAGCCGATCTTCTCGGACTTGAGGCATCGTACCAACGAATCACGGCATTCCGACGGCACGCGCACCACATATTGATTGAACGTGTGCCGCAAACCTGAACCAATCACCGGCTTCTGCATGAATTCATCCATTCGGTAATCATCAATCAGCGCATTATAACGGCGGGCTGCATCTTGCCGGCCCTCGATCCACGGTTCCACGTGCGGCAACTTCACCCGCAGGATGGCCGCCTGAAGTGCATCGAGCCGGGCGTTCCAGCCGAGATAGCGATGGTAGTATTTCTGCTCCATGCCGTGAGCGCGAAGAGCGACCAACCGCTTTGCCAAGTCGGACCTATTCGTGACTACCATACCGCCTTCGCCAAAACCGCCGAGCGTCTTGGTAGGGTAAAAGCTGAAACAACCGAGCGAACCGAGCGAGCCTGCTTTCTTGCCGTGAAATTCCGAGCCGAATGCTTGAGCGGCATCCTCGATGATTGCCAAGTTGAAACGCTGAGCCAACTCGCCCAGTGCGTCCATGTCGGCACAGTGCCCAAACAGGTGCGCCGGCATAATAGCCCGCGTATGGGCCGTGATTTTGTCCTCGACTTCGGCACTATCGAGATTGAACGCTTTTGGATCGATGTCCGCAAAGACTGGAGTCGCGCCGGCCCGGCAGACGGCGTTGGCCGTGGCGAAAAAGGTGAACGGCGGCACAATCACTTCATCGCCCGAGCCAATCTCCAGAGCTTCGAGTGCCAGCCACAGCGCATCGGAACCGGAACCACAGCCGACGGCATGACCTATCCCACAATATGCAGCGACTTCGCGCTCGAGGCTGGCGACTTCGGGGCCAAGAATCACCTGCCCGGAAGCCAACACGCGCTGCACCGCGGCATCAATCTGCGACTGCAATTCTCGATACGATGCTTGAATGTCACAAAGCGGTATCTCCCGGCTGGACGCGGTCCGCATGGGCGCCGACTCCCTTCGGTCTCGAACAGGTGTATGAATGTGGGGCGGCCTAGTTTGGCGGGAAGATGCGGTCATGTCAAGAGGAATAGGCGCCGCGGGTAGATGTCTCATATGGAAAAAGGGCACCCCACGCAGCACCGGTATTTCCCTCACAACCCGCAATTTCGATTGGACAAGCCCCCAACTGCGACTTACTCTTGAGTGGCATATCGTGCCCACCGGGCGCGACGTTTCGTGCTTCCGTCATGCCGGCGGAATTAGCTTAGAGCCCCCTCGCCCCGGCAGCCGGAATGGCTTGGATTGCCCGAATCGAATCCCGCGCAGCCCGTCATTCTTGCGCCGAATGAGAGAGGCCGCCCATGAGCTGGATACGCGAGCCGGATGCGGAACCCATTCCCGGTTACCGTCTCATCAAACCATTGGGCACCGGCGGCTTCGGCGAAGTGTGGAAGTGCCTGGCGCCGGGCAACATCTTCAAAGCCATCAAGTTCGTCTACGGCAACTTGAATTCCATGGACGGCGACGCCTATCGCGCGGAGCAGGAATATAAGGCCATGCAGCGCATCAAGGAGGTGCGCCATCCCTTCGTATTATCCATTGAGCGCATCGACGAAGTGGAAGGCGATCTGGCCATCGTCATGGAGCTGGCAGACAAGAGCCTGCACGATCTGTTTCAAGAGTATCAGGCAGCCAACCAGCCCGGCATTCCACGCGATGAACTACTTCGTTACCTGCGCGATGCCGCCGACGGGCTCGATTTCCTCAATGAAAAACACAACTTGCAGCATCTGGATGTCAAGCCGCGGAATCTGTTCCTGTTCGGCCCGCGCGTGAAGGTGGCCGATTTCGGGCTGGTCAAGAACCTGGAACGCCAAAGTTCGTCGGGCCTGATGTCGGGTGTCACCCCGATCTACGCACCGCCCGAAACCTTCAGCGGCAAGATTGCGAAGAGTTCGGATCAATATAGCCTCGCCGTCGTCTACATCGAGCTACTAACCGGCAAGCGCGTGTTCAACGGTAAGAACATTCGCGCACTTGCCATGCAGCATGTTTCCGAAACGCCGGATCTTTCCATTGTGCCAGAAGAGGACCAGCCTATTTTGCTGAAAGCGCTAGCCAAGGATCCAGAGAAGCGCTTTCAATCGTGTGTGGCCTTCATTGAAGCACTGATGGAAGTCGGTCCCGATTCCGAGGAGACCGACGTTGGCGGCACACCGCGCCACACTCCCGAAGCCACACCTCAAATTCGCGTCAAAGCGAAGAACTATAGCAACAAGGGGTCGCGACCCGATTCCGGAGATATCGAGATTTCTCAGCCGCTGGACGTGACGCGGCACCAAGTGGAGGTCAGCGTACTCCGGCCAACCGTTATCATCGGCCTGGGCGGATTCGGCCGAAGAGCGCTCCTCGACTTGCGCTGTCGCTTGCTCGACCGTTGCGGCGACTTAAAACAGGTGCCGATCTACCGCTTCTTATACGTAGACTCCGACCCGGAAGCGGTACACAAGGCGCTGAGCGATGCTCCCGAGGTGGCCTTGTCGAATTCCGAAGTCTTCCCCATGCCGCTCCAACCGCTCAGCAACTACCGCCGGAGGACACTGGAACATCTCAACGACTGGCTGCCACGCGAAAAACTATACGCCATTCCGCGCTCGCTTCAACCGCAGGGTTCACGAGCCCTGGGCCGGCTGGCCTTTCACGACAATTACCTGCGTTTCATGACCCGGCTGCGGCGCGAGTTTCAAATAGCCACGCACCCGGAATCGTTGGCGCAGTCCGTCGCGCAAACCGGCATGGCGCTGCGCGACAATAGCCCGCAAATATTCGTCCTGGCCTCGGCCCAAGGCGGTTCGAGCGGCCTGCTGGTGGATCTTGGCCAGGCCGTCTACCGGCAAATGGCTCAGCAGCATTTGGCGGCCGCGCCGCCAGTGTTGTTTCTCTTCTGCGGCGCACCGAACGACCCCGCGACCCCTGCCGCCGAGCTGGCGAACACCTACGCCACGTTAACAGAACTCAATCACTACTGCGATCCGACCATCACTTTTGCCGCCCAGTACGGCGCCAACGGTCAGCCGATTGCAGAGACGCATCCGCCCTTCGCCGCTACTTACCTTTTGACACCGGCCAATCGCACGCCGCAAGCGCAGCGCGACAACGTCACGCAGCTTGCCAATTACCTCAGCCACGAGATGACGACGCCGCTCGGCGCCTGCCTGGAAGCGCAGCGCCAGATGCAACCAGAGAATCTCACGCCGTTCCGGAGCTTTGGCACGCACAGCATTTGGTTCCCGCGCGGGCTATTGCTGCGCGTGGCAGCCCGGCAGGTGTGTGAGCGACTGTTGCAGGAATGGCAGGAGCCCGAACTTATGGACTCGCTGGCCGAGGTGCAGGCAGTCTGCGCGCATGCTCTTTCGGATCCGGATCTACACGGCGAAGCCCTGGCCGGCCAGATTGAGCGCGCCGCGTATTCGCCCGAAGGAACACCGGCTGAAATCACCGGCCGGCTGCTCGACGAAATGTGTGAAGATGCGAAGCGCCTGGAAGTAGAAAACAATCCCGGTTATTGGGCGCAACACGCCATCGAGCAATTGGATGAATGGGTGGGCACGTACGGCTCCAGCCATGATTCGCAAGTAATCCGCCGCAGCCGCTTCAGCGTTTTGTTCGGCAATGCGGTGCAGTTCGTGGCCGAAGAATGGGAGCGCCGGCTGTTGCAACACATCGCGGGCTTGATGGATCGGCCGGGCCGGCGCCTGGCCGCGATGGAAGAAGGGCTCGCCCGGCTGATCGCGTTTTGCGATGAGGCAGCGCAAGCGCAAATGCAAGTGATCGAACAACAGCACGCCCTGGTGCGCGCCAGCCGGGAAAAACTGAGCCTGGGCCTCGAACAATGCCGCATGGGCCGCGGCGGCCTGGGCCGCCTGTTCGGCGCCGGCCCGCAGCGCGCGGTCGGCCATTTCCTGGAACAATTGCGCAATTTCGCCTATACGCGCCTTGCGGAAGATACACTCGTCGCCGGCGGCCAATTCTTTCAGAAGCTACGGGGTCGGCTCGAAGAGCGCCTGGCCGACATGTCATTCTGCCGTCAGCGCCTGCGGGCGCTGCAGCAGTCGCTGGCCGAACCACACGACTTTACGGCCGAGCCATTGCTCGTCGATGCGTCGCTGTCTGGAACCGTGTTAGCACATGATTCTTTCAGTGCTCTCTGCCGCTCGACCGCGACCATTCGTCTGGTTCTGCCGGATCGCATGAATAACCTCGACGAAGCGGCCCGGGAACTTGTGGCCAGCCTGCACGAAGACGACTACTACCATCTAGACGACACGCTCCAGGCCCTCGTCCTGGCACCGCTGGGTGGATTGCAACTGATTTGCGAAAAACACAGCGACTTGAGCCGCATTCTTTCGGCGGGATTAATCGATCAAACCACCGCGTTTCTGAGCGAGCGCCTGCCGCTGACAGATGTGGCTCAGGCGGAAATGCTCTCCGCGGCCTGTTCGGGCGATGGGTTAGAGCATGACCTGGCCAAATTCATGCATCGAGCGGAGCCATCCGTTCAAGGCCGTCGTTCCGACGTAACATATCTGCTGCATCCGGACAGCGACGCGAGCAAGCAATTTGCCGCCGAAGCCCAGAAATTGCATCCCGATCTGCACTTGCTGTCCGGCTCGAGTCCGCATGATTTGACGTTCTGCCGCGAGCTAGGGTTCCTAACGCACGCGGAAGTCCAGCCCCTACTACCTCTTTGTCGCGGCGCCTATCAACAGCTGGCCAGCTCACCACCGCATTCTCCTCATGCGCGCTTCGATGTTGCGGAATGGCTGCCGCTGGAGCCGTGATGTTCCAGTTCATGGCGCCGAGGTAGATTGCTAGCGGAGTTCGCCAGAATTCCAACCGCACCAGCGGAATCCTAGCGAATTTTGTTAAGGGAGCCTGAGAAATGCTGGGCCGGTTAGCCCACCGACACGCCACCGATGACTGTCGGATCGAACGCTTCAAACGCGCCGAGAAGTGTCAGCAGATTACTGTAGATATTCACCTGCGAAACGAAATTGCCGCCGACGCCGACGATCAGATCGTCGTGGCCGGCGCCATCGTCGACGGTCCCGACGTGTACACCGTTCGCGAATTGCCCGGTGAATTCGAGACGGGCATGCGCCGATGGCGAGTTCGTCGATGCGAATGGCGAAAAGCTGGAAAGAAGATTGAGGTTCGAACCGTTGAAGACATGAATCTGGGCGCTGGCGCCATTCATCTGGCCGACGATGATATCCGCGCCGGTTTGGAGAAGGTTGCCGACGGCCACGTCCACGCCGCCGCCGTAGGTGGGGCTGAATGCCATAAAGCTTTCCATGACCGCGCCCGAGGCGCCATTAACGACTTTCACGTCGGGACCGCCGCCTGGGCCGGCGCCGGTGACGATGTCGGCATGGCCGTCGCCATTGAGATCGCCCGCCGCGACACTTACGCCGCCGGTAAAATTGGCATCGTAAGCGAAGAAACTGTAAAGCAGCGCGCTGTTCGAGATTTGTCCGTCCGCGCCCACATTGTTGATTTGCGTGCCATTGATGACCTTCACATGGGGGCCGCCGCCTGGACCGGCACCCGTGATAATGTCGGCATGGCCATCGCCATTCACATCGCCCACCGCCACATTCACGCCGCCCGTGAAGTTCGGATCGTAGGCAAAGAAGCTGGCAATCAGCTTGCCGGTGTTACCGTCGAATACTTTAACATTTGGCCCGCCGCCAGCGCTGGCGCCGGTGATGATGTCAGGAACGCCGTCGCCGTTTACATCACCCACGGCCACGTTCACGCCGCCGGCGAAGTTCGGGTCGTAGGCCATGAAATCATGTTTCAACTGGTGGGTGATGGCGTCGTAGACCTTTACTTCGGGGGCGCTGCCGGGGCCGGCGCCGACTGCGTAAATGCCGTCGCCGTTTACCGTTACCGTGGTGGAGTATTGCGTGAAGGCGCCGGTCTTGTCATAAATGCGGCCGTAGACGGTGTAGGTGCCGGGTTGGGCAAATGTGTGCGTGGCCGACGAGACGACTGTCTGCGGCGAATTCGAAAAACTACCGTTGCCAAAGTCGAATGCGTACGTGAACCCGGCCAGGTCGTTGCTGAAAGTTGGATCGCTTGGATTCGTGAAGAAGAAGGTCACCGCTTGGTTTTGCAGCACCGGCCCGCTATTCGAGAATGTGGCCGTGGGATTGGCCGGCGCGGCTGTTGGCGCGGGCGGAGTCGTCGTCGTAGCGGCACTACTGTCATTCGGCGTCACCGTGTCGGTGATGGAAGCCGAGGGCACTTCGCGCCCCTCCAGTGTTTCCAGCCGCGGCCGAAACGTTGTGGAACGACCAGAACGTCGTGCACCCGCAGCCGGCTTCTTGCCAAATGACCACATGCCCATGGTTTGCTCCCCCTGCGCAAACGGTTTCCGTACGGAAACCTGTCCCCCATCTTCAATCGGCAAAATGTGGGTGGGGCATAACGAGATTTCCAGCGTGGAGCAAGCAGAATTTCAGAATTCGCTCAGTTTTGATTCAAGACGTGGAAAGAGGGTAAGAAAGGCAAGGCCGCGGCTCATTGCTGACTTTCAGGGCTGATTCATTGCCGGGGTGCTATTTTTTTCCCATGCGACTGGTAGCAGCGTGCGTAGGGCCCCATGCGCGCTTCTTGCAGCGAACGCAGTCCCGCGGCAACAATGGGGGGCGAAGGGTGAATGGCCATGCATTTGAGTGCCACGCGCTCAGGCGGCTCGCCGGCCCGGATCTCGACTTCAATGGCCCGCACAATTTGGCGCATTTCACCGCCCCATTTCTCGCCAGGGCGGTAGTTCTGCCAGGCTGCGATTGCCACCAAGGTGAGCAAGCTTGCTTGTAACAGCGGGGCAACTCGAACCGGCGCATTGAGCGTGACGATGAGATACGTGGCTACCAACAACGGCGACATGACCAGCACGTAATGGATTCCAAAGCTGGCGGTGTCGGCATACCAAGTGCGCGCATGGCCGATGGCAAGGGCCATGGCGAGCAGCCCCGCCAGGACCGTCAGAATACCACTGGTTCGCAGCCGTTCTCCAGGCCGGCGCCGGATGGTTCGCAAGGCAATAACGAGCGCGATCAGTATGGCCACGGCGACGGCACACGCATAGAGAACGCGGTGGGAGGTATTCACGTGCCCCGAGGCCAGGCTCAACACGTTGATCGCGCTCCACAGCGATTGCTTCCAGCCGGGACTGACCGGATGCCCGGGATTGCGATGCCAATCCGCAAGGTAGAGTCCGCACAGTGCCCACGCGGACACCGCGCCAGCGAGCAAGATAACGCCGACGCTCCGTCTCTGCCGCCATTGGTGTCGCCCCGCATACGCCAGCCAGACGCCGAGCAGCGGCACGACGGCCAACGAATTTGCACCCCAACCGCTCAGGCAAGCGATGGCGAGCACCAACGCCAGCGCTCGCCTCATGGATATTCCCTCGCGCGGTACGCTGCCAATGAGGAGCAGGATCATGAAATTGATGGTCGTGCAGCCGACCGGGTGCAGCATGCCAGTGAAGGTAAACGTGCGCGTGTGCCCCAAATGCAGAAGCAAGAGCGGAACAATGGCGTCGGTCCAATAATTTCGCCCGCGAATGCGGCCCAGTTGCAAGGCCATGACCAAGGCCGCAGCCGACAGCAAGATAAAATTCAACCACATGCCAGCCCGCACGTCGGCCTTGGTGAGCCAGCCGAGCGGCACCAGGATCAATTTGTAAAACGGCACGCGGTGTTCGTTGTGCTGTGCCCAGAGATAGGCCAGCGTCACCGGTTTCTCACCGGTCCAGTACGGAATGAGAGTAAAATCATCGCCAATGGGGATGTTGCGGCCATAGCGTGCGATGTGACGGACTGCGAACAAGCTCATCAAGAGCCAAACCGCGAGGACGAAGGCGCGCGGACCGTGCTGCGAAAACCAAGTGCGCCAGCCGGGTTGGAGGGCAACACGGCTCATGCTCGCACCCCCGCGACGCCGCAAGCAGCAGCCTTCGTAAGACCGTGCGAAAAAAGCGCTTTGATTCGCACGCCGCGCTCTGGTTGCGGATATTCAAATGGAAACCCAGATGACCAGGCGCAGGGCATCCCTTCAATGGCGAAAATCTGGTTCCCCTGCGGCCAGAACAAGCTCGCCAGCAGGTTACCGGACTTCAAATCGAGAATGTGTACGCCGGTCCGGCACTTTTCCGGGTCCAAGCCTGGCGCATAATGCTGAAAGCGCGGTATTACTCGGCTGGTGCCGACGAAGATTTTGCTTCGATGGAAAAACAGGCCCCGCGTCCAACCGGGCAAGCGGGCCACGGGCTTGAATTGTCCGTCTGCAACTCGGCCCACTTCGCCATAACCGCTGTTATCGACCCAAAGTTCACCATGCTGTAGCCGGGCCGAATGCGGTCGGGTAAGTCCCCGGCAGACTACTTCTCGTGTCGCCCCGGAGAAGATGACGCCCCGGCGATCGACCGGAAAGTTGAGATGTCCAGGCCGCCGTCCGGATGGCTTTTCTGCGGACGCGGAGAAATAACTCGCCGCCAGCGTGGGTCCCGCCGCAATAGAGTTTAATTGCAAGTAATTCTTGTCG
>DATGHS010000401.1:0-2046 GCA_035307785.1 Gemmataceae bacterium
ATCTGCCGCAAAGAGCTGCGCAGCTATTTTGTCTCGCCCGTCGCCTACCTCTTGCTGGCCATGTTCGGCCTGATCTTTGGATTCTTTTTCTGGGTGCAATTGACGGGCTTTGTCAATTACGCGATGGAAATGCAAATGCGCGGTCAGTCGTTTCCGATGAACATCAATGAATCCCTGATTCGGCCATTGCTCGCCAACGTCCGGGTCATCGGATTGTTCTTCATCCCGTTGATCACTATGCGGCTGTTCGCGGAAGAAAAGCGCACCGGCACTATCGAGCTTTTGGCCACCTCTCCGATACGCGATAGCGAAGTGATTATCGGAAAGTGGCTCGCGGCCATGTCTTTGTACGCGTGCATCCTGCTCTTGACGGCGCTCAACTTTGCCTTCCTCTTCAAATACGGCCGCCCGGACTGGAAGCCCTTGGCCATCGGCTATCTCGGCTTGGCGTTGGAGGCCGGGGCCATGCTGGCGATCGGCACGTTCATCTCCACGCTAACCAAGAACCAAATCATCGCCGGCGCCGTAACCTTCGCCGTTTGCCTGCTTCTGTGGATCTTTGAATGGGTAAGCGAGTTCGAAACCGCGACGTGGGCCCAAGTCCTTTCTTACACCTCCGTAACCACCCACGCGCAATCGTTCGCTAAAGGACTGCTAAGCGTAAAAGACGCTGTGTATTACGTTTCGGCGATTTTCCTGGGTTTGTTTCTGACGGCGCGTTCGCTCGAATCTCTGCGGTGGAGGTCCTAAGTGAACGCTCAGTTTCTGAAAGCCAGGCAGACCAAATACGCGGCTTACGCCGCAACGTACATCGCGGTGGTCGTAACCATCATCGCCGCCGCCAACGTGCTAGCGAATCGCTACGAGAAGTCTTTCGATTCCACCACCAATAAGCGTTACAGCCTCTCCGACCAAACCGTAAAAATCGTCAAGGGCCTCAAGCAAGACGCCACCATCACCTATTTCGACCAATCCAGCCGCTTCCAGTCTGGGAAAGACCAGCTCGATTTGTACGCCAATCTATCTCACAAGGTCCACGTCGTGTACGTGGATCCCGACAAGAATCCCGAATTAGCACGCGAAGCAGGCATCAAGAACTATGGAACCGCCGTCGTTCGAGTGGGCGCAAATAAACAAGAAGCCAAGAGTTTGACGGAAGAAGGCATCACTGGTGCGTTTATCCGCGACTTAAAAAACACCACGCGCACCGTGTGCTTCCTTACCGGAAGCGGCGAGCACCAAATCGATGATTCCAGCCGCAGCGGCTATTCGAGCTTCAAGGAACTGCTCGGCAAAGATGAATATGCCACGAAGTCCATCAGCCTCCTGCAAAAAGCCGAAATCCCCAGTGACTGCACGGTTCTAGTGGTCGCTGGTCCCACTGGCGATTACCAGCAGCCGGAAGTCGACGCCATCAAGAAATACGTCGAGGACGGCGGCCGCGCTTTCTTCATGCTCGATCCGCCGCTCAAGATCGGCCCCTCCGAAACCGCGGACAATGATGCGCTCACCACTGTTTTGCAGACCTGGGGGGTCACGGTCGATAAAGATCTGATCCTGGATATGAATCCCATCGGCCAGCTCGCCGGCCTCGGCCCCCAGGTTGCTCTCGTCACCTCTTACAACTCCCATCCAATCGTCAGTGAAATGAAGGGCACCGCAACCGGGTTCCCGCTTTCGCGCTCCATTGAGCTCAAGGGTGGTGGGAAGGCCGCGGTCCAGAAACTTTTCGACTCCTCCGAGTCCAGCTTGGCGACCGACAAATTGGATTCCCCGAAGATCGATCCCAGCGATCCCAAGAATAAAAAGGGTCCTCTGACCATCGCCGCCGCCGGCACCTACAGCACCGGCAAAGAAAATTCCCAGGGTCGTTTCGTAGTCATCGGGAGTTCCGCGTGGGCCGCCAACTCCTTTATCAATTTCAACGGCAATCGTGATTTGGCGCTCAACGCCATGAATTGGCTTTCTTCCGACGAGGACCTTATCTCCATTCGCCCCAAAGAGCCGGAAGACCGCCGCATCACCATGACTCGCGCGCAGATGAGT
>DATGHS010000402.1:0-2566 GCA_035307785.1 Gemmataceae bacterium
GCGGACTCGCCTTTATCAGCGCCAACCTCGGCGCGCAGGAAGTCATCGGCATGGGTGCCTCGGGCGCCAAGTACGGCCTGGAGACGGCGCAATTCTACGGGATCGGCGCCATCCCGGCCATGGTCTTCGTCGGCATTTTCATGATGCCGTTTTATTACGGCTCGCGCGCACGCTCCGTCCCCGAATATCTTCGTCTCCGCTTCGACGAAAAAACCCGCGGCCTCAACGCCATCTCCTTCGCTGTCATGACCATTTTTTCTTCCGGCATCTCCATGTATGCCATCGCCAAGCTCATTCAAACCCTCCACGTGTTCGATGGCGTGTTCCAGCGCCTCGGCCTCAACAGTTCCTGGATTTTCGATTTTGCCATCATAATCTCCGCGATCGTCGTCCTCGTGTACACCTTTCTCGGCGGCCTATCGAGCGCCATCTACAACGAAGTCTTGCAATTTTTCCTAATCGTCGCCGGTTTTCTCCCGCTCAGCTATCTCGGCTTGAAAAATGTTGGCGGGTGGTCCGGACTCAAAGCCACGCTCGGCCCCAGCTTCACCCATTCCTGGCGGGGCATGGGCCACGCCAACACCAATCGTCTCGGCGTCGAGTGGTTCGGCTTGGTCATGGGTCTGGGCTTCGTGCTTTCCTTCGGCTACTGGTGCACCGATTTCCTCGTCGTGCAGCGGGCTATGGCCGCGAAATCCATGAGTGCCGCGCGGCGCACCCCGCTTATCGGTGCGTTCCCCAAAATGTTGTTTCCGTTTCTGGTGATCTTGCCCGGCTTGATCGCCATCGCTCTGCCCACGCAGCCCGCCGATCCCCGCACCGGCGTGGTCGCCAACGCACCGCCCGGCAAAGGCATAATCCCCGTCAAAGTCGATGCCACCTCCGGCGCCACAATGCTCGATAAAGACGGCATGCCGCAGCTCGACTACGATCTCGCCGTCCCCAGCATGCTCCTCCACTATTTTCCGCCGGGACTTCTCGGCCTCGGCTTGACCGCGCTCCTTGCCAGCTTTATGTCCGGCATGGCCGGCAACGTCACCGCCTTCAACACCGTTTGGACCTACGACATTTATCAGTCCTATATCAAGCCGGGTGCGACCGACGAGCACTATCTCTGGATGGGCCGCGCCTCCACGGTCTTTGGCATCCTCTTCTCCATCGGCGCCGCCTACATGGCCAATCACTTCAACAATATTATGGACATGCTGCAGCTCGTCTTTGCCTTCGTGAACGCGCCGCTCTTCGCCACTTTCTTGCTCGGCATGTTCTGGAAGCGCACCACCGGGCACGCCGCTTTCTCCGGTTTGCTCGCGGGGACTGCTGCTGCGGCGATTCATCATGGTTTGACGCTTCCGGCCGAGGCCCTTCCGGGAATCAAAGGCGGCTGGCTCGCAATCATCCACAACTATCCCAGCGAAATGGCCCAGAATTTCTGGACGGCCATCTTCGCCTGGAGCACCTGTTTTCTCGTCACCATCGTGGTCAGTCTGCTGACGCGTGCCCCGGAAGAAAGCAAACTCGTCGGTCTCGTCTATTCGCTGACGCCGCGTCCCGAAGAGGAGCCGCTGGCCTGGTACGCTCGTCCGGCTTCGCTGGCCATTATGGTTGTGGCCGGAACGGTTCTTCTGAATATAATTTTCTGGTAGGAGTGCTGATGGGCATCGACATTCGACTTCCGCTGGGCGCTTTGTTTTCGTTGCTGGGACTGACTTTGATCGTCTATGGCGCGATTAGCGATCCTACGCGCTACCAGCAATCCCTCGGAATCAACATCAATGTCGATTGGGGCATTGTCCTGCTCGCGTTTGGTCTGCTGATGCTTCTCCTTGCCCGCCGCGGCGCGCGCTCCGCGGCCTCGGCTGTTCGCAAACCATGAGGGCGAAACTTCGTTTTCGGGATCCGACACCATCACCATGAAAATCATTCGCTTCGAAGATGCTACCGGAGAAATTCATTACGCCGCCGAACGCGCTGAAGGCGGCTATGTGCGTATCGAAGGCCAACCGTTTGGCAAACACTCGCTTACGCAGCAGGTCGCGGACGTTCGTAAGATTCTGGCTCCCGTCGCTCCCGTCGCCATCTGGTGCATCGGCCAGAATTACCGCGCGCACGCTGCCGAAGTCGGAATGAGCGCCGGCGAATACCCTGTCGCGTTTATAAAATCCGTCAACACTGTGCAGCATCCGGGCGACCCGATTCTGATTCCATCGCACGCCGGGACCAACGAACTGGATTACGAAGGCGAGCTGGTCGTCGTGATTGGCAAGGCTTGCAAGGACGTTAGCCGCGAGCGCTCCCTGGATTACGTCGCCGGTTATACTTGCGGAAATGACGTGAGCGCCCGAGATTGGCAATTGAAAAAAGGCGGCACCCAGTGGTGCCGCGGCAAGAGCTTCGATAGCTTCGCACCCATCGGCCCTTGCCTCGTGACTCCGGACGAAATCCCCAACCCCAATGCGCTGCGCATCCAGACCATCGTCAACGGCCGCACCATGCAGGATGGCAACACCGCCGACATGATTCGCGATGTGCCCGCCTTGATCGAATTTTTGAGCCAGAGCACTAC
>DATGHS010000403.1:0-11032 GCA_035307785.1 Gemmataceae bacterium
AAGGTTTGCGCCACTTTCTTGGCATCCGCGGACGGTTCTTGGGCGCCGGCCGCCGAGGTCAACGTGAGGATTGCAACGAGTGAGAAAGCGGATTTCATGCGAGTCTCCGTATTACTCCGGCGAAGCCGCAAGCGGCTTTAGCGGGGAAATGTCAATTCGTACAGAAAAGCGCTGCTCGACGCGAGCGCACCGGGCGCCTTGGGCGCGAAAATGCTAACCTTGTTTCCATTGACGGTGTACTCAAAGAGCTTGTCGGTTGCCGGGTCAAGGGGCACCGGCACTTCGGTAACGTCGTTCCAGCCTTTCGGCAAATGCCCGTTGTGATTGGCGGCGTAAAGGCGCACGGCTTCGACGGCCCGCAAGATGGCAAAGCGCCGGTCACAGCGCAGGTTGGCGATGTAAACCTTTTCCACCGCCGGAAGCATTTGTAGCAGGACATTAAGGCTGGCGCCCTGTTCAAAGCGCTTTTTGAATTGCCGCTCCGCTTGCTTTACCGCGGCTTGTCCTTCGGCAAATGGCAGCACCATCCATTTGAACAAGTCGTCCCGGGCTTCCCGGAATTCCTCCATGGCGTGCAGCAAAAAGACTTGGGGAACCGGCATCGCTTCCACTTCTTCCTTTGGCCGGCCCGCCGCGATGAGGGCCGCCTTGGCCTTGGGATAGGTGGCCAGCGCCTGGGCGGTGAAAACGTAGCGGTTCGCGCCGTCCACACCAATCAACTGGCAGCGATGGATGAAACGATCGACGATGATTTGTGCCTGTTCCAGCGGAATCGGCCCCTTGCGCAGTTCGTCGTATTCCGGTAGAAAGCTCGTCATCGCAATTTCCTCGCCCTGCAATGGTCTGGCCATGCTCGTAAACGGCCGAGGCAGGCGAGCCAGCGCCCAATACAGATTCGGCGCTTTTGGATGCTGAATGACTTCATCGAGTTGTTTCGCCATGACTTGGGAGATCGCCACGCCCACTAGTAAATAAATGAGCGTGGGCCCTTCGCTGACGTGCCGGGCCATGGCGAAGCCGGTCTGCAACGTGTACAGGGCCTTGTCAACGTCGCCGTCGGCTAACTCATAGCGCGCTCGCAGGGCCAGAAAGGCGGCAATGTTGCGCATGGATTGCACATCGGGCAGGAGAGCGCCAAAGCCGTCGCGCTTCAGAACACCGAGCATTTCCCAATCACAGTGATCGCGGCGGGCGCCTTCATCGACCTCACGCAGCATCTTCCAGTCTTTCACGAACTCAAAGTCCTTCGGCAGCTTGTCGAGCGGCGCTTCCGCTGCCTGATCGCGCTTTTCGTACCATTTGGCATCCTGGCGCTGAATGTTGCCCCACCATTCGGTGCTGAAGGCCTTGTAATATTTGGTGAGCGCATTGCCCGAAGTCATGTCGGGCAATTCCGGCATTAGCAGCGCTTTGAGCGCCGGCGTCGGCGGTTGCGCCGGCCGCACGGTGAGCTTTACAGTGATCGGTTTATCCTCTTGGGCAAAGAGAGATGTGGTGCAGAGTAGAGCAAGGAATGCGGAGAGAGCTCGTTTCATCTTTGACTTCTCTTTCAAGTAGCGGAACTCGCAAGAGCTCCGGCAACCAATCGGAATTCTTGCGAATTCCGCTACAAACGTGAGCGATCAGCGGCCGCTGTTTTGTCACTGCACCGGTTGCTGCGACTTCCATTCCGGCAGCGTGCCGCGCGGCAAGCTTAAATCATCTTCGACCGAGCGCACTGGCGGAGCCGAGGCGTTGATGTATTGCGGTACCGAATTCATCATGCCCTCGGACCCGAAGCGCAAGCCGTCTTTGCGCATTTCCTGATACGACAAGCCGTTCGACCGGATTGCCGATCGCGGCTCCCAATATGGAATCGAGTCTTCCGAAGCCGATGTTTCTGGTTGGGCGGAGCTAGGCGCCGCCGCCGTTACCGGGACAACGATGGGCACGGCTACGGTAACCACGCGCTGGTCAATTCGCACCGGGCGAAAGACCAGGCCGGTGGCCAACCCGATTGCCAGCACCGCGAACGCCGCCGACGTTACCTTCCACAACGCCAGCCGGCGTTCACCCTGAATTTGTCCAGCGGTATGGAACAGATTGTCGCGGTCGAGCCGGGAAGAGATCGGCGCCAGCCGCTGCAAGTCGGCTTCCAATCGGTTCAGATCATTCAAGGGTTCGGGCATGGTACATTTAACCTCGTTCGGAGTTCTGTGAGCCCTGCTATGTAGCGGCGGTGGGCCGTGGTGGCCGAGCAGCCGGCTAGCTCGCCAATTTGCGCAAAGGTCAGACCGCCCCACAGATGGGCAACAATCGTTTCTCGTTGCTCCTCAGGCAGCCCGGCGAGCGCAGTCGTCACGTGTGCGGCATCCAGCGTCGAGTTTTCCCCGGAGCAGAACCACGGCGCTTGCGCCGCGGCCACCGATTCATGATGCTGCCGCCGGCGCTCGGACCGGCCAGCGGAGATTGCGCCATTGCGCACCACGCGATAGAGCCAGGCGACTATCTGCGTCGGTTCTACCGGTTGGCGCACGAGTTTCAGGAATGATTCCTGCACTACATCTTCCGGATGCGCGCACCATTGCCGCGCGTACAGCTCCAGGGCTGCCGCATGACGTTCCATTAGGTACGCCAGGCGATCGGGTCCCATCATGTCATTAAACGCCGATAGTGGGGTTTCATTCCAGAAAAATCGCGCGATTATGGAGCGCCTGTGCGGAAGCGGCACAGCGCGGCACGCCGGTTGCCGCGGGCAACCGCTCCGCAACGCCACAAGCGGCGAATTGCGGCGTTTCCTTCACTCTGGCTTCAGTTTTGCTATTCTCAACCCGGAGCGGCAACCATCTCGAAATAAATCGGAGACACCATCATGTTTGGGAAACGATTTCTAGCGACCGCGCTTGTGTTGACCCTTGGCTTCGTCACGAGCTTGAGCCACGGTCAGGAAAAGAAGAAAGACGAAAATCCGTCGGCGGCGCTCATGAAGAAGAAGTTGGCCGCCTCGCAAAAGCTGCTCGAAGGCCTGGCCAACAACGACTTCGCCATGATTAAAGAGAATGCAGACACGCTGCACGACATTAGCCGCGAAGCGAGCTTCAAAGCGCTAAAAACGCCGCGTTATGAACTGTATGCCGATGAATTCCAGCAGACCGCCGAAAAGCTTGCCAAGGCCGCAAAGGATAAGAACCTCGATGCCGCGGCTCTCGCTTACGTGGATCTCACACTCAACTGCGTGAAGTGCCACCAGCACGTGCGCGAGGTCCGCATGACCAAGGGCGATGAAAAGCTGATCGATAAGCTGACGGCAAACAAGTAGGCCGCTTGCCGCGTTGCACGCCTTGACGACACCCGTGCCCACCGGCTATATCGTCTTGCAGTGGGTCGTTTTGTTTTTGAACTTGATTGAAGAGTGCCATGACCGCCGTACATGAACACGCCGAGTTTCCCGCGCCCCCTTTCAGCGATGCCGACAAGGGCGAATTGCGGATGGAGGACATCCGGGCTGCCAAGGCCATTGGTTTCCTGGCCTCGGGGATCTTCATTACGGGCATCTTCCTATACACATTCGTGTGGGTTTGGGTTTATTCGGGCGCGCCAATCTATTCGCTGCGATAAAACAACGCATTCCGTGAATTTGACATACGTGGCCGGCAGCGTTTCTGTCTTGAAGGTCTGCCGGCCATTTCGTTTCTTTTCGCAACGCGGAGACGACTTTGCGATCAGCCGGCAAATCGTTCGCACTGGGAGCGGCACAGCAGCTGGTCATCCACGGTTCGTATGGCAAGGAAGTTCGACTTCGTCGCGGCGGGCGAGGTTGGATTTGCGGTCTGATCTTAATCTGGACTTAAGCTTTGCACCGGTTTTGCCGCTTGCGGATGTGCCTTGGCTTTGACAAAATGGACAGCATGGACCGTGGAACGAATCCCTCTCACCTGAGAATGCCGCCATGCCGCAAGCCATTGTCGATCCGATTGAATTGCGCCGCTTTGCCGGGAACCTGAAACGCTTCACCTCGGACCTGCAAACGGGTCTGTCCGGCTTGCATGGACAAATGGTCGGCCTCGGCGACACCTGGCGCGATCAGGAGCACGAAAAATTCCGCGAGGAATTCGAGCAAACCATGCTCGTGCTCAACCGTTTCATTGCCCTTTCTGAAGAGCAAATCCCCTTCTTGATGCGCAAAGCGGAACGAATTGAAGAGTATTTGCAACAAAGATAATAGAGACGGGCTCTTCTCCACAGGGCAAGCTTCATGCAAGACGCCGCCGACGTTCGCTCTCTCGAAGCGCTGCGTGATTTCCACACGTCGATGTGCATCTTCCGCACGGACGCGATGGAATCGCTGGCGTCGATCGAACTGGCCATCCGGAAAGCGCAGGATTGGATTGCCGAACAAGCGCAATTCTGGCAGCGGGCTATCCGGGCCTGCGAGGAAGAAGTCTTCCAGGCCAAGATGGAATTGTCGCAGCGGAAGTTTCCTGGTTTCAGCGGCCGGCCGCCGGACACCACCGTGCAGGAGGAGAACCTGCGGAAGGCCCGGGCGAAGCTGGCCCACGCGCAAGAGAAACTCGAGATCTGCCGGAAGTGGGCGCTCAAGTTTCCCAACCAGGTGTCGGAAGCGTACGAGGGACCGGGCCGGCAACTGCTGGCCACGCTGGAATCCGACCTACCCAAGGGCCTGGCGATGCTGGAACGGCGCGTGATCGCCTTGGAAGATTACATCGCCCTGAAAGCGCCGCCGGCGCCGAGCGATGTTTCCGCTCCATCGCCCCCGCCGCCCCCCATGCCGGAGACCCCCGTATGATCAGCGCTGCCAGTGGCCGTGGAAAACTGTATGGCGTCTTGAAAGACCTGCGCGTCAAGTGGGAAGAACTGGAAACCAAATGGAACGATCCGGTGCGCAAGGATTTCGAAAAAGAGGTTTGGGAGCCGCTGCTAACCCAGGCGCAACGGGCGATTCGGGCCATGGACCGGTTGTCGCAGATTATGATGCAGATGCAGAATGAGTGTCAGTAGGAGCGTGTGGTGAGTAGTGATTGGATCGCAAGCCGCGAGGCGAGTCTTCGAGCCCCGCGGGTCGCTACTCACCACTCACTCCAAACGAGAACCATCATGTCGGAACCGCTGCTGTTTCATCGACAACAACGCTGGATGCAAGGGCTGCTCCAACTCGTGCAATTCCGTAATGACACGGAGGTTGCCATCGAGGAGAAATATCACTCTACGCGCAGCGAGGCGGCCACGAAGCTGCAAACACTGCGGCAAATGCTGAGCGTGCGCAAGGAAAAAGAGTTCGCCGCGGCCGATGCCAAGCTCAATCGCGAATACGCCGCCATCGAAGAGCAGCACACTGTTGGGTTGCAGGCAAATGACAAGGAATTGGGCGAAACGCGCCTGAAGGTTCAGCAAAACTCCGACGAGGCTGAGGAAAAGGCCCGCTCCGGGTTGCACGATTCTATCTGGAAAGCCACCACTTATTTCGAAGACGGTGAAAAAGACGCGCGCGATGATTTGCAGAAAGGGAACAACGCCGCTCGGGCCGGCGGCGAGGCCGCGGAGGGCACCTGGCGGCAGCTGGAAGCGTACCTGATGCGCTGCAATCTCGAGCCGGCCGACGTCATCCCGGTGGCCGTGACACATCCCCAGCCCACCGACCCCGGCCAGACGATGCACAACGCGCTGAAAACGGCCGACATGTTCCTGAGCCGGTTGCAGAATCTGCTGGTTCCGAAGTTGCTGAGCGCCCCGGCTGCAGCGGCGCTGTTGCTTCTGTTGATCGGGCTCTGCTGTCTGCCGGCCATCTGGTTTGGACCGTGGATTCTTTGGGTGATCGGCGGCGTGTTTGTGGGCGTTTTACTGTTCCTCGCGGTGCGCGCAATTCTAAAAGCGATTTCGGTGCGGCAAATTCGCAAGACCACCTTGCAATTGGCCCGCTCGCTCGAAGTAGCCGAAGACGCACAGCGCCGGCTGCTCGACAAAACCAAAGCCACCTTTGAAGCGAAGATGACGGAATTGACGGAAACTCACGAGAGAAAGAAACGCCAGGCCGAAAGTAAGTATCTTCCGCTAATCGAGCAAATTGAAGAGAAGCGAAGTTTCCTGTTGCAGGAAGCTGGCAATCGCCACAAAGCCAATAACGACAGTCTTGAGAAGAAGCGCGACGGCGAGCGAAAAGCGGCTGAGTATCGCCACGCCGCCGGCCGAACCGAGGCGGAAAGCAAGCATGACCGGGAACTCGGCCAGGGCGAGGCCGACCACAACGAGCGCATGCGAAAACTCGAACAGGAATATCAAAGCTCTTGGCAGGCGCTGGTTAAACACTGGGATACAACCTTGCAGGGGCTGCGCGATGAGTCGATTGCTTTGCGCACCGAGAACGACCGGCTCTTCCCCGCCTGGGATTCGCCGGCCTGGCAGGACCGCCCCACAGTGACGGCCGTGCCGCGCGGCGTGCGCCTGGGTGAATTCGCATACGACATCGCGAAAATCCCTGGTGGTGTCCCGACCGACAAGCGCCTCAAGCTCGAACAACCGTTGCGTGGGAATCTGCCGGCGTTTCTGCCGTTCCCGGAACGCTGCGCGCTATTGCTCCAGACCCGCGATCAAACGCGCGCGCCGGCCGTGCAGTTGCTGCAGGGCCTGATGATGCGGCTTCTTACGAGCGTCCCGCCGGGTAAAGTCCGCTTCACGATCATCGACCCCGTGGGCCTCGGCGACAATTTCGCCACCTTCATGCATTTGTCCGACTATGCCGAAGCCCTAATCGGCGGCCGCATTTGGACCGAACCGCAACAGATTGAGCAGCGGCTGACCGATCTGACCACGCACATGGAGAACGTGATCCAGAAGTATCTGCGGCACCAATACAAGAGCATCGAAGATTACAACGCTGCCGCCGGTGAAGTGGCTGAGCCGTTCCGTGTGGTCGTCATCGCCAACTTCCCGGCCAATTTCAGCTCCGATGCCGCCCGCCGGCTCGTCAGCATCGTCAACAGTGGCGCCAGTTGCGGCGTGTACGCGCTGATTAGCGCCGATATGAAACTGCCGCTGCCGCACACCTTCAACTTCTCCGACCTGGAACAGGCCTGCATGAACATGGTCTGGAAAAATGACCGCTTCATTTTCCCGGAAGATGTTCTAAGCAAATACGACCTCACGACCGATGCCCCGCCGCCCTCGGAGACGGCATCGCGGTTGGTTCATGTCATCGGCGCGCAGGCAAAACTCGCTGCCCGCGTCGAGGTGCCGTTTGATTTCGTGGCCCCGAAGCCCGATCAGGTCTGGCGGTCCGACAGCCGGCAGGGCATCAGCGTGCCGATTGGCCGGGCGGGCGCCACCAAAGCGCAGGTTCTGCAACTTGGCAGGGGCACGGCCCAGCACGGTCTCATCGCGGGCAAGACCGGGTCCGGTAAATCCACGCTGCTGCACGCCATCATCACGAATATGGCCATGCACTACAGCCCAGACGAAATCGAACTGTACCTGATTGACTTCAAGAAAGGCGTGGAATTCAAGCCGTATGCCGAGCACATGCTGCCGCATGCCCGCGTGGTGGCTATCGAGAGCGAGCGTGAATTCGGGCTCAGCGTGTTGCAACGGCTCGATGCTGAACTGCGCATTCGCGGCGATAAGTTCCGCACCGCCGGCGTCAACGATGTGAATAGCTTCCGCAACGAGCGGCCCAATGAGAAGTTGCCGCGCATCCTGCTCATCGTCGATGAGTTCCAGGAATTCTTTACGGAAGACGACAAGCTCGCGCAGGAAGCGGCCCTGCTGCTGGACCGGCTCGTTCGCCAGGGCCGTGCGTTCGGCTTGCACGTGCTGCTGGGATCGCAGACCCTCGGGGGCGCCTATTCGCTCGCTCGCGCGACGATCGACCAGATGGCAGTCCGCATCGCGCTTCAATGCAGCGAAGCGGATGCGCATTTGATTTTGAGCAAGGACAACTCGGCCGCGCGGCTACTCGGCCGGCCCGGCGAAGCCATTTACAACGACGCCAACGGCCTCCTCGAAGGCAATGACTTATTCCAGGTCGTTTGGCTTTCGGATGAGCGCAAGGAAAGCACGCTGGCCGATTTGCAAGCCCGGCCGCGCGATGCTTCGATCCCGCCGCCGCTGATCTTCGAGGGCAACGCCCCCGCCGAACCGCACCGCAATCACCTGCTTGATCAGATGCTGCGGGCCGACGGCTGGCCCGCGCAGCAACGAGCCTTCACCGCGTGGTTGGGCGAAGCGATCGCCATCAAGGACCCGACTGCCGCGGTGTTCCGGCCGCAGAGCGGCAGCCATTTGCTGATGATCGGCCAGTTCGAAGAGGCGGCCCTGGCCATGCTGTCCACGTCGATTTTGGGCCTTTGCGCTCAGCACCGACCCGAAGAATCGATCCATCCACAGTCCGCCCGGTTTACGATTCTCGACGGCACCACGGTGGATGATCCAAATGTCGATTATCTGCGGCAACTGGTCGATGGCTTGCCGCACCCCGTGCAAATTGCCGACTCGTGGTCGATGGCAAATCTGCTGACTGAGCTTGCGGAACTGGTCAATCAGCGGCATCAGCGCGCCACCCAGGATCGCTCCACGCGCTACCTGGTTATTCAAGGTTTGCAGCGCTTCCGCGACTTGCGCCGGCCCGACGACGACTTCGGCTTCCGCCGCGGCGACAAGGCCGCCAGCCCGGCCGAAAACTTCGCCACTATTCTGCGCGATGGACCGATGGTCGGCGTGCACCTCCTCATGTGGTGCGACACGCTTATCAACGTGAATCGCACCCTCGACCGGCCGATGCTGCGCGAATGTACCCAGCGCGTGCTCTTCCAGATGAGCGCAACCGATTCCAGCCACCTGATGGACACGCCGCTCGCCGCCCGCCTGGGCCGCAATCGGGCTCTCTTCCACCGCGAAGAGCAGGAGCAACCCGAGAAATTCCGGCCCTATGGTATGCCCAACCCCGAGTGGGTGCGCTGGGTGAAAGAGCGGCTGAAAGAACGCGCGGCAGCGCCCGTACCGGCGAGCGCAGCGGGGTAGAAACATTTCCGTGAGGGACGTTTTCAATGAACCCCACGGAATCGGACCGCAGAATCGGTGCCTGTCCGCGAATCATTTCCCTTCTACAAATGCTCTATCGTACTTTCGACCTTGCGAGGTGAGCGGTGGATTATTTTGGTTCCCGCCGGCAGCGATTGCAAACCGCGTTGGGCAATCAACTCGACGCGCTGGCGATCAGCAACCCGGTCAATGTGACTTACCTCACCGGGTTCAGCGGCGATTCAAGCTGGCTGCTCTTGTTGCCGAAGCGCGCGATCCTGGTCAGCGACGGCCGGTACACAGTGCAAATTGCCGAGGAATGCCCGGGACTGGAAACAGTCATTCGTCTGCCGCAGAAGAACATCTACCAGGCCGTGGCAGAGACGGTGAACGGCCTCGGCGTTCGCAACGTCGGCTTCGAAGGCTGGCACATTTCTACTGCCGAATTGCAAACGCTCAAGGATCTGACCAAAACGGTGAACTGGACCCCGCAGGAGAAGCTGGTCGAAAAGTTGCGGATGGTCAAAGATGAATCGGAATTAGCCCAGTTGCGGCAAGCGGTGTGGATCGCGGAAAAGGCCTATGGCATGTTCCGGGCCTTTTTCCAAAATCACGACAGCGAAAAGTTCCTGAGCGACGCCATGGAAGGGTACGTCCGCCGCGCCGGGGGGACGTGCACGAGTTTTCCCACCATCGTGGCCGTGGGCGACCGCTCGGCCCTGCCGCATGCGCCGCCGACGAATCGCACGGTACCCGAAGCCGGCTTTCTGCTGCTCGACTGGGGAGCGCGGGGGGAGTTCTACCATAGCGACCTCACCCGCATGCTGGCCCTGAAAAGCGGTGCTAAAAAGGTTGAAAGCCAATTGGAAAAGATATATACAGTTGTTTTGCAAGCGCAGGAACGGGCTATTGCGGCTGTGCGGCCGGGCGCGAAGGCTCGCGATGTGGATGCCGCGGCTCGTGGCTTCATCACCGAAAACGGTTACGGGCCGAATTTCAATCACGGCCTCGGCCACGGGCTGGGCTTGCAAATACACGAAGGGCCGAACATCCGCTCCAGCTCCGACGATGTGCTGGAAGCTGGCATGGTATTCACGATCGAGCCTGGCGTGTACTTGCCCGGCTGGGGCGGCGTGCGGATTGAAGACGACGTGCTGGTCACACCTGACGGCTACGAGGTGCTGACAAGCGTGCCGAAGACGTTTGATAGCATTTTTGTTTAATTCGGAATGCGGAAATCGGAATTCGGAATAAAAGACGTTTCCTTTCTCCCCTCTCCCCGCTAGGGAGAGGGGCCAGGGGCGAGGGATGAGAGACTCCTACTCTCCGGCAAACCAAACGGACAAACAAGGCATTAGTGAGGTTTCCTTTGGCCGCAAATGAACCTGCTTCCACCGGGCCGGCGCAAGATGTCGCCACGATCCGGCAACTGGCCGAAATCATGAGCCAGCACGACCTGAGCGAAATTCACCTGGCCCAGGGCGAACGCCGGCTACTCTTGCGCCGAGGGCCGCGCGGCGTGGTGGCCGCCACGCCGGTTGCCCCAGTTGCCATGCCGGCCATTCCCGCGCCTTCGGTAGCGCAGCCTGCCAAGCCGGAAAGCAGCGCCGGCAAGAAAAAGCTCCTCGAAATCAAGAGCGAAGCCATCGGCATCTTCTATTCGCGGCCAAAGCCCGAGATGGATCCATTCGTGAAAATCGGCACGCGCGTGACCCCAGATACGCCGGTGGGGCTGATCGAAGCCATGAAAATTTTCAACGAAATCCTGGCCGGTTGCAGCGGCGTGATTGCCGAAATTTGCGTGGAAAATCAGCAACCGGTGGAATTCGGCACCGTGCTGTTTCGGGTGGATCCATCGTAGGTAGGAGTTGCGGTCAAGGGCCGCATAGGACCAATAGGACCTATCTTTTCTGACTTCTGACTTCTGACCTCTGACTTCTGGTTTCCATGTTCCAGCGTATCCTAATCGCCAATCGCGGTGAGATTGCCCTGCGGGTAATTCGGGCCTGCCACGACATGGGCA
>DATGHS010000404.1:0-17047 GCA_035307785.1 Gemmataceae bacterium
ATGGGACTGTATGAAACGATCAACATCGCGGAAGACCTCACGGCGATCAATCGACCGCCGGTTCCTGCCGGCACCTTGATCTCTGTAGACGATAATTTCCGCGTCACTAACGAATTCTACGGCGGCCAACTTGGTCTCGCCGGTGAATACCATCAAGGTTGGTTCTTCGTCGACTTCCGCGGCTTGTTGGCCATGGGCGCCACGATCGAACGCACTTATATCAACGGTTCGACGTCCTTTACCCCGCCCGGCGGCGCTACCCAGACCTTCCCGGGCGGCTTGCTGGCTCAGCCGCCAGCGGTCCAGGGCACAACCCAGTTGCAGCCGTCGAACATGGGCTCGTACCAGGTGACCAACTTCGCGGTGATCCCGGAAGTGTCGGTGAATCTTGGCGTCCAACCGGTGAATTGGCTGCGGTTCTATGTGGGCTACTCGTTCCTGTACTGGAGCAATGTGGTCCGGGCCGGCGAGCAGATTCCGAGTGCGGTCGATAGCCGGACCTTGCCGCCGCTACCGAACCTGACCGCTCCGGGCGGCCCGGTGACCGCCGGTGGAACTTCACTGTATCAGTTCCACTACAACAGCTTGTGGATGCAGGGCGTTAACTTCGGCACGCAAATCCGCTTCTAATCGAACTATGTGAATGCAACGGGCCGCCGGGGCAGGACACTGGCGGCCCGTTGTTTGTAGTAACCCGCTTTAGCGGGTCGAACAGACCGCCTAAAGGCGGTCAACACGAACATTTCTTGCTCACGGCTTCTTCACCATGATCAACCGCTCCCGAAGCCCTTCTTCTTCCACCACCTTCGCGCGTGCCTTCAGCAGATCGCTTCGCGTGACGATGCCGATGACCTTGTTCGGCTCATCGGGCGAAATAACGGGCAGCCGGCCAACCGAGTTCTCTGCCATGCGCTCGGCAGCAGTGCGACACGATTCCCATGAATAAACGGTCACCGGCTCACGGTGGATGAGATCGTAAGTGATAATGGGATCGAGCAACGGATGATCCGCCTTTTTGCCTTCCGACAGGGCCGATGCAATCCAGTCTTCCAGCAGATTCCGGCGCGTGACCAGGCCGAGAATTCGGCCAGTGCCATCCACGACCGGGTACGCCTGGTGCGACTTACCCTCGCGGCCGAGGAAGTATTGCTGTAATAGTTGCTTGGCGGGCAACGAAGCGGGCACGGTGACCACGTCTTTTGACATTACATCGGCGACGGCAATGATCTCCAGCGGATCGACGGTGTATTCGCGGCTCACATGGTAGCCGCGGCGGGCAATTTTTTCCGTAAGGATCGAGCGCTTCATCAGCAGCACCGTAAAGCCATAAGCGACCACCGAGCCTACGAGGAGCGCGGGCAGCGCATTAATGTCGTGCGTCAGTTCCAGGGCAAAGATCGCGCCGGTCAGCGGTGAACGCATGGTACCGCCGAGCACCGCTGCCATGCCAACCAGGGCCCATAAAGCGCGATCACCGCCCGGGAGCATAGGAGCGACGATGGCCCCCATCGCGCCGCCCATGATGAGGAGCGGCGCCAGCACACCGCCCGAAGTGCCGGAACCCAGGCTCACTGACCAGATGCAACATTTCACCGCGACCAGCGCCAGCAACAAGCGCGTGAGGTTGCCGCTGCCGGCGCCGATCACATCAGCAATGTTGCCCTGCAATAGACCGCGAATGAGGTCATAGCCAACTCCCAGCGCGTGCGGTTGGAAGTAGCCCCCGACGCCAACGACCAGGCCGCCGATTGCCGGCCACCACATCCAGTGGAAGGGCAACCGATGGAACACATCTTCCATGGCGTAAACCGCAAGCGTGAGTCCCAGCGCCACCATTCCCGCCAGCAATCCCACCACCGCAGCGGCGAACGGGGTCGAGTAATTCAACTGGGCGTGGATTGCGACCGGGAAAATAGGGCCAGGACTCAATAGGAACCGCCGCAGCAGGGCGGCCATGGCACTCGATAAGGCCACAGGGATAAGACTTCGCGGTTTCCACTCGAACAGCAACAGTTCCACAGCGAGCAGCACCGCCGCCACGGGAGCTGCGAAGGTCGCCGACATACCGCCTGCCGCCCCGGCCACCAATAGAGTCTTCCGCTCCGCCGCGGTCAATCGGAATGCTTGCGCGATGATCGATCCGAAGGCGCCCCCCGTCATAATGATGGGCCCTTCGGCCCCAAAGGGCCCGCCGGAGCCGATGGATACGGCCGACGACAGCGGTTTCAGGACCGCGACCTTCGGCGACATACGGCTGCGGCCGATCAGGATTGCCTCGATGGCTTCGGGAATGCCGTGGCCGCGAATGCGATCCGAGCCGTAGCGGGCCATCAGCCCGATAATCAACCCGCCTAAGATTGGAATGAAGATGGCCAGCCAGCCCAGGTTGCTACCGGCCGGAGTTCGCTCCGACATGGCCAGAAGTTGTGCCGGATGATGGAAGAATGTGCTAAAGAAATCGCCGGGAAAATAGAACGCTTGCGTGAACAGACCAATCAACCAGAGCAGCGCGACGGCGACCAAGGCGCATGTTGCGCCGATAACGACCGCTAGCGCGGCGATCCAGAGCAGCCGCACGCTCGCCGTGAAATCTCCCTTTTGCATCATTGCGAAAAGTTCCCAATTTCCATGAAGCCCTATAGCTCTTATAGGACTTATGGTGCTTGCGATACAAGCCGAAGTGCGTCCAATATCAGCAGCGCATCGCGGGTCGCGCGCACGTCATGCACGCGCACAATCTGCACTGCGTTGTGCACAGCGGCATGGCAGACCACCGCCAGCGACCCCGCCAGGCGCTGTTCGACCGGCTGACCGGAAATGCGGCCAATGAATCCTTTGCGCGATACACCGAGGCAAAGCGGTCGGTTTAAGTTCTGAAAGCGTGCAAGGTTGGCAAGCAGGGCCACGTTATGGGCACCGGTCTTGCCAAAACCGATGCCGGGGTCGGTGGCTAATTGCTCGAAGACAATTCCAGCTTGCTGTAAGTTGCGAAGCCGTACTTCGAGGAAGCCGTAAACTTCCGCCACGACATCGCCATAATGCGGACGGAGCTGCATGGTCGCCGGCGTGCCTTGCATGTGCATGAGAATCGCGCCGGCGCCGGAATCGCGCACGATATCGGCCATCCCGTCGCCCTGCAATGCCGTCACGTCATTCACGATGTGGGCACCCGCGGCGAGCGCCTGCCGGGCGACGTCCGCCTTAGACGTATCGACGGAAAGTATTACGGCCGATTGCTCGGCCAGCGCGCGAACCACCGGCAGTACCCGTTGCAACTCTTCTTCCAGCGAAACCGGCTGCGAGCCTGGTCGGGTCGATTCGCCGCCAATGTCGAGCAGATCGGCGCCTTCCTGTACCAGTTTTAGCCCGTGCGCAATGGCCGTATTGACGGAAAAGAATTGCCCTCCGTCCGAAAAACTATCCGGCGTGACGTTTACGATTCCCATCACCAGCGGCCGACTGATTTCCAACACGCGGTCGCGGATTTGCCAGCGGAAGGTGGGCACGAATAAAAGCAATGAGGAGTTTGCAGCGACCAATATGATCGCCCGAAATCATTTAGCGCGGCGGCGCGGCCACTGCGGTTATGATATGAACTTGACGGACTTAATCGTTGACCCCGTGCAACTGCCACGGCTTTTCCATCAGCGAAATGATCTGCACGGCTGCCTTTTGACAGGCCTGTTGCAAAGCGGTCGTGGTGGATTCGCCCAGTTCCGGCAGGAAGCGGCCGGATGCCTGAATTACGTTGTTCGGCGGCGGTGCAGACAAAACCTGGCCGGTGTGCAGGTTCTTCCACACGATCTCCACGCGGATGACCATCTCGCCTTCGCGAATTTCGTTTAACTGATTGCGATTGAGGATGTTTTTCGGCGTGGCAATGATCGTGCCAAGCAGTTCGGTGTCGGCCCGTTCGCGATCGTGTGTGATCTTGTATGGCGTTTTCATTTCGATCTGACGCTGTAACTCTTCGGTTAGCTCGTACTCAAGGCCTCGCAATGGGCCGGCTTGAAAAGCCTTGTTCTGGATGACTGGCAGGTACACCGTATGGATCGAATCATCGTAATTCGGCTTCGTCGTGTAGCCAAGGAATTCGAAATGGCCGCCGCTGCTGCAGGAGGACAGGCTAACCGTAATGAATCCAAGGAGGGACAGCGCAAGGCGCCGCATAGGGGGAACTCCAATGGGCAACGCCGCAAGCGGCGATTACTTGTCCGGTCCGGTGCCCGGGGTGCCGGGCGCGGATTTGGCAGGAGGCAACACTTGCGGGGCCACGCCCGCGGGCGCGACGTTATCGACCTTCCCTTCTTGATCCAGTTGCTGCTCCAGCGGTGTCTCCAGGCCCCACATGCGGTTCCAGGTCTTGCCCACGTTATTCATCATGCCGGTGATCACATTCGGGTGCATCTCCCGTTCCTTCTCGTCTTCCATGGCCTTGTGCAGCCGTTCCATTTCTTTGAGCGCCTGTTCCTCAAATTTGGTGTTTCGATAGCGCCGTGCGATGCCGGCGTAGACGAAATATGCCGAACCAGGGTGACCCGTGCGCTCGTAGAATTCGGCGCGGTGGATTTCCTTCATGGCCTGCTGGGCCGTCACGCTGAACATCTGCCGCATCAAGAACTCTTTCTTCTCATTCGCCAGTTGCGGATAGCTCTTCATTGCGGTGTCAATGAGTTGCCGGGCTTCGGCCACTTTCTTCGAGTCGTAATCGGGCCCGCCGTTGTAAAGCGACTTGGCGATGATGTCGAGTTCGATGGCCTGCGGCACCAGCGGGCTTTCCTTGTGCTGCTCGATCAACTGCGAGAAGTAATGATCCGCTTCCGGATAATCTTCGCGGTAGAAACGGATGTAGCCGCAAATGAATAATGCCCGGTCGGCGAGTGGACCGGTGATGTCGGCATAGTGGACGACTTCCAGCGCTTGAATGGCGCGGCCTTCCGGATCGAAGGTCGGCATGGTCGAATCGCCGACGTGCATTCGCAAAGCAGCCGGCATGACAAAGCCGCGCTTGCCCTCTTTAAAGTCCTTCATTTCCTGATCGGTGTCCTTCAGCCAGTAGTTGGCAATGTCGAACATGCGCTGTACGGCCTGGTCCTTGTAATGGCCCGACGGGAAATCTTGCAGCATGCGCTTATACGTGTCGCAGGAGCCGGGGTAGTTCTTGAGCTTGTACAAGCATTCGCCGGAGTAGAAACGGGCTTCTTCACAAACGGCGGCGCTGTTCTTCTTGTCTTCGGCAATTAAGTTGAACTTCGCTTCGGCCTCAGCGTATTTTTCCTTTCGATACAGTTCATGTGCCTTTGCCAGATCGCCAGAGGTCTTGGCGGGCGAGGCGTCGAGATCGGGCTGACTGGCGCCGAACGCATCCATGGGTCGGTCGGCCGACTTCTTGGCCCAGGGCCAGTTGCCGGCACAGCCAGTGGCGAAGAGGACAAGTCCCAGCGCGCCCACGCAAGCGCATCGTAACGTGATTCGGGCTTGCATATTCGGCATGACGCGAAGACCCCCCGATGAACGCTTCCTTGCCGGCGGCGTCAGCCTACGTGTGGCCGGAAAGGCTCGAAAGATACGGCAGCAGCCGGGGCCGATGCCCCAGCAGATACGTAATGTAGTAGCCCAGGATCCGCCGTAACTCCTGTCGTTTTCGCACGCTCACTTCTTGCCGCCAAACTTCTTTGCCCTGGGCCAACTCGTGCAGCAAATTCCACGTTTCATTTCGAAGGGCGAGCCGGTCTTTCTGGCTCGCCTGGCAGTTTCGGCAAATGATTCCCCCGGCCGCGGCACTGAAACTCAAGTTTTCTTCATTGGCATGCAGTAGCCGGCGACAATGAACGCAAGTCTCCAACACCGGATCGTAGCCCAACTCCCGCAGCCAGACCATTTCGACGGAGGCCAGGCGCAGGGCGGTGGAAATACCATCCGCCCCGAAATCCCGCAAGCCCTCTACCACGGAGTTGAATAAATTCGGATGCGGGTCGTAATCTTGGGTGCCGTCGGACAGCAACTCGGCGATGTACGTGCCCGCATACAGAACCGGCAGGCTCTTCCGCAGGCTGGGAAATCGCTCCGACACTTGCGCTTCGGTTAGAAGGTCTAAACTGTCGGACGATTTGCGGAGAAAGACAATACTGCAAACGGTAAGCAGATCAAGTGCAGTTTCGAAGTTCGACTTGAGACGCCGGCCGCCCTTGGCCAAAACGCGCACCCTGCCGAATTCACGGGTAAACAGCGTGGCAATGCGGCTGGTTTCACTCCAGTCGGTAGTCCGAACAACGAGGGCAAGGGCTTTTTCGGCAGGCATGGGGGAATAGGAGTGAATGGTGAGTGGTGAGTATTGAATTCCAAGCCGCGGGGCGAATTTTCGAGTCCCGCGGGTCCGCACTCACCACTCACTCTTTCTCGGCAACATCCGGATATCCCAGTTCGCGCAAATAATGCCGTTCGCGTTCGCGCATTTCCTTGCGCTCTTTTTCGGAATGATCGTCATAACCGCAAAAATGAAGGAGACCGTGGATCACGTAAAGCGCCAATTCGACGGAAACATCGTGGCCACGCTCTTCGGCCTGAGCCTTGGCCACTTCCACGCCGATGACGATTTCGCCCTCGAGCGTGCGCGCGCCGGGGCCGCCCAGCGGAAACGACAGTACATCGGTCGGCTCGTCGTGACTTAAGTAGCGTTTGTTGAGGTTATGAATCGTCGTGTTATCGACGAAGGCCAGACTGATGCGAGCTTCAGGAACCTTTTCACCCTCGAGCACCACGCGAGCGGCTTCGCGCAGCTGCGGGTACGGCAGCGGAACAATCTCCTGCGGGCTGGCGATCTTTACGCGAATCATGTGGGCACCGGTTGCGCGTGCAGGCTGGCGGGCTCGGCATGGCTGGCAACGACCGGTTCATCGAGCACTTCGCAGGCCAGAGCCAGGTAGTCCGAAGCGCCGTGGCAGGAAGGGGCATATTCGAAAATGGATTGGCCGAAGCTGGGCGATTCAGCCAGCTTGATGTTCCGCCGGATGCGCGTATTAAATAATCGAGCCCCGGCCCAAGGAACATTGGCGTTACGATGGCCCTCAAGGTGCTCCGTCAGATTCCCCGCCACTTCCTGAGCTAACCGTGTGGCCGATTCGTACATGCACAGCAACACGCCGCTCACTTTCAAGTTCGGATTGATGCGCTTTGCCACCAACGCGGTTGTCTCCAATAATTTGCCCAATCCATGCAGCGCGAGAAAATGCGGCTGCAAGGGAATAAATACCTCGTTCGCAGCCGCAAGGGCATTCAGCGTCAACACGCCCAGCGACGGAGCGCAATCCATCAGCAGGAAATCGAACGCTTCCGGATCCTGCTCCAATGCGTCGCGCAGGATCACCTCGCGGCCCACGACGCCCACCAATTCGACCTCGGCCGCCGCCAGGTTGATGTCGGAGCCGGCCAGGAAAAGATTCGGCGCTACTTCGCGCCGAGCCTCGGCAAGTGGCCGGGAGTTGACGAGGACATCGTACATGGACGGCGATTGGCCGTCCGGTTCCACACCGAGGTGCGTCGTTGCGTGCGCTTGCGGATCAAGATCGATGAGGCAAACCCGCTGGCCGCGGCGGGCCAGTGCAGCGGCCAGGTTCACGGCCGTCGTCGTCTTACCCACGCCGCCTTTTTGATTGATGATGGCTATTCGCCGCATGACTCGTCCTCCCGACGCACGAAGACTCCGCCTCGTTTCCTGTTGAGGCATTGTAAGATTTTAGTTCCTCATGCGAAAGCCCAGGGACGGCGGTCTCGGGGCCATCACGGAATAAAATCACCAAAAGACACTTGCAATTTCCAACGAACTGTTATAGTGTACTGTTTACCTGTTACACCTCAACAGTTTCCTGTCTTTTTGAGGAGTTGCGATGAACAGCACCTTGTTTCGCTGGCTGGGAGTAAGCACGCTTGTGGTTGCTCTCGGCTTCGTCGCGTCGGCATCGGCAGATGAACCCAAGAGTCAATCCGTCCCTCCCGATCTCGCCTGGGTGCCGGCCAATTGTACCGGCTTCGTACACATCCGCTTTGCAGAATTGTGGGATGGGCCTCTTGGCCGCAATGCTCGCAAGATCCTGGCTGCCCAGGAACCTCAGGCTTTCGAGCAGATCGAAAAAAGCCTGGGCATCTCGCTCTCACAAATCGACACCATTACCATCGTGCTGCCGGAATTCAAGGACGACAACGCCCACAACATGGTCGTTCGGGTGACCACCACCGAACCGTACGACGCCCAGCGACTTCTTGAATCCCTTGGAGCACTTGGTGACAATGGCCAGCCGCTTCAGCCGAAAATGTCGAGAATGTACAAGTTGCGCGACCGTGGAGCCATTCACCTGACCGGACCGCGAATGCTGACGTTCTTCGAGTCGGAAGACAGCGCCATCGACCTGCTGTCGCGCATGCTGAGCAAGCCGGCCGATGACGGGATCAGCCCCGCCCTCCGGCAAGCGGCGGAAAAGCACAAGATCGTTGCCGGGTTGGCGGTCAACGAACTCCCGAAGATTCCGGCCGAACAGGTTCCACTGGAGCTGCTGCCGCTGCGCGATACGAAGCGGATCGTGCTGGTCGGCGATTTCGACGAAGAACATGCGAAGCTCGAAGTCCGCCTCGCTTATGAGCGGAACGGGCACGCCGCTGAGGCCATGCGCGCAATGGAAGACGGCCGCAAGCTGGCGCAGGGGATGCTAAGAAGGATGGCGCAGGATCTTGGTAAGGAGTCGAAAGAAAATGAGGCAATGCTCGCCTTCCTCAAAGAAGCTCAAGGCGCCCTGAAGGATGCGAAACTCAAGCATGTCGATACAGAAGTTCAGATGGTCGCCGAAGTGCAAACGGCATCATCGATCTCGACCATGCTCGCTTACGCCGCGGGCAAAGTGAGGGCGAGTGCCGACCAGATTAAGAGCCAGAACAATATCAAGCAGATGACGCTGGCAGTGATCAATTATGCCGACACGTATGGCGGGCCGATGCCGTCGGCCGCGATTTGCGACAAGAACGGCAAGCCTTTGCTCAGTTGGCGCGTGGCGATTCTACCGTACATCGAGCAGGACAACTTGTACAAGCAATTCCACCTCGATGAGCCATGGGACAGCGAGCACAACAAGACGCTCATCGCGCGAATGCCGGACATCTACAAACTGCCCGGCGACAAAACAAAGTACGAGTATCCGTCCACGCACTATCTGGCTCTGGTGGGCAATGGCGCGGCATTTGAGGAAAAGCGCGGCGTGCGTTTCCCCGCGGAAATCACCGATGGCACTTCGAACACGATCTGGGTGGTCGAGGCCGAAAAGGCCGTGCCCTGGACTAAGCCGGAAGACATCGCCTACGACCCCAAGCAACTGCCGAAGCTTGCTTACTTTTTCAATAACCGCTGCAATGCGGGGAATCTGGACGGATCGGTGCGGACGTTGCGGAAAGACTTGAAGGCGGAAGTTGTGCACCCGATGATCACTCGCGCAGCTGGCGACATTATTCCGTCTTATGATGATTGAATTTGTCACTGGGTCGAGTACTGGTGCGATTGGGCAGGCCAACTGCGGACGATGCTGTTAGCGTCGTCCAAGAGGACAACACTGGCAACGTCGTCCACGAACAACCGGTTATCGATGCAATACTGCTTTCACGTATGGCAAATACTCCGTTCAACCGAGGACTCATAATGAACACCACGTTCTTGCGCTGGCTGGGGGCGAGCGCTCTCGTGCTTGCGCTTCTTCAGGTCAATGCCGCCGACGAACCCAAGGGCCAGCCGATCCCCGCCGATCTGGCCTGGGTGCCGAGCAATTGCACGGGTTTCGTCCACATCCGCTTCGCGGAGTTGTGGGACGGGCCGCTTGGCCGCAACGCGCGGAAAATCCTGGCTGCCCAGGAGCCGCGCCTATTCGAAGAGATCGAGAAGAGTCTCGGCATTTCGCTCTCGCAAGTCGAGACCATCACCATTGTGCTGCCCGAGTTCACGGATGACAACTTTCACAACATCGTTGTCCGCGTAACGACAAGCGAGCCTTACGACGCCGAGCGCCTGCTGCTGGCACTTGGAGCGGCAAGGGGCGACGGGCAACCGATGCAAGCGAAATCCTCGGGCATGTACAAGTTGCGCAGCCACGGCGCCATCCATTTAACGGGACCACGCACGTTGACTTTTCTCGCATCCGACGAAAGCGCGGTGGACTTGTTGGGGCGTATGCTGAGCAAACCGGCGGACGACGGCATTTCCCCTGCCCTGCGGCAGGCAGCGGAAAAGCACCAGATTGTGGCGGGACTAGCAGTACATCACCTTCCGAAGCCTCCGGCCGACAGAATTCCGCCCGAACTGTTGCCGTTGCGCGATACACGAAGGATCGTACTGATCGGCGATTTCGATGAAGAGCACGCGAAGCTTGATGTGCGTCTGGCCTTCGAGCGCAACGGCCACGCCGCCGAGGCCATGCGGGCACTGGAAGAAGGCCGCAAGCTCGCGCAGGACATGCTCACCAAGCTGGCGCAGGAACTGCCCAAGGACACGGAAGAGAATAAAGCCGCCATTGAATTCTTTAAGGATGTGCAAAGCGCATTGAAAGACGCGAAGTTGAAGCACGCGGACACCGAAGTGCAGTTAATTGCCGAAGTGCAGACTGCGTCTTCGCTCTCTTCCATGCTGGCGCATGCAGCGGGCCTGATGAAGGCCAGCGGCAATCGAACTCGTAGCCAGAATAACCTCAAGCAAATTGGACTTTCATTCCACAATTACAACGACACCTTTGGATGGTTGCCGGCCCAGGCAATATGCGACAAGAACGGCAAGCCGCTCTTGAGCTGGCGAGTGGCGATCTTGCCGTTTATCGAGCAGGATCAACTCTATAAGCAATTTAAACTCGATGAACCGTGGGACAGCGAGCACAATAAAAAGCTCATTGCGCTCATGCCGGAGGTTTACAAACTCCCCGGCGATACTGCCAAACACGAATTGGCGTCCACCTATTATCAGGTCTTCGTCGGCCCCCACGCAGCCTTCGACTTTCCACAAAAAGGCGATTTCCAACAACCCGGCTTAACGCGGGGCCGGACGCGTATTCCGGCTAGTTTCATTGACGGCACGTCCAACACGATATGGCTGGCCGAAGCCGCCAATGCGGTGCCGTGGACCAAACCGGAGGACATCTCCTACGATCCGAAGAAGGCGCCGCCGAAGGTCGGCTACTACTTCAACAACCGGTGCAACGTGGGCTTTGCCGACGGCTCCGTCCGGGCACTCAGGAAAGGACTGCAGGATCAAACCTGGCATCTGCTCATTCAAACGGACGATGGGCAGGTGCTGCCGAATGATGTCTACGATTGACATGAAAGAATCCTCTGTTCCCACGCGGTGCGCGGGAGCATGTTCAATGTCAAAAAATCTGGTGTCCCATTCATAAGGAGAGTTGCAATCATGAAACGACTTGCGATCTTGGCCATTGTCGGCCTTGCAGTTCCGCTATCTTCCGCCCGAGCGGAAGATTTGCCGCCGGACCTTGCCGCAGTGCCCGGCGGCGCCATCGGTTTCCTGCATGTCCACGCGGCCGATTTGTGGAAGAACGAGGCATTGAAAGACTTGCGGATGGTGCTGGAAAAAGCGGGGCCGAAATACCTCGCCGCATTTGATCAGCGCTTTGTTCCGGCGCCTTCCACCATTGATCGTGTGACCATCGTCATGCTGAATCCGGAAAATTCCGGTCGCCGCGAACCGCCGTTTGTTGGCATCATCACCACCACGAAGGCGTTTGACGCCAAGGAGATGATCAAGAGCGGGTTGCCGAAAGCGGTCGAAGCCACCGCCGGCAATTTGAAGTACTATCACGATGAAGAAAGCCGTATCGCGATCCACATTATCAATGACAAGACCTTTGCCGTCAGCATGCGCGAAGAGATGGATGAATTCCTGAGTCAGCAGGGCAAAGGTCACGGGCCTTTCGAAGGCGCGTTGAAGGATGCCGGCAGCCGCGCCCCGGTGGTGCTGGCGCTTAATTCCAGCTTGTTGCCGCCGGGCGCCGCGGCCGAATTGCCGCCGCCGGTGCAACCGCTGGCCCGGGCCAAGTTGGTGGAACTCAAGGCCGATTTCGGTAAGGACCTCAAGATCGACGCACGCTTGACCTTTGCCGATGAAGACGAGGCCAAGCTCGGCGAGAAGTCGGCCAAGAAAGGGCTCGGCATGGCCCACGAAGCGCTGACCGGGCTGAAGAAGCAGATGGAAAAAGTGGTCCTCTCCGACAAGCCCAACAAGTCCGCTTTGACCGAGTTGCCGGAAGCGGCAGTTTCGCTGCTCGCTATTGGCTTCATCAATATGGCCGAAGACATTTTGAAGGAAGTACCGCTGAAGCGACAAGGCGAGGTGGTGAGCGCATCGGTGACGCTGCCGCCGCTCGTGTATTCATCTCTGGTGAGCAATGCAGCCGTCGGGGCCGGGTTGTTGATTCCAGCAGTTTCCAAAGTTCAACTCGCCTCGGGCCGAGCCCAAAGCGCCAATAACCTCAAACAGATGGCGTTGGCCATGCACAATTATCACGATGTTTACCAGAGCTTTCCGCAGGCCGCTATCTGCGACAAGAACGGGAAACCGCTCTTGAGTTGGCGCGTCGCGATTCTGCCGTTCATCGAGCAGGATAACCTCTATAAGCAGTTCCATCTCGACGAGCCGTGGGACAGTGAGCACAACAAGAAACTGCTCGCACACATGCCGAAGGTTTATGAATTGCCGGGCGTCAACAAGCCAGGCGAGACGGACACGTATTACCGCGTGTTCTATAACAACGGCGCGCTGTTCGACTTAAAGAAGGGCGTGAAATTTAGCCAGATCACCGACGGCACGTCCAACACGATTATGATCGTGGAAGCCGGCGAGGCGGTGCCCTGGACGAAGCCGGACGACCTGGAATACAACCCGAGCAAGCCATTGCCGAAGCTCGGCAAGCAGAACCCGGACGTATTTATGGTGGCAATGGCCGACGGGTCCGTGCGAGCGATCTCAAAGAAGATCAGCGAAAAGACTCTGCGCGCCGCGATCACCCGCGACGGCGGCGAAGTACTGGGCTCGGATTTCTGACAAAAACGAACCACAAAGAACACAAAGGGCACAAAGAATTCTTTGTGCCCTTTGTGTTCTTTGTGGTTCAATTCCTCTTACCACTTGAACTTTGAGCGCACTTCCGGATTTACGATCTTCTCCGCCGGCCACAGGCCCTTGCTCAAATCGATAATCGCTTGCGCGGCCGACAAGGCCATGTCATCGCGCGATTTCGTGTCCACTCCGGCCGTGTGTGCTGTCAGGACGATGTTATCGAGTTCGAAGAGCGGATTATCGCCCGGCGGTTCTTTCTCAAACACATCCAGCGCCGCCCCCGCGATCCTTCGATGTTTCAGGGCGTCGTAAAGATCAAGCTCATTAATCAGGCCACCGCGCGACGTGTTGATAAGGAACGCGGTCGGCTTCATCCAGCCGAGACTGGTCGCATTGACGAGGTGTTTCGATTCCGCAGTCATCGGCGCGTGGATCGAAAGAAAATCGGCCTCGCGAAAAACTTGCTCTCTCGAGCACAACTGGATTTCGTGCTTGGTCACAAATGGCTGGTCAGGGAACGGCTCGTGCGCAATCAAACGCATGCCGAAAGCAAGCCCCCGTAAGGCAACCGCCTTGCCAATGCGGCCAAGGCCCAAGATGCCCAGCGTGGTGCCGCGAACCGGTACATTGGCTTGCCGAGGCCAGGCCCCGGCGCAGACGGAATTATGCTGTTTCACCAGATGCCGGGCCAGCGCCAGAATTAGCATCATCGTGTGTTCGGCCACGGAGTCCTGATTGGTTCCCGGAGTAATGCACACGGCAATTCCGCGCTCCGAAGCGGCCGCCATGTCCACGGCATCATAGCCGACGCCCACGCGAGCAATCACCCGGAGATCGGGAGCGCTTTCGAGGACCCTGCGCGTGTACGGTTCCGACCCGGCCAGCGCCGCCTTGTTGCCCGGCAAATACTGGAGCAGCTCCGACTCAACCATCTGATGCCCGAGCTTCGGGTAAATCAGCTCAAACTTGGCGGCGAGCAAAGCACTACGAAACTCCACGTCGAGCCCGTCCAGCGGCGCCGGCGCTACGAGAACCTTTGACACTTGTGTTCCTTTCTCACGAAGACACCGGGTAATGAAGAAGCGAGAACGGAGAATTGAGAATGAACCGATCGGTTTCATTGTCGGTTTTTAATTCTCGGTTCTCAGCTAACCGGTTTTCATCTCTGATTTTTCATTGAACCTACCGCACGGCTTTCGTGTCGTTCCCATAGGGAAAGCATCCTGTGCGTTTCTTTCGGGCAGAGTTTAGCGAAATTGGCGTTTTTTGCCACTCCACGCTTGACCCGCACGTATCGAACGCGGATCATATAGATAAGGAAAGACCGCCGCGGCGATTTTTTCCTGGTTTATCGATCCGGTCTGGCAGCATGGGAACGTTTTCCTGGAGGTGACCACGAGAGCCGTATTCTACCGCCCCTGGCCGTTTGCCGGTGGAACCTCCGAAGCGCCTGACCATGCTGGGAAGGAGGTTCTTTGAAGACCGCAACGCTGACCCGCACAAGCACCCCTTTAGCTCCGTCTCTGGAGCGCGCTTGCCTGTGTGCCCACGTGGCCGCCGACCACAAGGCCCGTGACATCGTCGTTCTGGACCTGCGCAAGATCACCCCTCTCTACGATTTCTTCGTGATTGCCACGGGAAGCAGCCGCCGGCAGATTCACACGGTGGCCGAGGAGGTGGACGCCGCCTTGGAAGGCATCGGTGACCGCCGGCTTTCCATCGAAGGCTACGAAGCCAGCCGGTGGGTGGTGCAGGATTACGGCGACGTCGTGGTCCATGTATTCGACGCCGACGCCCGCGATTTCTACAAGCTCGAAGATTTGTGGGCCGACGCCAAGCGCATTGACTGGGAACGTCAATAAGATTGCATACAGAACGCGGTTAGATGCGGCACTGTCAGAGCCGCGCACGGAGCGCAGCGCAGTAAGCGGCGGCCCGTTGCCGCTTACTGCGCTGCGCTCCGTGCGCGGCTCTGATTTATTTTGGCAGCCACCGTCATGAACATCCTCACTCTTTTGCAAAAGCGATTCGACCAAGCTCTGGCGGCACTCGTCCCCGATGCCGAAGCGCGAAAGAAATACGTCGCCATGATCAAGCAGTCGCAGGGCGACCGCTTCGGCGACTATCAGGCGAATTGCGCCATGTCGTTGAAAAAGGAAGTCGGCGGGGATCCGCGGCAGATTGCTGCCGAGATCGTCAAGCGCCTGAAGATCGACGACATGTGCGAACCGCCGGAAATCGCGGGCCCTGGCTTCATCAACGTCACGATAAAGGCAGACTGGCTGGCGGAACAACTTCGAAAGATCGCAGCGGATGATCGGCTTGGCGTGGAGCCTATCGTCGGGCCGAAAACCTTCGTGGTCGATTTTTCCTCACCGAATATCGCGAAATCGCTGCACGTGGGCCACCTACGAAGCACGATCATCGGCGATGCGCTCGCCCGGCTGCTGCGCTTCCTGGGGCACAAGGTGATCACCGACAATCACCTCGGCGACTGGGGCACACAGTTCGGCACGCTCATTTACGGATACAAGCATTTTCTGGATAAGAATGCGTTTGAAAAAGAGCCGCTGAAAGAATTGGAACGGCTGTACAAACTCGTGCAGGGCATGAAGAAATTGAAGGTTGAAGATGCCGACGAGGAGCCATCTGCCGATCCCGTCGAAATGGCCTGCCGGGAGGAGACTGCGAAGTTGCATGCGGGTGATCTGCAGAACAACGCCCTTTGGCGAATGTTCATTCCGCATTGCCTCGTTGATTTGAACAAGATGTATGAGCGGCTTGACGTGCATTTCGACAATACGCTGGGCGAGAGCTTTTATCAACCGCTGCTCGCCGGTGTCGTCAAGAGTCTCGACGACAAAGGAATCACGGTCATCAGCAACGGCGCGAAGGTCATCGTATTTGGGGAGGATTCGCGGTCGGTGGTGCAAAAGCAGGACGGTGCCTTCACTTATATGACGACTGACCTGGCCACGATTCAATATCGGGAGCAACAGTGGAGCCCGAATGAAATCCTGTACGTGGTCGACTTCCGGCAGGCGGCACATTTTCAGAAACTGTTTAATGCCGCCTGCCGCTGGGGTTATGACAAAGTTCAGCTCCACCACATTTCGTTTGGCTCCGTCTTAGCCAAAGACGGCAAGCCGATGAAGACGCGGGAGGGTGAGAATATCTCCCTCGTCGCCCTGCTTGACGAAGCCGAGGAACGGGCGAAGCAAGCATACGAAGCCAACACGAAGGAGCGAATGGAGCGCGGCGACGAGGTTCCGCAACTAACGGCGGAAGAGCAACAACAGATAGCGACGACCGTCGGCCTCGGCGCGGTGAAGTATGCCGACCTGTCGCAGAACCGGACTTCGAATTACAAGTTTGATTGGGACAAGATGCTGGCAATGGATGGGAACACCGCCACCTACATGCAATATGCCTATGCGCGCAACAAGAGCATCTTAAAGAAGGGTAACACGGATTCGGCCGCCTTGCGGACACTATTACCGAAATTGATCTTATCCACGTCATATGAACGCGCGTTGGCATTACAATTGCTGCGCTTCGAAGAAGCGCTGCAAGCCGCGGCGGGCGAGTTCCTGCCACACCTGCTCACCAGCTACCTGTGGGACCTTGCCAAGTGCTATAGCGGTTTCTTCGTAAACTGCCCCGTTCTCAAGGCAGAAACGCCAGAGCTGAAAAACAGCCGGCTGCTTTTGTGCGACTTGACGGCCCGTGTAATTCGCCAATCGCTCCAGCTGCTTGGCATCGAAACCGTTGAGCGGATGTGATACGCCCCCCGCCAGCTCACGCCGGAATAAACGGCACAGCCCGTCAGCTCTGCAAAAAATCCGCAGTTCCCTGGGGCACAGCTCCCTTGCGGTGCAAGCCTCCGGCGGGTAGGTTTGAACGCGAGGGGATTTTTGTCCCCTAGCGATTCGGGGTAGCGGTTGAGTGGCACTT
>DATGHS010000405.1:0-27392 GCA_035307785.1 Gemmataceae bacterium
GTCCCAGGTTTTTTCGTTACCGTTCCAGTGGACGATGCAGCCCAGGTGCGGGCAGATGGCCGAACATTCGTGCAGCACTCCGGCATCGTCGCGGAAGGCCGCGATCTTGACGAGCCCCCGGCGAACGATGGCGCCGGTTCCCGGAAGAATGTCGTCCTTTGAGCGCACATCGCCGCTGGTGAACCAGTCTGTGTATTGCATGGCCACGTTCGCATTCTCCAGGGCGAATTCCCGCAGCGAGACCGTCATCTTGCGCGATGGGTCATACAACGACGCCCACGGGTTCGACCGGCCCATAATCAAGTCGGCGAGCAGAATTCCGGCAATGGTGCCGTGGGTCATGCCCATGCCCGAGTCGCCGGTTGCGACGAAGACGTTTTCACTATCGAGCGGATTGCGGCCAATGAAGGCCAAGCCATCGAACGTCTCCATCACCTGTCCGGACCAGGTGAGCTCCATGTCGCCCATCATCGGAAAGCGCTCGCGGGCCCAATGCTCCAGGCGCAGATAGCGCTCTTCATGGTGATTCGCCTGGCCGGTCTTGTGGTCCTCACCGCCAACGATGAGGATATCGTGCGAATCGGCTCCGTTGTGGCCGCGGCGCTTGTGGGGCTGAAGCCGAACGTAATGGTACGGGTCGAGCGTGTCCCAGAAGAGCGCCTTCGGGACGGAACTGTGGGGCACCTGGGCGCCGATCACGTACGTCAAGTACGGCGCCTGCTTGGTGTGGATGACGAGCCGGTCATTGATCGGCGTATTGGTGGCAATGATAACGAAGTCGGCCGACACGGTATGATGGTTTGCTTTCACTCGCGCGAGTGGTCCGCTTTCAACTTGATCGGCGTGGGTGTGGGTAAAGATCTGTCCACCGTCGCGCGTGATCGCTTTCGACAGCCCCGCCAAGTACTTGAGCGGATGAAACATCCCTTGATTGGGGAAACAAAGGCAAGGCCCGGTGTCGAAGCAGTCGATCGGGGCGCATTCGTATTTTTGCACGTCGGTCAGGCCGGCCCGATGGCTGGCGAGCAGTTCCTGGTCGAGTATCTGATCATTCTGCCCCGGTCCAAGGAACAGGTAGCCATCGAGCCGCTCGAAGTCGCAAGCGATCTTTTCCTTTTTGGCGATTAATTCGATGCGGTTGATGGCCGCCGTATGACTCTCCGCCGCCAGTCGCGCCCCGGCCTCGCCGTGCAGCCGCTCGATCTCTGTGTAGCGATCATCAATTTCGTTGGAGAGATGGGCCGTGGTCATCTCAGTCATGCCGCCGGCAATCGGCCCATCGTCCAGAACGACCACCTTCTTCCCAGCCTCGCGCAGCATGTAAGCGCAACTGAGTCCGGCGATCCCAGCGCCAATAATGCAAACATCGGTGCGAATGCTTTCGCGCAACGGCTCGAATTCCGGCATCTGGTAACTGGTCCAGACGGATTGATTCGGAATCACTTTCGTGGCGGTGTCTTGTTTCATGGGGAAGCCCTCTCTTCTGGCGAACAAAGGACGGAGACTGGCGGCTCGGGAATTGACGATTCGCCGTCCCTTGGGGGGATTGGTTGGGAAGGAAAAGAGCAAACGGAATGCCGTGAAAGTGAGAGGCCGCGTTCCCGTGTGAAGACGCTTTTCCCCAGGCATGGCGCTATGGATGTGCGAATCGTTTCCCAAAGGCGGGACCGCTGATTCCCAGAGAGTTGGCCTTCAGTTTTCCTGAAGGGATTTGAATACAATGGATTTCTGGTTCGCGTACCTGGTTGTGGGGAGGGGGGCCATGCGGTTTCTGGGATTTTTGATTTCTTTCCTCTTGATCCTGTTGCCAATCCAGTCCGCAAAGGCTGCAGAGCCTGCATTCGTAAAGCAGACTTACACCTACAAGACAGCGGGTGACAGCAGAATCCAGGCCGACGTATATCGGGCCGACGATGCTCAGGTTCGGCCAGTGTTGGTTTGGTTACATGGCGGCGCGCTCATCATGGGCAACCGCAGCGCTGTCCCGAAGAACCTGCTTGACCTATGCCGAAGCGAGGGATACGTGCTCGTTTCCTTCGATTATCGCCTGGCGCCGGAGGTGAAGATTTCGGCAATCATCGACGACGTTCAAGACGCCTTCCGCTGGCTACGCGCCGAAGGTCCCAAGCTCTTCCATGCCGACACCAGCCGGGTGGTCATATCGGGAGGTTCGGCTGGCGGCTACCTCACGTTGATGACCGGCATTTGCGTGCAGCCGAAGCCGACGGCCCTCGTTGCCTACTGGGGCTACGGTGACGTGGACGGCGATTGGTACGTCAAGCCCTCGGAGCATTATCGCAAGCAACCGCTGGTCAGCCGCGACGAGGCGTTACCACAAGTGGGTGACAAAATTGTGACTGGCAGCGAACCGGGCCTCAAGAACCGCAGCCGGTTCTATCTCTACCTCCGGCAAAACGGCTTGTGGACCCGTGAAGTGACCGGCTTTGATCCCGAAAAGGACAAAGCGAAGCTCGATCCATTCTGCCCGGTTCGCAATGTGAACAAGGATTATCCGCCCACCATGCTCGTGCACGGCACCGAAGACACCGACGTGCCCTACCAGCTTTCGGTGAACATGGCGAAGGAACTGGAACGCAACCGTGTAGCACATGAGTTTGTGACGGTGCAAGGGGCCGGCCACGGCCTCAGCGGCGGCGACAAGAAGCTGGTGGATGATGCCTATGCGAAATCGCTGGCGTTTATTCGCAGATATCTCCAGACGAAAAAATAACCTTCCGGTTACCACGCTTTACGTGGCAACGAGCCGAAACACGTGTGGAAAGCATGTCCACTTCATTCTTGACAGCCCCGCATAGCAATTGCTACCGTGACTGCATTCTCATTCGCTTGACTCTTTCTGCGCGATTGGCTCGCACATGCCGTTGACCCTTGAACAATATGCCGACTACCTCGACACGCGCGCCGGTATTCCCTGGCCGGCCCCGCCGGAAGTGAAGCCGGCGAAGGCTCGTCCGCATCTGGAATCGATGCCCAACATCAAGGCCGTGCTTTGGAACGTATACGGTACGCTATTGACGATCCCGTTGGGCGAGCTGGTCTTCGAGCACCCACAGCCCTTGGTCATGGAAATCGCGCTCGATAAAACCATCAACGAATTCAAAATGTGGGGCAGCATGAGCCGCAAGCCAGGCCAGCCGGCCGAGTATATGAAGGCGCTCTATGCAAACGAACTCATGCTGCAGCGGGGTCTCGGCACCGGTGAGCGCTATCCCGAAGTGCTGAGCGAGCGCCTGTGGGAAGCACTCATCAAGAAGCTTTTCCAGAAAGACTACACGTTCGACGCCGGCTTCTTCGGCTCGCTGAACGAATACAGCAAAAAGGTGGCGTATTTCTTTCACGCCAGCCTTCAGGCGACGGCCGCCCAGCCGGAAGCCGCTCTGGCGCTAAAGCTCACGGCCGACGCGGGCAAAGTGCAAGGCCTGCTGGCCGACGGACAATGTTTCACGACCGTGCAACTGGCGCGTGGCCTGCGGCGCCAGGAAATGGATCTCGACTTGCCGAAATTATTGCCGCTGACGCGGCGAACGCTATCCTGCGAAGTGAGGGCGCGCAAACCGTCGGAAACGATCTTCCGACACGCGCTGGCCGCCCTGAATGAGAAAGGAATCCGCCCGGGCGAGGTGCTGCACGTGGGTTCGAAAATTGCCCGCGACATCGCTCCGGCCAGAAAGATGGGCATGCACACCGCGCTGTATGCCGGCGACAAGATTTCCCTGGAAGCGACGCCGGAACAGTTGAAGGATCCCGCTCAACGGCCCGACGTGCTGCTGACGGAGTTGGGGCAGATTGCACAGATAGTGATGTGACTTGTACGAGCCGGAAGCGGAAGCGACGGATCGCCGCCGCCGTCGCTTCCGCTTCCGGCTCGTACGCTTAACGCGAGACGACCGTAATGCCTCCACCCCTAATTCTCGATCCCCGGGAAATCGATTGCTCGCGCACCATCGCCGGCATTGAGCAAATTCGCGCAGTGAATATGCAGCGCTACGAGATGGAAATGCTCTCAGCGATTGTGCTGCTCGACCCCGTGCGAAAGGTCGTGGTCGGATACAAAGACACTTCCGACAAGGAATTCTGGGTCCGCGGCCACATGCCGGGCTTTCCACTCATGCCCGGGGTGCTGATGTGCGAGGCGGCGGCGCAGCTTTGTTCGTATTACGTGGCCACGCAGAGAATCTTCGACTCGGACCTCGTTGGGCTCGGCGGCCTCGATGAAGTGCATTTCCGCGCGCCGGTCTTTCCGGGCGATCGCCTGTTGCTCGTGGCCAAGGTGACGCGCGAAAAGAAATTCATCGCCCAGTCCGACGTGCAGGCGTTTGTCGGGGATAAAATGGTCTTCGATGCCAAAGTATCCGGCATCCCGTTGCGGCGTGAATGAGCAAGAATAACCACGGATGACACGGATAACACGGATAAGAAATCTGTGATTTTCTTATCCGTGTTATCCGTGTCATCCGTGGTTGCTTTTTTTCGACAATTCATGCGGAAGACCAAGCGACTGCCCCTGGAAGAACTGGCCCCTTACATCTTCGAAGTACCGCTGCCGAAGCCGGGCGTCGATGTGCCGGCGACGAAGCCCATCGACTGGCGCGCGATTTTTGCCAACGATCATCCGGTGGAAGTGGAAGTTGGCTGCGGCAAGGGACTCTTTCTGATCACGGCCGCAAGTGCTTGCCCGAGCGTCAACTTCTTCGGCATCGAAATCGTGCGCAAGTACCAGCTTTACACCGCTACCAGGCTGGCGATTCGAAATCAGCATAACGCGCGCATCGCTTGTGCCAATGCGAAGACCTTCTTCCGCGACCGCATTCGCGAAGACTCGCTGCAGGCCGTGCATGTCTACTTCCCCGACCCGTGGTGGAAGAAACGCCATCATAAGCGCCGGCTGTTCAGCGCGGAGTTCGCCGCACTGTGCGCCAGCCGCTTGTGGCGTGGTGGGAAGCTGCATTTCGCCAGCGACGTGGCGGAGTACTACGAAATGGTGCGCGAGCTGTGTCGGCAACAGCCCGCCTTGCGCGAACTGCCGCCGCCCAGCGCAACGGAAGCCCGGCACGACATGGACTATCTCACGAATTTTGAGCGAAAGTCGATGCGGGCCGGGCGGGAAGTCCACAGGTTGCTGTTTGAGAGAATTTGATCACGTAAGGTCCCTATGGGTCCAATACGACCGATAGGACCTATAAAATCCGCTCATGCAAGATCTCCCTCTAATTCCCGCCACCGTCATCGGCAGCTGGTCATTCCCCGGCTGGTACGTGCACTTCTGCGAAGAGGCCGCTCGCCAACCCGAACGCTTTGGCTCGGCCGATCGCGCGGAAGCGTTACGCGATGCTGTGCGGCTGGCGGTGCAAGACCAACTGCAAGCCGGGGCCGATCTAATCACCGACGGCGAAATGCAGCGCGTCGATTTCAATCTCGGCTTTTACGATTATCTCACCGGAATTGAACCAGTACCGCCGGCGCGGCGCTGGGGCTCGCCGGCCCACGATCAGCGCAGCCAATTCCGCTGCGTGCAGGAAATCGCCGCCCCCAATGGACTCGGAACCGTGGCCGAGTATCAGTTCCTGCGCTCGATCACGCCAACGCCGGTGAAAGTCTCGGTGCCGGGGCCGTTTACGCTGGCTGGCTGCCTGCACGGCGGCGAGGTGTATCGCGAACGCCGGGCGGTCACCAGGGCGCTGCTGCCCATCGTCAATCGGGAGATGAAAGCTCTGGTCGCGGCCGGCGCTGAGTTTCTGCAACTCGACGAGCCGAGCTTCGCTTGCCATCCGGAGCATCCCGAAGACTTTCTGGAGATTATCGAGCGCACGGTCAGCGGTGTGAATGCGAAGATCAGCCTGCACATGTGTTTCGGAAATTATCGGTCGCGGGCCGTGGGCCAGCGCAGCTACCGGCCGCTGTTTCCGCACCTGGCGAAGGCCCAAGTACAGCAACTGGCGCTGGAATTCGCCAGCCGCGAGATGGCAGAAATCGAACTGGCCCGCGAAATCAAAGCGCCGATGGAACTCGCCGTCGGCCTCATTGACGTGAAGAACACCTGGGTCGAGCCGCCGGAGTTCGTGGCCGTGCGCTTGCAGCAAGTGCTGAAATACATCGAGCCGGAACGCGTGTCGGTCACGCCCGATTGCGGTTTCTCGCAGACGGCCCGCTACCTCGCCTGCCGGAAACTGGCTAACATGGTGGCAGGGGTGAAAATCGTTCGCCGGGGGCTGGAAGGAAAATGACCGAACCCTATCTCGCTATCCAAGTCGTCATGATGCCGCGCGACACGAACCCGCGTGGCACCATCTTCGGTGGCGTGATTCTGAGCTATCTCGATCAAGCTGCTGCCATCGGCGCGCGACGCGAAGTCGTGCTTGCCGGCGGGCCATTGCCGGATCTCGTTACCGTCGCCGTCAACAAAGTTGAGTTCAAGAAGCCGGTGATGGTCGGCGACGTGGTGAAGTTCAAGACGAAGCTGGTCCGAATGGGCCGCACGTCGATTACCATGAACGTGACGGTCGAAGCCGAACGCGGCCTCGAAATTCTGCACGTCACGGAAGCGGAACTGGTTTACGTCGGCATCGATTCCGAATCCCCGCAGCGCCGGCCCAAGCCGCTGCTGCCCGAAAAAAGCGGTGAAGCGCCGTTTTTTCCAGGCTGAACATCTGAACCGTGCACATTTTGCCTATTTTCTCCATACAATATCGGGCGGATAGGTCGGGTTGCCCTCATGACACCTCCCGGGGCGGCCACGCTGTCTCACGGAAGCGGTTTCAAATTCTCTCAAAAATCGGACACGACGTCGCCACGGCGGCCTGATTGCCAACACCGTGTCTCTTGCCGGACCGGTTGAGCATCCGGCCGATGGTGCGCGATTCGCCCGATTTCTCGTCTGACGGCGCGAAATGATTTCGCAAAAATGGTTCCATTTTTACACAGAGGAGGCTTGCACATGCGATCGCTACTGATGTCGGGGATAGTAATAGCGGCAACCATTGGCGCAACCCTGGTTACCGATTCGACGGCCCATGCCCAACGCCGAGCCCGCTGGTACAACAACGGCTATAACAACGCCCTTTACAACAACGGCTGGGGCAACGGCTACTATGGCAATAACTGGTACGGCAACGGCTGGGGGAACGGCTGGTACGGCAACGGGTACTACGGCAACAGCTGGTATCCCGGACAGATCGCGGGCACCGTGCTGAATGATGTCACGGGCGGTGCTTTCCCGGGATATAACGGAAGCTATTACAATTCGGGTTATTATTACCCGAACTATTACGGCTCGGGTTATTACAATTCGGGTTATTACTATCCGAATTACTACAATTCGGGCTCATATTATCCGTCAGGATATTACAACGGCGTGAATGCGGGCGCGGGTACCAGCATTGGCGTTGGAACGCCGAACCTGAACGCCGGCGCCAACAGCAATTTGATTCCGCCCACGAACTTGAACGCGGGCGCGAATACCAACCTTAATGCCGGCGCTAATACGAATACGACGCCAGGCGCCAATACGAACCTGAACGCCGGCGCCAATGCCAATCTGCCCGGCGCTAATACCAACCTCAATGCCGGCGCTAACGCCAACATCCCCGGCATGAACATGAATATGAACGGCCAATTCCAGGGTGGATACCCGCGCGTGGGCAACTACCAGACCTACATGGATCCGGCCACGCGTCGGTACTACTACCAGGACAACGCCGGCGCTTACTTCTACTTCAATCCGCAAACCCGTGGGTGGGTGCGCTGGGAATAAGGTGAAGTTGCAAACTCGAAAGCCAGGGAACGGTAGTCCCTGGGCTTTGCGTTCGGTTTGATGAAAATCGGCCGCGACTCCTGCGAAAGCAGCGCCTGGTGGGCCCGCCAGTAGCTCGAGCCGCGGCCGTTTCGTGCGCGCTGGGCACTTGTTCCCTCGGCAGCGGGCTGATAAGAGGAAGAGTGAAGAAACCGGTTAACGGAGAACCGAAAGCCGAGAACCGTGAATGAATAGTCATTCCTCATTCTCGGTTCTCGATTCCTCATTACCCGGTTTCTTTCTTCCAAAAACGAGTTATCTCCCGAGGAGATCACAGCAATGGGCGTCTTGCCGGATTGGCAGATTGAGCGTGACATCAAGATTGAACCCTTCGCCGCGGAGCAGAAACGGCCCGGCGTTATTTCCTACGGCGTCACGAGCTATGGCTACGACGTTCGCGTAGGCCGCAAATTCAAGGTCTTTACCAACGCCCATTGCGCCATCGTCGATCCGAAGAATTTCGACCCCCGTTCCTTCGTGGATTTCGAAGGCGATTCTTGCCTGATCCCGCCCAATAGTTTCGCCCTTGCGGAGACAGTGGAGTACCTGGAAATCCCGCGCGACATCATTGCCATCTGCGTCGGCAAATCGACCATGGCCCGGATCGGCATCATCGTCAACGTCACACCGCTGGAGCCGGAGTGGCGCGGCAAGATTACGATCGAGATTAGCAACACCACACCGCTGCCCGCGAAGGTTTACGCCAACGAAGGAATCGCGCAGATTCTTTTCTTCAGAGCTGACGCGGTTTGCCGCACCAGCTACGCCGACAAAAAGGGCAAATATCAGGACCAGAAGGGCCTCACGCTACCGTTCGTAGCGGGACACGAAAACGACAAGTAATCTTCGCATCGAATTCACTGTTGACGCGGTGTACATTTGCGCCTATTGAGAATGCATCCACCAGCGCGAAATCAGGAGTTCAACTCGAAAGGATTTTTCGTTCAGGGATTTGGCACGGTCGTCAGCCTGAATGTGCAATTTCCAGCGGTTCTCACCGATCCGTACATGATGAAATTGTGTACAATACATGAAGGCTCGTCCCCGGCTCGTCGCCGTAACTCTGCGCGAACCCACTGCCATGAAAATAAATCGCCAGTACACTCGCGAAGGATGCGATCCGCTTTCGGCGATATCCTTCGTGCCCCGCACGTCCCGCATCGTGAACCCGGACGGTTCGGTCGTCTTTGAAATGAAAGACATCCTGGTGCCGGAAACCTGGTCCCAGGTGGCTGTCGACATCCTCGCGCAGAAATACTTCCGTAGGGCCGGCGTGCCTTCACAAACGGAGAGAGTCTCCGAACCCGGCATGCCGGAATGGCTCCGGCGGTGCAAGGCAGCTGCCGGGGCCACGCACGGCGGCGAAACGGATTCGCGGCAAGTCTTCCATCGCCTCGCCGGCTGCTGGACCTACTGGGGCTGGAAAGGCGGCTACTTCGCCAGCGAGGCGGACGCTCGCGCATTCTACGACGAAAACGTCTATATCCTGGCCACGCAAGTCTCAGCGCCCAACAGCCCGCAATGGTTCAATACCGGCCTGCACTGGGCTTACGGCATCGAAGGGCCGGCCCAGGGGCATTACTATGTCGATCCGAATACGAAGCAGATGACGCGCTCGACGTCGGCGTATGAGCGTTGCGCGCCGCACGCCTGCTTCATTCAGTCGGTTCAGGATGACCTGGTCAACGAAGGCGGCATCATGGACCTGTGGGTCCGCGAAGCGCGCATCTTCAAGTATGGTGCCGGCACCGGCAGCAACTTCTCCGCCCTGCGCGGCGACGGCGAACCGCTCTCCGGCGGCGGCAAATCCAGCGGGCTGATGAGCTTCCTCAAGATCGGGGACCGGGCCGCCGGCGCGATCAAGTCCGGCGGCACCACCCGCCGGGCCGCTAAGATGGTCATCCTCGACCTCGACCATCCTGACATCGAAGAGTTTGTAAACTGGAAGGTGATCGAAGAACAAAAAGTCGCGGCTCTCGTCACCGGCTCGAAATTGTTGAACCGGCACCTGAACGCGATCCTGAAAGCCGCGAATTCGTCGTCAAGCGAAGACCGTTTCGACCTCAAGCAAAACTCAAAACTGCGCCGGGCCGTGCATGAAGCTCGTGTGGACCTCATTCCCGAGAACTACATCGCGCGCACGCTTCAGCTGGCGCAACAGGGCTTCAAATCTCTGGTCGTGGAAGAATACAACGCCGACTGGAACTCGAAGGCCTACTTCACCGTCTCCGGCCAGAACAGCAATAACTCCGTGCGCGTGACGGACGAGTTCATGAACGCGGTGGAAAACGACGGCCCCTGGCCGCTCTACTGGCGAACCGAGAAGGAGAAAGCCACCCGTGAGTTCCGCACTCCGAAGCCACGCAAGACCCTGAAGGCCCGCGCGCTTTGGGATCAGATTGCCTATGCCGCCTGGTCCTGCGCCGATCCCGGCATTCAGTACGACACCACGATTAACGAATGGCACACTTGCCCGGCCGATGGGCGGATCAATGCGAGCAACCCGTGCTCGGAATACATGTTCCTCGACGACACGGCTTGCAATCTCGCCTCCATCAATCTGATGAAGTTCTATGACACGGCCACTGGCAGGTTTGATGTCGAGAAGTATCGCCACGTCTGCCGGCTGTGGACCGTGGTCCTCGAAATCTCGGTCTACATGGCGCAATTCCCGAGCGTACCGGTGGCCCAGAGGTCCTATGACTTCCGCACGCTCGGCCTGGGCTACGCCAACCTCGGCGCCTTGCTCATGGTGCAAGGCATTCCGTACGACTCGTCCGAAGGCCGAAATCAGTGCGGGGCGCTGACCGCCATTATGCATGCCGTGGCATATGCCACCTCGGCCGAGATGGCCCGCGACCTGGGGCCGTTCCCGCGCTATGCGGCCAACTGCGAGGCGATGTTGCGCGTCATTCGCAATCACCGCCGCGCTGCCTACAACGCCGGCAAGAGCGAATACGAAAGCCTGCAAATCACCCCGGTGGGAATCGATGGCCGCTATTGCCCCGAATACTTGCTCAAGGCAGCGCGCGAAGATTGCGACCGCATGCTCGCGCTCGGCGAGCAGCACGGCTACCGCAATGCGCAGGTAACCGTGATCGCCCCCACCGGCACGATCTCGCTGGTGATGGATTGCGATACTACCGGCATTGAGCCCGACTTTGCACTGGTGAAATTCAAGAAGCTCGCCGGCGGCGGCTACTTCAAGATCATCAATGCCTCGATCCCGCCGGCCCTCGCGAAGCTCGGCTATTCGCAAAACCAGATCGACGACATCATCCGCTACTGCTGCGGCAGCGGCACGCTGCGCGGCTGCCCCCACATCAACCCAAGTACGCTGAACGACAAGGGCGTGCCCGTAGCCGTGCTCGACCGTGTCGAATCGCTGCTCCCGGCCGCGTTCGAACTCTCCTTTGTTCTCAATCGTTTCAATGTGGGCGACGAGGTGCTGCGCGAGCGCATGGGCTTCACGCAGGCGCAGATTGAATCGCCGCGGTTCGACCTGCTGGCCGCCCTCGGCTTTACCCGCGAACAGATCGCCGAGGCGAGCGTGTACGTATGCGGCGCCATGACCATCGAAGGCGCGCCGCACCTGAAGCCCGAGCATTATCCGGTCTTCGACTGTGCCAACAAGTGCGGCAAAACCGGCCAGCGCTTCTTGTCGGTGGAATCGCACATCCGCATGATGGCGGCCGCGCAGCCGTTTATTTCCGGTGCGCTTTCGAAGACCATCAATCTGCCAAACGAAGCCACCATCGACGATGTGAAGAGCGCCTACAAGCTGAGCTGGCAACTGATGCTGAAGGCCAACGCACTGTACCGCGACGGCTCGAAGCTCAGCCAGCCGCTCAACTCCGTCGCCGATGTGCCGGAGGAACTGGCCGGAGAGGACCGGGCCGAGCCGGTGCGCATTTCGGAGAAGATTGTGCATCGCTACATTGCCCGTCGCCGCCGCCTGCCCGATCGCCGGGCCGGCTACACGCAGAAGGCCCGCATCGGCAACCACAAGATTTACCTGCGCACCGGCGAATACGAAGACGGCAGCCTGGGCGAAATATTCATCGACATGCACAAGGAGGGCGCCGCCTTCCGCAGCATGACCAACTGCTTTGCCATCGCCATCTCGCTGGGCATGCAGCACGGCGTGCCGCTGGATGAATTCGTGGATGCCTTCCTCTTCACGCGCTTTGAACCGAACGGCGCGGTGGAGGGCAATCCGCACATCAAGATGACGACGTCGATCATCGACTACATCTTCCGCGAGCTGGCAATCACTTACCTCGAGCGGCACGACCTCGCCCACGTGTCGCCCGAGGACCTTCGGGCCGACGCCATTCACCGGCATGAGCCGGATGATGACTTCGAAGAGGAAGAATTGGTGGCCGAACGTCTCGTCGACCCGAACCGGCCGGTGCCCAAGGCGTTCGCCACGCCGCGCACCGGTCACCTCAAACCGTCGTCCGGCAATGGCAACGGAAATGGCCATGGCCACGATTCGGAAAACGGCAACGGCACTGGCCACGCGCCAGGCCTGGTCGCTGCCGCGCGCGTAACCCGTGCCCCGTTGACCGAAGATGAAAAGGTGCGCATCGCCCGCCTGAAAGGCTACGAAGGCGACCCCTGCCCCGAATGCGGCCAGCTAACACTCGTCCGCAGCGGCACCTGCTGCAAATGCGACACCTGCGGAGCCAGCTCGGGGTGCAGCTAAAGACGAAGGCGAGCCAAGAGCATGAGCGATTGAAAGACGATTTTTTCAGTCGCTTTCGCTCCTGGCTCGCCAAATCTACACATTTTCTCACCAGCCTTAATCCAGGAAGACTACGTTCTGCTTCGCCTGGCTTTGGCCTTCCGTGTTCATGACCACCATGTGCCAGACGTACAGCTCAATCGTCTTGTGATCCGGATGGCTGATCTTGCCCTTTACATAAGCGCGGGCGTTGCGCTGCATGCGGCGCCAGTTCCACTTGCGAGCGCGCGACCGGTCACGCAGCAACTTCAAGTATTCCGCCGAGCGCAGGCCCTGCGGAAACTCCTCGCAAACATACACCGTCTCGCCGCCCAGGCGGTACAAGAACTCGGCCCAGTGCGGCTTGCTGCCGTTGCCGCGGCTGAGCGGCTCGTTGCTCAGAATCTGCGACTTGTCCACGTGCAGTTTCGGCGCCGGCAGGAAGAACCACTCGCCCTGGCGGACGTAAGCCGCATTCTTGCGGCGGAAGCGGTCGTCGCCCTTGATGCCTTGACGGCGCTGCGCGTCCACGACTTCAACCGGCTTCAACGCTTCCATTGCATCAAAGACGGTCGAAACCCGGCTCGCCCACTCGGGAATAGCCGCCACGAACCAGTGCTGCTCGTCATGGCCACACAGGTAGTGATGCCGGCCGCGCGGATCGACAGCGCTCAGTAACAAGTGCTGCTCCCGCCGGCGCAAGTCGGTGACATCCAGTTCCACTTGCCCGTCTCGGCGGACACGAATGTCGAAGAACTCGCCCACGGCATCCGAGCGCACGTCCAGCGTCAGGCGCAGCTCTGGCCGAGAACGGATCAAGCGGCCCGAAGTCTCTTGCAGTTCCAGGCGAGCGCCCAGCCGCGCAAACTTCTCCTTCAGCAATTCTGCGTTCATGACTGCCTCCATGACTCCATAGGGTGCAAAACCTGTATTCAGACACTCTCCGCGCCTAACTCCTGGAAGTCCGGGGCGAGTGGGCGCCGAACTGGATGGAATAATGGATTGGGGTATCGCGGAAGAGGTTCGCGGTCCCTTGCAAAAGGTTGCGGGCCTGCGGTTGATGAAACGGCAATGGGGCGGCCGGAAATGTTCGTGTTGGAATCATCCCAACTTACTTGCGCTCATCGTCACCCACCGTTTCGCAGGTGGACCGGATCCGTGGACACTTTCTGGTTCAGGATCTTTTCGAACACATACTCATAAACCCGGCTGATCGGTGCCATCGGCTCGCGGGCCAGTAGGGCATGCGCTTTGCCGTCGGGGCTCAGGCCGTTGTATTCTCGCATGGCCAACTGATAGGCGATTGGTGCGGTTAGCCTGCCCTTCAGTTGCGGCGGCACGGTCACATCTTCTTCCAGGCGCTTGGCATGGGCCGAGGCAAACAGGCTTCTCATGCCACTTTCGGAGCGGTGCTGAAGTTGGCCGAGCTTCCAGGTTTCCTCCACCCAACGGGCTTCCCGCATGAGCGTGGCCGCGTCTACCGGGCCGGGAATGATGTCCAGCACCTGGCCCTGCGGTGTACAGAAGTAGCTGGCCACGTTGCCACCCTGTTTTTGCCCGTTTTGAATGCGGAAGTTGCCGACTTTTTGAAATGCGGACACAAAATTGGCAGCAAAATACTCGCCGACTTCCGGTTTGGCCAGGGCGTTCACCCGGAGCGCCTGCGCGTTGTTTCAAGTGAAACCGGGATCGTCGAAATCACCCGACACGTGCAAAAGGAACACGAGTTTCTGCTGTTGGGCCGCTTGCTTCTCGGCCGCACTGGGGCTCGCGGCAAAAGTCAGACTCGTACCGTACATGCCGCCGGTGCTGGCGTTGCCAACCTGGCCGGCTGCCGCCGGCCAAGCGGGTGCACCTTGTTTTGCAAACCGTACGGTCATGCTGTCCGAAGGCTTTGCCGGCGCTGGCCTCGACGCGCAAGTGTTCGAAGCGGCGGGTGCAACAGCTGCCGGCAACTCGTCGATTTCCCCCGGTGTTACCACCGTGATATCGTGGGCAGATTTACCGCTTTCCGCCACAGCTGCTTTGCTCGGATCAACAACGAGTTCGGCGACGGCGCCCGGCGCGACAATGATGAGTCCTTTTGGCTCCAGCGCCATTTCCTTCCGCCGGCGCGCCTCAAGTTCAGCGTTTACCTTTTCGGTTTCTTCATGCTTTTGTTCGGCTGTTTCGCCTACGGTTCCTTTCGGAAACGCGAAGGTGGGTGCTTTCGGCTCCGAACGCGAACTTTCGACATTCGCAAGCGCGACCGGAGCATCGTTCCCCGCGCCGGGAGTGATGACCTTCAATCCGGCCGGTTCATGATCGACCCGTTGCGGGGTGTGTTTCTCGACTACCGACGGTTTGGCGACCGTGTTCGCAGCCGGTTCCTGTCTCACTTTGACCAACCCGCCTGCGGTGCCATCTGGAAATGCAAAAACCTTCGGCGCCGAGTTCGCCTGCGCATCCGGCGCGGTTGCAGTAATCTCTCCTTGGAGGCCGGCAGAATTCCCAACCGGCTCGCGAACCTCGGCAGCTTTCTCGACCTCGGCATGCGATGCAACGGAAGCCACAGCCGCCAAGAACTTCGTGGACGAGTTCGCCGATGTACTGCCCGCTCCGTCGGTGCCATGCGGCCGCATCGCGGCATAGGATCCGGCCAGCACCATCTCAAGGGCCAGGATCGATGCCGCAACGGTCAGCACATTGCACACTTGTTGGCGGATGCGATCAAAGGATCGCGACTTGTTCGAACGGCCATCCCGGGCGCCACGCCGAGGCGCCAGGATTCCTTGCACGGGCATGGCCCGACATGCTGGACAATAGTCTGAAGGCGCGCCTTGTTGGGAACTTTCTTTCCAGACGAGATGACAACGTGGACAGGCAATCGCCATGGGACGTTCCTTTCACGTTGGATGGATATAGGAATTGCCAAACGGTGCGCAAATGTGCCACGAAACGCACCAATCCATCACCGGGGACGCTTTCTTTTTCCGCTACCATTATACGCAAGCTCCAAGGTCAACTTGCGCCGCAAATTAATGGAGGAAGGACTGGTGCCTCATTTTGCCACAATGGCGATCTGCATCGGCGCGGCCCAGCACTTCGCATCGGCGCCGTAGTACAAGTACGCCCGGCTCGCGGGGCCGCGATACTTGCCGGGGATGCGGGCGACCAGGTCGAGCGCGAACTCGACCTTTTGCCCGGCATCCAGGCCGCGCCAGTACAGCACCAGTTCCCGGCCACGGATTTCGAAGTAATCGATAACGGCCAGTTGCGGTGTATCTTTCCCGGCCAGCGGCGTCCTCGGTTTAGCCAGTTCCCTTAGCTGCTTCAAATCCTCCGGCAACGCCAGCCCCGATGGCAGGCCGATGATCGCAACGGTCATCGACTGGCCTTCGCTGCTGCTATTCTCGACCGCCACGGTGAGCCGAACCGTTTCCCCTTCGCGGGCTTGCTCACGATCGAGTTTCGTCGAGAGCTTGATGGGGCAGTTCTCCGCGCTCGGCGGTTGCAGCGTGTGGTAGCTCCACGACAGTTTCGCCGGCAATTCGTTGTTGCCGGTGAGTTCGATGCGCACTTCGTTGTCGCCAGGCTTCAGTAGCTTTTCAGGCTGCGGGATCTCGAGCACCAGTGTGTCAGCAGCCGTGGCCGCGAAGCTTTGCCGCAAGACCGGATTGCCACGGACGGACACGATCACGTCGCCGGGCGTCAGCTTGCGGCTATCCTTTGCAATCTGCGCCAACGCTTTCAGCGACATGATGGTTGCCTGCGTCGAGCCGAAGCCGCCGTAGCCGCTGCGTTGCTGCATCAGCCAGCGGGCGGCTTTCTGCAACGGCTCACGATACCGCTGGGGCTGCTCGCCCCGGCACCAAGCGAGCATGGCCAGTGCAGTGGCCTCGATCTGCAAGTCGCGGCCATAGGCGCCGACAATACTCTCGTGGCCGTTCAAATACCCGTCCGTCGTTTGCAGCTTCGCCAGCTTGTCGAGAATCTTTGTGCCTTCGGCCTTATTGTTGCGCAGGAACAGACAATTTGCCGTGAGCGCCAGCACATATGGCTCCTCGCTCGTGTCGGAATGCTGGATGAGCCAGTTCGCTTCGGTATTCAAGTCCGCATCCGCTTCGCTTTCGGTGAGCGCCCAAAGAATGTAGGCGTTGAACGCGGCTTGCGAGACGCGGCCAAAATGGTGATGATCCTCGTGGCGCGTGAAATTGCCCTTGCCGTCGCGCCGCTTCAGCAGGAATTTCCGCGTGCGCTCCACCATATCGGCATCCACCTTGTCATAAACCTTCGCCATATCGTGAAATTCGAGCAGGCCGTACGCGGTCAGCGCTTCATGGGGCACCGGCCCACCGAACCATTCGAAGCCCTGCCGCCCGCCGCCTTCCTTCGGACATTCGAAGGTAACCAGTCTCTTGTAGCCGCGGTCGATCAGGTCCAAAGCCCGGCGCGCGATATCGGGCCGCGATTGGCCGGTTTCCTGGAGATAATCCAATACGAGCAAGTTCGGATAGGTTGTGCTCGAAGTTTGCTCGAAGCAGCCGTGCGGTTCCTGGAGCATTCCTTCGAGGCCGGTTTGAATGTCGGCCAGGATCGAGGGAAAAACCTCGGCCCGCAACTTCAGCGAGCCCGGTGAATACTTGTCCGGCAGCACAACGTTGGCCTTCAGGAAACGATCGATCCTGCCGCTGCACACGCCCACCATGGGAAAGCCTTCCGGCGTCACGCGGATGGTGCGCTCGACGGAATCCTTGAGAAAATCGCTGCGGCCGGCTAACTTGAGCCGCGCTTCGCCTTCGTCGATGCCGGGCTTCAGCTTGAACAGCAGCCGGTCGCGCTTCTGGGCGTCGAGCTTCAAGTGCGCTTCCGCTTCGCCTTCCATCCGGCTAAGCCCGCTGGTTGAAAGCTCTAGATGCACGTCGCGCTTCTCGTCCGTATCGTTGGCCACGGTCACGGGAATGTGCAATTCATCGCTGCCGGTGATCTCCGTGGGCAACTTCGCTTCGAGGCTGAACGGCAGCCGCGAGGCGAATTCCATTTTCGCGGCGCCCAGCCGGCCATCGGTGGTATGAATAAACGCCAGCGCCTGGAGACTCGTGAGGGCGTCGCTCAACTGAAACGAGACGAACGATTCGCCGTTGCCCAGGATCAGCACCGGGTGCCAGTAAACGGTCTCGGTGAAATCGGCCCGCGGCGCATCGGGATGAGTCGTGTTAACGTGGGCATACTCGCGGACCACAAATGGCGTCAGCGATTGCGGATCGGAGAGCGAGCGGAGGCCGCGCTCCATGTCGCGAAACGAATGCTCGGCCTGCGGCGTCATGTTCGCCGCAAGGCGACGCTGCTGCATTTGGGCTTGCGCCTGAGTGTAGCGTCTGCGCGCGGATTCGCCGGGCTTGCTTTGTTTGTCAGTGGCATATGCCGGATCGGTGCGAATATTGGCATTCGGCGGCGGTTCCGTGGGCTTGAAAACATTGTCCGGCTTGTTCTCTTTCGGGAGTTCGACGGGTCGTTGGTCCCCCTTCCGCCCGCCCTCATATGCCTTCATTGCCTCTGGCGGAGCACCAGGCGGGGGACGCATCTTCCATTCCATCTCCGTCTCTCGGCCTCTTGGCAAGCCTTGCGCGCCACTTAACGTCCTCGTTCCAATGGAAGACGCCGGCAGGCCAGTCACTACATCGGCCGATTCGCTGCGCGCGGCTGCTTCTCGAATCTTTCGAATTTTGAAGCCGTCTGTACCTATGCCAATCAGGACGATCACGATGGTGCAGCAAGCGATCATGAATATCGCCGAGAATGGCAAACCTGTTCCCAAAGCGGGTTTCTCCAGGCGCGAGGCCACCGCCACGAACGCGGTCACGATAATCAACATAAACAGACACATGACTCCCACCGCCAACACCCTCTCGGAATAGTCTCGCCATTCCCGCTCCGCCGTTCGCAGTTGCAACGTCTCCGCTTGAAGATCGCTCGATTCTTTAACCACTTGGGCCGCCGCTTTCTGCCGGGCCTCGGCAATCGCTGGTTGCGCCGCCGCCTCCACCTCACGCTTATTCGTGGTCTTGTGCGGCACCTGCGCCGAGATGGCCAGCAGCCGCTCTGCCTCGGCGCCATTCGTTTCCCGGAATTTCTCCGGGTCCTGCTCGGCAAAGCGCCGCCAGCCTTGCGTGCCAAGCAATAAGTCAACAGAAGTAGCAGCGAGTGGATTGTCGCGCAGCAGAAAGTCGGCATTTTCCAAATCCTGCGGCTGGCGAATCTCCGAAGTCAGCATGAAATGCGTGGGTATGGTCCGCAGCGTTTTGTCGTCGACCAGCGAAAACGCGGCCTTGTCCACGACAGAAACCAACGCGATGGCCGGGGCCAGCTTTTTCGTCTCATCCGTCGAGGTGATGCTCAGGCGCACCTTGTCGCCCGGCGTGTAATGCGGCTTGTCGGTGGTCAGGTTCACGCTCAACCGCCGGACAGGCTGGCGAAACACGAGTCGCTCCGCCACGGGCACAAAGCGCGAAACCGTGGCGCTCGACAAATCTTCGAACACGGTAATGCGATACACGCCGCCAATGCCGCTGGGCGGCAGCAGCGACACCGACTTCGCCTCACTGGCATTCACCGTCACCTCTTCCTGCGCTACCATGCGCCCCCGGCAATATGCCGCCACCAGTAGCTTGCGCTTCTGCCCCGCGCTCCATACAGTAGCCTTGAGGGGTTCGGCATCGTTGGTCACGCCGCTGTCCACGCGCAGCACTACACCTTCCGCCTTGATGACCGGTAGCGGATATTGGACTTTTATCCCGGCCGGCGAATCGATCTTCAACTCGTACTTCTCGCCGGCTTGCGGCGTGAAGGTGAATGTGCCCATGCCCTGGTTGGCGGCAGGCTCCTTCTCATCGGCCAGCGTTTGCACTTCGGCTACCGCTTGTCCCTTGCTGTCGAGCAGATGGCCCTTCAATTCGGCCGGCTTGCCGATCGGCGTGCGGGACTGGAAGTAGACGCGGTTCGGCTCGCCGGCCACCAGGTCGCCGCCTTCCGGATAGAAATCCACCCGCAGCCGGCGAATGATGATGGGAATCGGCCGGACAATCGTTTCCACATTGCCGCCGTCGGTGAATTGCACCGACAGGCTGGCCTCACCGTAGTCGATCGTTTTCGGCAGCTTGAAGCGCACGGCGACAGCACCCTGCGCATCGGTCTTCAACTCGATTTTGGCATCGTCCTTTTCCGATCCGTCGGCCCCAATCCGTTTGCCGTCCACCATCACCGTCGCGGTCACCGGCTGCTCGGCCACGGGCTTGCCCCCTTCGATGCGCTTGACGCTGCACGCGGCCAGCACTTCGTCGCCGGGGCCATACGAGCGGCGGGTGAATTCCAGTTCCTTGTGCAGCCGAGGCGGCTGATAGCGGTTGATGAGGAAATGCCGCTTCTCCGACAGAAATCGGCCGCGCAGATCGCTGACGGTGAGGGTGTATTCGCCGCCGGGCGCGTACTGCGGCACGGCCCATTCGCCGGTGCCGATGCCACGAATAGCTTTCCCGTCAGGGCCCTGAAGCAATTCGCTGCCGCCGCTAGCGCTTCGCAAGAGGGCCGAGCCGTCGAGCCGGGCCACAACCGTCGCGGCCGGATCGGTAATAGTGAACGAAAGCTGCAAATCCTCTTCCACCGGTTGCAGCGAGAAGCGCTCCAGGGTGAGCGAGCGAAATCCGACGACTTCGCCGGGCTGGTACAGAGGCTTGTCGGTGAACAGGTGCGTGAGGTAGCCCGGCCGCTCCAACGGCAGCTTTTCGCTTAGCGTGATCGGCTTGCCATCGCCGCCGGAGTGCTCGGCCGATACTTCCAGCGTCCACTCCTCATCAGGCCCCAGCGCGGCCGGCAAAGGCACAGTGAACGGGTGCTTGCCCTGGCTGGCGATCTCCACCGGCTGGCCTACCGGTTTGCCGGACTTGTCTTTCACCGAAATGGAAAGCTTGGACGCAGCCGGCTCGTCGGCCAGGGTGCGCGTTTCGAGCATGTAAGTGTTTACCGCCCCCGGTTGCAGCGAAGCCGGGCCAGTGATGGAAAGCGTCATCTGCGCGTTTCGCGCCTCGCGTTCCAGCTTGGCCTGCAGGTCCTTCTGTTGCTGCGGAAGCTCGCGTGCCTTCGCCTCTGCTATCCCCAGCCGCCACGACCAGTAGCTGTGAATGGCATATGGAACTACAAGAATGAGAACGATGACCACCCAGGCCACGGCTGCGAATTTCAGCCAGGCCGGAATCTGCCGGCTCCTGTGCACGGCCTTTCGTGCCAGATACTCCGCGCGATTCGGCTTCGGCGACGGCGTAGTGAGAGTTTCCTCGGCAAGCGGCGCCACCGCCGGCATTGTACTGGGCACTTTCAGCATGCTTCCACAAGTAGGGCAAGTGAAGGCGGAACCCGCCAGCGCTTCATCCAAAGAAAAGGATCGGCCACAACTGCACGGCAAGGTCACAGTAGCCATGGAATCCTCCCGAAGTCAGTCAGTGCGGAAAACGGAACGGCCCATTAGCGATCCGTACCTCCATACGCCCGCCGCAGGTCCGCAGTTGCCGAAAAATGCGAAATGTAGTTGGAGGTGTGATCCTAAAGGTGCGACGATATTCCCGGAAAAACGGTGAGCCAGGAGCGTAAGCGATTGGAGCACACCGTGGTTTTCTCCAGTCGCTTACGCTTCTCGCTTGCCGTGAATGCAACCGAGAGAATTCAGGGCTTACATCACCGAAAGCAATAATCAAGCCCTTGTCCCGTTTGCCAGCCTCACTCCGGCGGCTTATACCCAGCCGGCGGTTGGACGACCTCGAAGTCGGCGCCTTGCAGTTTGCGCAATTCCTCGTGCAACGCGCCAATGCGCTGGTCCGGCGCCACCGAGATCGCCCAGTCGATGCCATTGTCCGCCACAAACATCCCGTATTTCTTCAGCGCCTTCAGAATCGCTTGCGCTTCCGGTGAAAAGCCGGAGATGTCGACGCTCTTCTTGAGGCGAATGCGCTCGCCCATGCGCGGCAGGTTCTCGTCGGTCAGCTGGCTGGCGTAGTGTGTGGCGGGGTAGACATACTCGCGGCGCGTCTTCGTCACCGTCACCCGCAGTGCGTGCTCGACGGCCCCGCGCTTGAGTTCGTCGTAACGGACCACGGCCGGGTAGATCGGCAGGCCGGCCGCGTCGGTCGAGGTCCAGCCGTCGGGCCGCATTTTGTTCGATTTCAGATCGAAGATGGCCGCTCCGGCCGCTTTCCAGCCCTGGTCGGTCTTGCGCATCTGGTAAAACTCGTACAGCATGCGGTTCACCGGATCGACCACGATGGCGTGGCGATCGGCGTCGCCTTCATCCTTGCGCTGTGCCTCCTCGAGCGAAAGCCCCTTGTACGTAACCGGCCAGCCTTCGATCGGCGTGTTGTCGGGCACCGGGTACGGGCCCTTGTCCGACTCCCCGGAATACTGGCCAAGCACCACTTCCACTTTCTTTTGGTGGGGCGGCACCAGCACGAACCCCATGTCGGAATTGTGGCGCAGCGGCTTGTTCGCCCCGATCGAGTCGATGATGTTCTTCGAGTTGGGGTGCAACGGCCAATCCTCGACGACCAGGTTCCACGGGTTGTCCGGTGGGAACACTTCCAGGGCGGAACAAATGGCGTCGGCCTCCGGCGTGTTGAACAGGATCGGTTGATTGATGCCGGGCATCTTGAGGCCGCGAATGCGGGCGAGCCGGGCCTCGTCGCCATGAACCGCGGCAGCGGCTGGAAGGCTCGTCGGGCCGACCACGAACGGAGTAACCGTCAGGTCCACCTCCAGGCCGCCCACCCGGCCCTTGATCTTGTAGCCAACCGTCGGGTTCGGGCCGCCGCCGTTGGAGTTCGACGCCGGCGCGGGAGCGGTGCCGCCCTCCAGCCAGATGTCGCCAAAGAGAATCGTCGGCGCTTTGCTGTCGGCATCGGCGATGTAAAACTTGGTAACGTCATTCAGCGCCGGCGCGGAGCCGTTTACATTCGTAAATTCACCGGTGCCGATCTTCACCTCGTTCTTGCCCGGCTTGAGTTTAATCGGAAAGACGACGCGCGTGTTGAAGTCGCGCGAGCGGCCATGAATAATATTGATCGTCAACTGAACGTCTGCTTTGCCAGGATTCACGGCATCGAAGCGGAAATTCTCGTACGGCTTCCAGTCTTTCACTTTTGGATTCTTTACGCCGACGGAATCGCCGGCGAAGAAAGCGACCTTCCAGGCCTTGCCGCCAAGCTCCGGCACATCGGTGACGAGTTCGGGCTTGGTCTTGTCGTCGGAACCAATGTCGTTGAACGCCTGGCCCTGCCCCACGTTGAGGAGATAGGCCTTTGGCGGCGCTTGCGCCCGGACCGCAGCGGCCGAAAAGCAAAAGACCAACGCAACAACGCTCAATATCAAGTGGCGGATCATGTGTGTCTCCTCACTGCTGGTTCCTGGGGATTAGTTTTTCGATGCCGCTTGCGTGGAGACTTGCTGTCAACCGGTTTCGTCTTCGATTGGGGCACCGGCCGAATACCTACCGCCGAGCCCAAAGTGACTCAGCACGGCTCCGGTAATCAAATGGCCGGCAACTGATGGTCATCATACACCGGCGGCGCTCGATGGCAAAGCGCCGGGAAATTGGCGTGGGACTGGCAGAAGGAAAGCGAAATCATGGACCATCCGAGATTACGACGGCAACCTCGGATGGCCGCGCATTCAAAATCCGTCCAACTACTTCTTCTCAACCCTCTCCCACACTTCCTCGATGGTCGTCCCGTTACTGAGCTTACCGGTGTGGGACCACTTGTTTCCCTCGATTTTCAACTTGAATACCTGCTCCTTGCCTTTCAGTTGCTCAAAGCCTTCTCCCACTCCATACTCGGGAACTTCAATGTATTCCTCGCCCTTCAGCGTGCACGTCCCGCCGAGGGCGGCGACGACTTTGCCGTCTTTGTCGTACACGGCCCACATGAAATGCGAAGGCGTAACATGCTTCAGGTCGGTGAAGCCCTCGGGAATCTTGCTTTCTTGGCCGTTGTATTTGGCCGAGATCAGCTTCCAGGTGCCGACCTGCTTGTTGCCGGTCTTCGCCTCGCCTTTCGGCTCGTCGGCCCGGGCCACCGTGGCCATTGCCAGCCCGGCCACCACCAAGAGACTTCGCATTACGATCGTCAGGAGCTTCGTCATCGGTTCACCCTCTGAAATGGTTTCTTGATCCACGATGATTGAGGCCATCCGAGATTACCCGTGTAAACCTCCGATGGCCCCAATAGTCCGCAAAGCTGCCAAAATGCTACTTCTTCTCCCGCTTCCCTTCGATGTCGAACTCATTCTTCTGGCCCATGAATTCGGCCGCGCCTTTCCCCTTGAGCTTATCCCCGTCGATCGTGAACTTGTACGCGACGGTGATCTCGTTGTCCATGATCTTCCGTACGGCGGAAAAGCTCAGAACTCCGTCCTTCAGTTTCACGTCCTTGAGCTTCTCATCCTTCTGGTCCGGCCAGTTCATCGTCCCGGCGAGCTTGTCGCCGTCCTTCTTGATCGTAAATTCGGAAGTCCGCTTCATGTCGCCGATCTGGTACTCGCACTTCCACGTCCCGACCGGGTCTACCTTGTCTGCCGCCGCCGCCAGACCGGAGAGCCCGAACACCATCGCCGCCGCGAGCATCATCTTCATGTTTTGCCTCCAAGAAGTGGTGGGCAAGGAACAGTCCAAACGCGGACCGCCTCCCAGCCGCTGACTGCGATTCTAGTGATGCCGCGACCACCGGCAGGATGGCGTGGCCACATCTCGCCGAGTATTCGTGTATGCGGAGAATGAGAAAATTCTTAGCGTGGTCAGACTATTTAGCAACATCCCCGTTACCTTGTTCGCCTCGCGCCCCAGCCGTTCCTCGGCCTCGCGAAACAGCCGCACCCACTCCTCGGCATAAACCTTGGCCCAGCGCCGCAAGAGGCCCGCCCGCCGCTGCACCTTCAGGGCCGCCGTCTCCCAGGTCGCCCCCGCCGCGCGCAAGTCGGCCACCATCTCCATATCGCGGCGCGTTCGAATCGATGGAATCTTCATGGTGGGTCTCCAAAAAAGAAATGGTGAGCGTCGCGGCGTAAGCGCGACGTGCAGGCCAGCCCGAATTGCCGGCCGATGTGAACATATGTATACTTACGATCCGAAACGGGCATTGTCAAAAAAAACGGCAGCAAATTTTGCCTTTGCATTCGGATACAATTGTGTTATGATACAATTTCGATAACCGGAGCGCTGGCATGGATCTTCGCGATGCCTTGGTCGATTGGGATGAACCAGATGACGAAGGCGGCAACACCGCCCACATTGCCGAGCATGGCCTAACGTCAGAGGAAGTTGAGCACGCCCTGTTCGATGAGAACACGACCTTCGACCTGAGCGATTCTTCGGGCCGGCCCATTGCCTTCGGCGACACGAGCACCGGCCGGTTTATCGTGATTGTTTTTGAAGTCCTGAACCCGGCCGATCCGCTCATTATCCGCCCGATCACGGCCTACGATGTTCCCGAACCAACGGAGTGATGCAATGAAACCAAAGACCAAACCTATGCGCACGCCCGAGCAGCGGGCCGAGGAAGAAGCGATTCGCCGCCAACACGCCGCCAACCCGATCCGCCAACGCCCGGCCGACACGATCGACCGCGACAGCTTCACGGCCATTCTAAATCTGGTAGCGCGCTTTAAAGCGGAGCGCGAATGCCAGGGCCTGACTTTGGCGGAAGTCGCCAAACGCATGGGCATCGACGCGCCAGCTTTATCGCGGCTGGAAACCGGCAAAATGTTGAACCCGACGCTCGCGACGTTGCACAAGTGGGCCGAAGCCCTGGGACGGAAGATGGAGATCGAGATCACCGCAAGCTAGCGCCGGATCGTCAGTGAAATGTCGGATGGCCCGTTTTGTTCCCTTGCGAGCCGCTATTTTGAAGGCACTCGGCTTGAGGAATCCGACACCGCCGCGATGATCTTATTGCAAATTCCGACCCAAACCTTGTCGCGGTTATTGCCCCTTAAGGAAGAGAGTGGCCTCGATATGTCGTGTGCAGCTTGGTACTCTTCGATTGGCGTGCCCGAATACATACAGTGGCCCAGCAATACCCAAAGGATCGTTAGACCGCTCGCTCGCGCCGCTTGCAGCAAGGGTGGCAATTCATTTTTCTGAATGAAGTCAGAGGCCAAGAAATCTTTACTTATTAACAGGACGGCCACCTTGGCCCGCCCAAGAGCCTCTTTTATCTCCTCGCGCCATTTCACACCAGCGGCGATTTTGGTATCGTCCCAAAGCATCTCGGACGCGATGGTCGGCTTGAGATGCTTTTGGAGCTGAGTCAAGTACTTCGCATCTGCGTGGCTGTAATTCACAAAGATTTTCCCTGGCGCGAGTTCCTAGCTTCACATCTTCCCGTTTATTCGGTTGCCGATCGCTGAAGTTCTCCGCGCGTAAAACTTCCTCCAATTCCTCAATCGACTGCGCCAACATTTCCAATAACTCGGGAGGCAGCGCCGCCGGCCATTGTGTTCGCAACTCCGCCGGCCAGCTGTCGCCTGGGGTCGTACTGAATTCTGTGTCCTGAATGTAACGCCGTGCGTGGCAAAGCCCTTGGAGTTGCCAAAGTTGCAATAAGGCATTTTGCGCCTCAAACAACTTGTTCATGGCGCGCCGGTAAGTGTTCGCTCTGGTCCATCCACAACAGCCGCAAAGCCTGTTGCGCTGTTGAGGACGATCGAAAGGCACGGCGTCAGGATTGATTTCTCGCTCAAGAGCCGCAATCTCCACGATCACCTGCATGACTTGATTGCGACGATGCAGATTGAGCCCGATTCGTCGCTTCAATCCCGTGACGTCCGGCGTTCGTTCTGCTTGGCGTAAAGCGGCAAGCGCGCCGCGGGCCCGGCTGATGATTGCCGAGAGCTTTGTCGGGGATGGCCAGTGCCCTGGCTTGGAGGAATCGGTCGTCGGTGCAAGTGGGCTTGGGATTTGGAAGTCAATTTGACTTACGATTTCAACTGCATTTGAACATCGCGGCCTAGCGGAGCTCGTATGTTGGTCCGAATTTTCCACTGCTTTTTGCCCTTGCGAACTCGATGATCGGGACAACGCGGCAAATGGGAAACCCTTTTTCATATTTCCAAATGCGCTTAGCCGCCGCACAACGTCGTGCTGACTGTCCCCATTCTAGTCAATGCAGTGGACGGATAAACAGGTCAATTGTCACGACTGCGGCACATGAGTCAGGATCCGTCTAGACGGCCTTTTCTTTCCGTGGGCGAGCACCGTTGCAGTAGCGATGAGCCAACCTTGCATTTTCGGGAATGGTTTTTCCACCAAGCCAGTATTGTTCGATGTGATCGACCGCCGCATCATCAAGTTCCGCGATGTGCTGGCCACAGAGCCCGCACGTTGGGTTGTTCGTGTATAGCCCTTGCTTTAGCGCCCGCGAAAATGTTCGAGGCTGCTTGTCGGCAGCAGCCAGAATCCCCTCCAAAGCTTTGCGCCACGCATCAAAGCGAGTCTTCACCATTTTTGCCGAACTCGTCGACAGCTCAATTGACTCGATGAACAATTGGTCGTTTGACATTAGGTCTATCAGGGCCTCGCGGATCGCGTCCAGGTTCGCCATGACCTGGTTTTTATCCTTGTCAGCGAACTGGCACATCAAAATGTCGAATAGTGAAGCGTTGAATTTTTTCGGCTCCCAATGGCCGTTAGGCGACTTCTCGCTCCCCCGATAAAAGCGTCGAAAGGCATGCGCTCCCAGAAGGGATCGAACCAACTTCGCGGCAGTCTTGAATGCAGTGCGAAGTTCCTCCAGTTGTTTAGGCGTTGCGGTCTGGAAATTAAGCATGTCGTTGTCAAGAAAA
>DATGHS010000406.1:0-6447 GCA_035307785.1 Gemmataceae bacterium
CCAGACCAGCCCCGGCGGCGTGAAATCGCCCGTGATGCCAGCCATCGGTCCGGCGAAGCAACTCCGCAATGAGCGCCAGAACGCCGGCCAGAACGATCAGGATGACGCCCGTTTGGCTGGTGATGAGGTCTGTTGCTTCCAAGCGACCACCCAACAGTGGCCCGATCGCGAGATCTTGGCCCATAACCCAACCGGCCACCACGAAGCTCGGAATGGCCAGCGCGTGCCCCAAAGGGAAGCGGAACAGGAACGCGGCCGCCGTCCAGACGGAAGCATTCAGAACTGCCACGGCGAAAACCAGGGCCGGGTTCGGCCAGGCCAGAATCAACGCCGCCGTTTGAATTAGGCCAGCAAGCAGGGCAACTAGCGTTCCCGCTAGCGCCTTGGAGGCCGGACTGCGACGTTCCACGAACAAGCCGGTTGCCAGCAGCGGCGTTCCGCTTAGCGCGAACAGAATGGAAAACCGCTCGAATAACAAGCCGACCGAGCCATGTTGGGAATGCGTCCAGAGAATGTTGAAGCCGAAGGTGAGCGCGAGCGGGAAGGTGGCCAGGCCGGTGAAGCCCAAAATGGGCAGCGGGGTGGAAAGGGCCGCATCCGGCCATCTTCGGCGCAACAGCAGGCCGATCATCGTCGCGTGCAAAAGGACCGGGACCAGCGTCCAAACGAGCAGAACATTTTCAGTTGCGAAGCCAAGCTGGAACAAGCGCGGCACCGCAAGCGGGCACACGGAAATGCCCAGCACCGCAATCGACAATAAAAGTGATTCGCGCCAGCGGCCATCATTGGCATTGCGATCCGGGAACAGGTCGCGTGTCGCCAGGTTGACGAGAACGGCAAACAGTGCGATTCCCACGGCTTTGATGCTTAACTCAACCGGGCTGCCCGTGGCTCTGGGCGAGAGGCCGGCCAACACCAGGAAATTCAGCGGCACCAGTAGCAGGGCAATGACCAGCAGACCGCGGCTGGTCGCCTCCAGCTTCCAGTGATGCAGCGTATAACGGCCAACCGCGAACAGCGCCGATGTGATGGCCGCGAGGATGATGAACGGGAATAGCGGAATTTGTTCGAGCGTTTTCCAAAGGCTGAGCACCAGGGCGACGGAGCAGCCGACCATGAGTAACCCGCCCGTTAGCTCGCCCCAGAGGATGTTGCGCTCCTCCATGAAGCCGGCCAGCAATACGCCCAGCGAACGGCGCGGTGCAGACGGCGGCGGAACTGACGGCGCCTCCGGAACTACCGGCGCCGCAGCAATTGACTGGCTGGGGGCGGGCCGAGCAATTGTCACCGCCGGCTGCCGCTCGGGCAACTGCGGCTCCACCGGCAAAACGTCCATGATCGCTTCCGACGGCGCCGGCGTAGCCGGCACTCGTTGCGTGATCGCCTTGCGCACTTGCTCGGGATGGAGGATAGCGCGTTGCTCCTGCCGGATGCGACTCAATAACTGCTGGTAGATATCGTGGTCAAGCAGCCCGTCGAAGTGAAATTGCCGGAGCTGCAATTGGGTGACGCGCAAATCAGCCAAACGGTCAGCTTGCGACAAGCGCAAATGACAGCCGGAACAGAGCCCGTTCACCCCGGTTAACGGTTCCCCGCAGTTGCGGCACCGGCAGGGAACGAATCGCGCCGACTTGCCGCCGTCCCCAAACAACCACTGCAATACGCGCACCAAGCCAATGACGACGAGCGCGAGTACGGCCAAAAGCAGCAGGAAGAGAAGGAAATACTGCACGGCGATGGCCTCTCCGGGAAAGTGGGGCTCCCAAAGACAAGGCGAAATGCAAATGGAAATATCACGCCGCTACAGAGGAAAATTGTATTTGCGGGGAGTTGCTGCAATGGTCTGAATCGAATGCCTCCAATGAATTTGCCACTTATGGCGCTCACGGTTCACTGGGATCATTTTTGCGGAGTGCTGCGCTCATCCCATGCGATTAAAGTGCTCGGCTCAAATTTTCCCCAAACGGCGGGGAAAACGGAAAAGGGCCTGCGGCATTATTTGGCCGCAAGCCCTTACATGAGAAGGTGCCGAAGACAGGACTTGAACCTGCACTCCCTGTACGGGAACCAGCTCCTGAAGCTGGCGCGTCTGCCAGTTCCGCCACTTCGGCAGGGTGGAATCCTTCTTCATCATAGACTCGCCATTGGTCGCGTCAAGTTGCCGGTTGCGGCTTAACGGATTCCCTTCACGGTTTCGCCGGCAAATGCAAATCTACCCGTGCATGCATCGTGTAGAGCCGGAATTTGTCGCCGTCGGGAACCACGATTCCGCTCGACTTGTTCTGCTCCGTCGGCAGGAGCGGATTGTGCTCGTATTTCTCCCAGTGGATCAAATCCGTCGACGTGGCAATAGCCGTGGACCATAGCTTCGCCTTCGGCCCCGTTTTGGTGGAACCATGGTAGTAAGCGTAGTAGCGCCCCTTGTGACGGATGACCTGGTTGAGCGCCACCAAATCGCGATCATATTCACCAGGGCCGGGCGAAAGCACCGGTTCGTCCTGCACATTGGACCAAACCTTTAAGTCTTTCGACGACGCGAGCCAGATGCCAAGATCGTTGCGCTCGTAGAACAAATACCACGTGTCTTTTTCGCGCCAAACCGTGGGCGTGCCGTATGGGCCATCCGAGATCTTTTCGCCATTCTTCAAACGAATGTCCAATAGTTCCACGCGCTCCCAGTCGAGGCCGTCTTTGGAAATGAGCATGTGGGCGCGGTCGTTGAGCCCTTCGGCAAACATGAGGTACTTGCCGTCGTGCTTGACCACCATCATGTCTTCCACCCAGTGCTCTTTGTAAAGCGGATTGCGCGGGTGGCGGGTCCAGTGGATGCCGTCGGTCGAGGTGGCATAGCCAAGCATGTGCGTTGCGTCGTCTTTCTGGTAGCCGGTGTACCACATCTTCCAGATGCCGTCTTCGCGCAGGATCCAGCCGCGCTCGCGGATCTTGGAATCCCACTTGCCCGGCTCGGCGGTGAAAACGGGGTTCTTGTCGTGGGCGACGAAGCGCACGAGTTCCGGCGGGAATTTTTCAGTGGCCGGCTCCGCGGCAAACGTGAGGCTGGCGTGGAGGAAAAAAAGCGATAACGTAACTGAATTACGTGCCATGGAGTTTTGGACCGTTGAATTGGATGCGAATAACGCAAAGTCGGCCGTAAGCTTCGTTGGACCATCCAACGTAGAACGGAATTTATTCCGTTCGAGCGCGTGAATTGGAACGGAATAAATTCCGTTCTACGATTTGGGATTCGGTTTTGCAAATTTCGAGGCGATTTTACTGACGTGTTGTATCATCGTTAACCAAACACCGCTGGACATCCGGCAATGCATCGCCACTGACCGCAATCGGCTTACACTGCGGCAAATGCCGAAACCATGTGAGTTGCCGTTTGGCAAACTGCCGGCTGTGAGCTTGGATGAGTTCCACCATCGTTTTCAAGTCGAATTTGCCGTCGAGGTAATCAAACAGTTCCTCGTAGCCCAATGCCTGCCGCGCTTGCCTGCTCAATGGCCTCGGCAAGGCACGCAAATGCCGGGCTTCTTCCACCCAGCCGGCTTCGATCATTTTCTCGACTCGGGAATTGATTCGCTCAAACAATTCCGCCCGCGGCCGGTCGAGCCACCAGCAGCGGAACTCCGGCCCTGGTTGCGCTTCGTTGCGCCATTGTTCCTGCAATTGGCTGATTGGCTTTCCGGTGACTTCAAAGACTTCCAGCGCGCGCACGATTCGCCGCAGGTCATTAGGGTGCAGTCGCGTCGCGGCGGCAGAGTCCACTTCGGCAAGTCGGCGGTGCAGGTGCGGCACGCCATGCTCCCCAGCTTCGCGCTCGAGGCGCTGGCGCAAATCGTGGTTTGCCGGCGGCCCTGAGAATAGCCCGAATAGCAGCGCCTTTAGATAGAGGGGTGTGCCGCCGACAAACAGCGCACGTTTACCGCGCGCTTCAATGTCGCGGCAGCGCTCGGCCGCATGTTCGAGCCACCAGGCCACGCTGGCCGATTCCCATGGGTCGAGCACGTCAAGCAGGTGATGGGGCAACCGGCGGCGCTCTTCGGTCGAGGGCTTCGCGGTGCCAATGTCCATGCCGCGGTAAAGCGTCATGGAGTCCATGGCGATGATTTCGGCGTTCGCATGCTCGGCCAGTTGCAGCGCGAACGCGGTTTTGCCCGAACCCGTAGGGCCGGAAAGAATCCAGCAGCGGTGGAAAGCATGGGCAGTGCTCACGGAACCTGAATAATTTGCTTGCGGTTGTGTGGGACATATAAGCCGAATACGTCCTATACTTGCATTGTAAGACCTTGCGCCTGCCCGACCGAGGATATTCACCGTGCCCGTGTTTGAAGCGACCATGCAGCTGCGCTGCACCGCGGAAGCGCTCTTCGATTTTCTTGTCCGCCCCGCCAACCTGCCCAAGCTTTCGCCACCCGATTGGGATCTGCGGCTCTTGGAAGCACCGGAGATCTGCCAGCTCGGCTCGCGACTCGTCATCCAGGCGAAGCGGAGCGGCATTCCGCAGCGGATCGTCAGCGAGATCATCGGCTTGGAACCGCATTCGGTGCTGATCGATGAAATGCGCGAAGGCCCGCTGCGCAAGCTCGTTCACTCGCGCACTCTCCTAGCGAACGGAAACTCGGTTTCACTCACGGACCGCATTGAGTTTGAGCCGCCGCGCGGCTTGTTGGGCCTGATACTGACGGCCCAGCGCATCGAAAAAGACCTGGCCGCCCTGCACGAATTTCGGCTGAAGCGAATTCAGGAGTTGTTGGAGCCGGGCCAACCCGGATGATGTAATGGCCAAGGAAATCGCCGAAGGAATCGAATTGCTGCGGCCCGATTTGCCGCGGGGCCGTTTCCACAGCGTGCTCTTCGATTTCGATGGAACCCTTTCCCTGATCCGAGAAGGCTGGCCGGAGATCATGATCCCCATGATGGTGGAGATCCTCCGCGAGACCGGCACCCATGAGACCGATGCTGTGCTGCGAAGCCATGTCGAAGAGACGGTGATGCGTCTCACGGGCCGGCAAACGATCTACCAGATGATCCAACTGGCCGAAGAAGTACGCCGCCGCGGCGGCCAGCCGCGCACCCCGCTCGAATACAAACATCTGTACCACGACCGGCTCATGGCCCGCATTCGCGATCGCCTGGCGGCCTTGGAATCGGGGCACGTCCAGGCAGACGAATGGACCGTGCCCGGCAGCCATAACTTGCTGCAAAACCTATGCGACCGCGGCATGGTCCTGTACCTCGCCAGCGGAACGGACATTGGTTTTGTTCGCCGCGAGGCGGAACTATTGCAATTCGCCTCGTATTTCGGCCCGCGAATCTACGGGGCCCTGGACGAATATCGCAAGTTCTCGAAAAAAATGATCATCGATCAGATCCTGAGCGAGAATCACCTGCGGGGTGAGGAGTTACTGGCATTCGGCGACGGTTTCGTGGAAATCGAGGAGGTGCGCAAAGTCGGCGGCGTGGCCGTCGGCGTGGCCAGCGATGAAGCCCGCCGGCAAGGTATCGACGCGAGTAAACGCAAGCGCCTCATCGAAGCCGGGGCGGATATTATTATCGGCGATTATCGGCAGCAGGAGGATTTGCTGCGGTGGTTGTTTGATTGATTGAACATTTTGGCGAGCGTCGAGCCGTCAGGCCGACGTGAGATCGCCACACGTCGGCCTGACGGCTCGACGCTCGCCAAGGAATTCATCATGCCCTTTCCCCAATTTGATCGCTCGCGCCTGAAGATTCAGCCGCTCGCCCAGCGCAAGCATGACCTCACACTAAGCCACATTCTGCCGCTCGACGCGACATTGCCAACCTGGAAGCACCCGGCCATTCCTGAACTTGCCCAGCGCCTGGTGGCTGCGCACCATGCAGGCAGCGCGCGCATTCTGCTGATGGGCGCGCACGTCTTGCGAGCCGGCGTGTCGCGTTACCTCATCGACTTGATGGAGCGCGGGCTAATCAACCACATCGCCATGAATGGGGCCGGCCCGATCCACGATTGGGAGCTTGCCCTCATCGGCGCCACCACCGAAAGCGTGGCCCGCTATGTCTCCAGCGGCGAATTCGGTCTCTGGGAAGAAACGGGCCGGATGAACGATGTCATTCGCGCGGGGGCGGCGGCGGGCGCGGGAATGGGCGAGGCCATCGGGCAGGCAATTCTCGCGGGCAACTTTCCCAATAAGGAAATCAGCGTCTTGGCAGCCGGTGTGCGGCTTGGCGTTCCGGTAACCGTGCATGCCGGCATCGGCTACGACATTTTGCACGAGCATCCCAACTGCGACGGGGCGGCGCTCGGCGCTGCCAGCTACCGCGACTTTCTCATTCTGGCCCAAACGATCACGAAACTGGAAGGCGGCGTCGCTCTGAATGCCGGCTCGGCGGTGATGGGCCCGGAAGTTTATCTGAAAGCCCTGGCGATGGCCCGCAATGTGGCGCATCAGGAAGGGAAGA
>DATGHS010000407.1:0-6610 GCA_035307785.1 Gemmataceae bacterium
CGGAGTACGTAACGATGGACCGAGACATTCGCGATATTAGCCATTTTGGCGCGCCTTCGGCCTTCACCTGCCCAACCTGTCGCGGAGCGCTGTGGGAACTTCGTGACGGTGAACTGGTGCGCTATCGGTGCCACATCGGCCATGCTTTTAGCGCCGATAGTCTGTTACTTGAGCAGACCGAGGCGGTCGAGCAGGCTCTGGAAAGCGGCTTGCGGGCGGTGGAGGAAAAGGCCGCCACCTTGCGCCGTGTTGCCGACCGCTATGCCGAAAAGTTTCCAAATCTGGAGAAACAATACCACGAGCAAGCGAAGCAGCTCGACGATCAGGCCGTAGTCATCCGGCATTTGTTAGCGTCGCGGGCGGCCTGAGAGTTCGTAGTGACCGGCTTTAGCCGGTCAAAAGACCCGCTGAAGCGGGTCACTACAAATTCTTACTCCCGCACAAAGCGCACCTGTACGTCCGGTCCCTGAATGTGGTGCAGCAAGTGCCGCGGCAAATGGCAAAGGATAATGACCCGGCTGTCCTGGAATTCCTGGCGCACGATGTCGGCATGGGCGTTCAGATAGGCCAACACCTTGCCGTTGCTGGCTTGTGTAATGACCTCGGCCTCGGCGAAATCTTCGCTGAGCGCTTCGATGACGGCGTCCTGAAGCTCGTCCAGCCCTTTGCGATTGCGCGCACTGATGCCCACGGCGCGGGGATGATGGGCCTGCAAAATGTGCAGCACCGATGGATCGGACACCCGGTCCACCTTGTTCAAGACTAGTAACGTCGGTTTGTCGCCGCAGTCGATTTCTTTGAGCACCTGCTGCACGGCCTGAATGTGCTCCTCGGCATGCGGGCTCGACGCATCGATCACGTGCAGCAGTAGGCGCGCCTGCCTCGTTTCCTCCAACGTGGCCTTGAACGATGCGACGAGGTGGTGCGGTAAATCGCGGATGAAGCCGACCGTGTCGCTGAGTAGCACCCTCCCCCAATCTTTCAGCCGCCATTGCCGAGTGCGCGTATCGAGTGTGGAGAAGAGCTGGTCCTCCACGTAAACGCCGGCGCCGGTGAGGGCGTTCATCAGCGTGCTCTTACCCGCGTTGGTGTAGCCGACCAGCGAAATGGTGTGCTCTTCGAACCGGCTCTTCACTTCGCGCTGCTTGCGGGCCTGAACTTCGGCGAGCCTCGACTTCAAGTCGCGGATGCGTTGATCGACAAGCCGGCGGTCGGTTTCGAGCTGGGTTTCGCCTGGGCCACGGGTGCCGATGCCCATCGCCCCGCCGCCGCCGGCCACGAACCGGCCCAGGTGCGTCCACATCTTGCGCAGCCGCGGCATCGAATATTCGAGCTGGGCTAACTCGACCTGCAACCGGGCTTCGGTCGTCCGGGCGCGCGTGGCGAAAATGTCGAGAATCAATTCGCTGCGGTCGATCACCTTGACGTTCAGGCTTTTTTCCAGGTTGCGCACCTGGGCGGGCGTGAGGTCATTGTCGAAGATCACCACATCGGCATCCGTAGCCTGCACGAGTTCTTGTAACTCCTGCAATTTCCCGCTGCCGATATAAGTGCCGGGGACAATGTGCTGGCGCTTTTGCGTGAGTTCGCCGACAATCCGCGCCCCAGCCGTGGTGGCCAGACCGCGCAGTTCATCGAGCGGATCTTCGCCAAGCCAGGGCCGGTCGGGCAAGCCGACGCTGATGAGCACGGCCTTTTCCAGCCGCACCGTGAGTTCTTCACGCGCATTATCGAGAGGCATGTAATTTGGAATCCTGTTACCAGAGGTCAGAAGTCAGAAGTCAAAAAGAACCGGTTCGACCTCTGACCTCTGACTTCTGGGCTTACCCATTATACAGTGCTTCCAATTCCGGCGCGTGCTTTGCGAAGATCACTTCGCGCCGCATCTTCAGGCTCACGGTGAGTTCCCCGGTAGCCACGCCGAAGGGCTGCGACCGAATGACGAATTCTTTTACTTGCTCCCAGTGGGCCGCGTTCGCGAGCGCAGCATCAACGCGCTCGCGAATCAGCTTCCGCACGGCGGGATGATTGGCCAATAGCTCATCGGACCCGTTAACCGCTTCGCCGCGCTCCGCCAGCAGTTGCCGCACCATGCCCCAATTAGGGACGATCAACGCGGAAAGAAAGTTCTTCTTTTCGCCAAAGACCACGACTTGTTCAATGCACGGATCGGCCTGCAAAGCGCCTTCGACCTCAGTCGGATATACCTTCTTGCCATTCGACAGCACCAGCAATTCCTTCTTCCGCCCGGTGATGTAGAGGAAACCATCCGCGTCGATGCGGCCCATATCGCCGGTGTGGAACCAGCCGTCGCGAATAACGCCCGACGTCGCCTGCGGCTGATGCCAGTAGCCCTTCATGATGTTCGGCCCGCGCGCCAGGATTTCGCCATCCGGCGCGATCTTCAACTCCACGCCGGGGATGGGCAGGCCCGCGGAATCGACACGGTAGTTATCGGGAAGGTTCGTCGTGAGCACCGGGGCCGTCTCCGTAAGGCCGTATCCTTGGAGCAACGGGATGCCGGCCTCGCGGTAGGCGATACAAATCTTCGGCGGCAACGGCGCTCCGCCCGACATGATCCACTGAATCCGCCGACCAAACATAAACTTGAGCCGGCGCTTGGCGTCTTCCGGTGTCGGGGCAGTCTGGGCGGCCGCAAGCATCTTCTCGAAGAACCGCGGCACGCCGTGCAGGTGTGTGGGCTGCACTTCCACCAGATCGAACGGCAGCGTATCGACCGAATTCGCCAACACCATTAAGAACCCGGCTCGCAAACACAGGTAATGATCGCAAAGCCGGCCGAAAATATGGCTGAAGGGCAGCCAGCTTAGCAGCACAATTTCGGAAGGGTCGGGCAGCAAGTGGAGCAATGCCTCGGCATTCGAGAGCAGGTTACCGTGCGTGAGCATCACGCCCTTCGGATTGCCGGTGGTGCCCGAGGTGTACATGATCGTAGCCAGATCATCGGCGCCAAGCTGATCCTCGCGGCGCTGCAATTCGGCAGCGAGCTTTGGCAGCGCGAAGCGGCCACGTTGAAGGAACCCTGCCCACGACGACGTATACGATCCCGGCGCCCGATCGAAAACGACCACGCCTTTGAGTTCCGGCATCTCGGACTGAAGGGCGCGAATCTTTTCCAAATAGCCGGAATTCGACACAAAAAGCCAGCGGACCCCAGCGTCGGCTAATTGCCTGGCTACCGCCAAAGCCGGCAGCGAACAATGCGCCGGCACATTCACTGCCCCGGCCGTCATGATACCCATGTCGGCCAGCAACCATTCGATGCGATTTTCGGACCACAACCCTACACGATCGTCGGGAGCAATGCCTGCTTCGATGAGGGCTGCCGCGCAGGCTAAGGAATCTTGCTGATACTCGTCCCAGGGAACATCGCGAAATACACCGTACTTGCGATAGCGGAGTGCCGGGCGTGGTCCCAGCCGCTCTGCTTGCCAGTGATGCAATTCCACAAGATTGCGAAAGTGCATAGGTTCTTTCCTACCGCAGTCCCGTCGCCCGGCGCACCAGATCCATTGTTTTCTGCGCTTCGGCCCGCGCCTTTCGCGCGCCTTCCTGAAGAATATCCTCCACGGCTTGCGGATGCCTTTCGAGTTCCTTGCGGCGCGCTCGCGCCGGAGCGAAGTAGGCATCGATCTTCGCGAGCAGCGCCTTCTTCACTTCGCCGTAACCCAGGCCGCCGGCCCGATAGCGTTGGGCCATCTCGGCTTTCTCTTCCTTTGTGGCGACCAGGCCGTAGAGCGCGTAGACATTGTCCTTGGCCGGATCTTTCGGGGCTTCCACGGGGGTGCTGTCGGTGACAATGCTCATTACGGGCTTCTTGAGCGCGTTGCCCTCGGCGAAAATATCGATCGTGTTGCCGTACGATTTGCTCATCTTCTTGCCGTCGGTGCCAGGGACCACTGCGGCGACGTCGAGCCGCTCTTGCGGCAACGGGAAAACTTCCTGGTTATAGGCGCGGTTGAAGTAGCCGGCCATGTCGCGGGTCATCTCCAGGTGCTGCACCTGATCCTGACCGACCGGCACCAGGTTCGAACGATAGATCAAGATGTCCGCCGCCATGAGAACGGGATAGGTGAACAGCCCCACGCTCGGCGCAATGCCGCGTGCCACCTTGTCTTTGTAGGAATGGGCGCGCTCCAACAGCCCCATCCCGGTGACCGTGGAGAGAATCCACGCAAGTTCAGTGACCTCGGGAACATCGGATTGCCGAAAGAAGCTGGCCTTCTTCGGATCGAGACCCAGCGAAAGATAACTCAGGGCCACGTCGTGAACGTTGCTGCGCAGCAGTTCGGCTCGCTTCTTGGGGTCATCTTCAAGATCGGGAAGCGTGGTAAGGGCGTGATAATCGGCGATGAAGTAAAAGCATTCGCCTTCGTCTTGCAGGGCGATGTGCTGCTTGATGGCGCCGAAGTAATTGCCCAGGTGCAGCTTGCCCGAAGGCTGCACGCCGCTGAGAATGCGTTTCCGGGCCGCCGGTTGCGTCATGATTGCTCTCTGTTGCCGGGAGTTCGGTTGCAGTTCCTTTTTATATCTGATACGTTTCAACCGGCAGGGGTTCACCTTTTCCCGCGCCGCTGGCGGCGTAGCAGGATCATGCTCATGGACGACCGAATTCGCGACCACATCGTCACCGCGCTCAAGCAAGCGCTGACTCAGCCCAGCGCCCAACGGTTGCACAAGAGCGGTAAGCTGGCGGGCCTTTTTTCCGGCCGCAGCGGCGCAGCGGGCGAGGCCGCGACTTTGGCCATGCGCGAGGGCTGGCTCGATGTCGTTCGCACGGAAACCAAGGGCAAGCTCCGCATCGAATGGGTGAAGATCACGCCGAAGGGCGTCGAGTTTCTCCACGCCAGCGAGTCGCCGGTCGCGGTATTGCGCGAATTGCAAACGGCCCTGCAAACCACGCGCGAGGGCGTGCCGGTCTGGCTCGCGCAACTCGACCAGCGCTGGGAAGGCTTCACCCAGCAAGTCTGGGAAGAGATGGACAAACTCACCCAAAGGCTCGACGCACTGTCAACCCGGGTGGAAGAGGCTCTCCGCCGCAGCGGCACGATCGGCCCGAATGTGCCGCCGAATGTGGCCGCAAAGGTGCTCTGGGCCGAGGCTGCGCTGACGTATCTGGATGAGCGCAAGGAAAGCGGCTCGCCGGAAGCTTGCCCGCTGCCGGAATTGTTTGCCGCCGTCCGCATGCACCATCCGAAGCTCGAACTGATGGAATTTCATGACGGCGTGCGCCGGCTGCATGATCATCGTGTTTTGCTACTCACGCCGTTTGGCGACTCCACCGAGAATTTGCCTGAACCGGAATATGCTTTGATCGACGGGGCGAAGGTCCTTTACTTTGCGCAGCGGTGATCCTGCCTCAATCGGAATTCTGGCGAATTCCGCTACGACGCTTGTGGCAACTGCGGCCCCACGGCAGTCGCGATCTTGCGTGCCAACCTGGCTGAAATCCGCATCAGGGTGCCGGGCACTTCGGGAAAGCGAATCTCCATGTACTCGCCCTGCCAGCGCGATTGCTTCATTTCCATCTGCATGGCCGACCAGGGAATAAACAGGGTGGGATGGCCGACGCGGAAGAAGATCATCGGCGATACAAACATTCCTTCGGCACTCACGCCTACCGTGAGGATGCCGGAATAATTCGTTGCCCAGCGCAATTGGGCGCTCTGGAAATGCCAGCGCTGGCCCTCAAACGGTTCGGTGCAGCGATACCGATCGGCCAGCGCGAGCCAGCCGCTGAGCCGGCCCGCCACCATCATGATCCCGCACCAAAGAATAATCGGAAATGCGAAGGTTGCGAAGAGAATGACGTAGCGAGTGAAGTCGTTCATGGGCGAATAAGGACGACGAATTAATCAGCTACCGGACGGCCACTTCTTGGGATCCCGTTTGCCGTGCGCCACGCCAACGACGATCACCTCGTTTTCGTCCGGATCGTATCGATACACAATGATGTATTGGGACTTGCGATGAGGCAGAGGCGGTGCCGCCAATCACTTAATGGGTACGATTCGGGCATTGCAACAATTCGATCAAACGCGGCGTTGACTTCCTGGCGAAATCGCGCCGCGGCGCGATGATCATGCGATTCGTACCAAGCAATTGCTTCATCCGGGTCGGCCATGGCCTTTCCGCAACAGCCGGATCTTAACCATCGGTCGGCCCCGCAGCGCGCCACCGAGCCTTCACATCCTCCCACGCCACCGTTTCTGCCTGGCCGGCATCATATTCTTCGGAGCGCTTTTCGATCTCCTCTTTCCAAGCCTCGGTCAATTCTGGGTTGCCGTGTTCCTCGGTAGGTTCGTCAAGCTTTTCAAGCAATAGCTCAACCAATTCGCGCTTTTCCGGTGCGCTCAAGCATTCCGCAGCTGCCAATACATCCATTAACGCAGGGCTCATAGTTATTCCTCCCAATTTGCAACCATCTTACACGTATCCGATCATGCTGCCAATTGCGCCACTCCGCGCCGGAAACGATCGTGGGGCACGTTTGTCAACGTGCCCCACGGAAAGGATTGCCAGTGTAACTCTATTTTACATCCACCTGCGCCAGATTGCTGTTCGACGGACCGTTCAGCACCTTGCCTAG
>DATGHS010000408.1:0-12529 GCA_035307785.1 Gemmataceae bacterium
CGTGGATGGCGTTCCCGCTCCAAGGCCGGCCACGGAATTTGACAACACCCAAACATTCCAGACTCCGGAACTTCCCGCCGACACGACTCAGAGCTACACGTTCGCGATCGAACTTGAGAAAGATGGTCAGATCGTGCAAAAGACTCAGACGATCCGCTTCCACGCCGGCGAGCCCGTGAAGGTTGACTTCACCGATGCGGCCGCGGTGACGCGAAAATAAAGCGCCCTGCCGCTTGCGGCTTAGCCAGCTAAGCCGCAAGCGCTTCATTTCACTTCGGCGCCGACGCGTTCAAGTATTTTCCGGTATGCTTCAACCGCCTTCGGAAACAACTCCGGACCTGTCACGCCGCCGGTCGGTCCGCCGCCGAGCAGGTGCGGCTCCAACGTGGCAAAGCCGTCGTATTTCCGGGCCACTGCGTCTGCCATGATGCGTTCGACTTGTCCGTCGCCTTCGCCGGCCACGCGCCCATGCGCTTCGCCGGCCTTCCAGTCTTTAATGTGCAGGTGGACGAGAAAATCCTTGCTCGCCACCCAGCCTTCCCAGGCGTCGTAGCCGCAGAAGACGAAATTGGCCGGATCATACGCGGCTCCGAAGCAAGGCGAAGTAAGCTGCTCGGAGACCGTGTCCAACAGATCATGAACCCGCTCCGGCGAATCGCCGTAGATCTTGTGTTCGTTTTCGTGAATTAACCGCACACCGGCCTTCTCGGCAATCTTCAGCTTGTCCCACATCCGGTCCAGCACGTCGCGCCGCCAATCGTCCCACTCGCCGCCTTCCGGCAGGTAGTAGCTGAAAATGCGAATGTTGCGCGTGCCGAAGATGCGGCAAAGCTCGATAGCCCGCTTCAACTGTTCCTTTACCAAGTCGAAAGGCTGATCGATTACGCTTTTGCCGATGGGCGAGCCAATAGCGCTGAGACCGAAGCGGTTCTTGTCGAGCAATGATTTGAATTCCTGAACTTGCAGGTCGGAGAGCTTGAGTACGTTCGTTTTCAGGATCGAACGGAACTCGATGAAGCGCACGCCGCAGGATTTCAGAACGTCGATCTGTTCTTGCGGATCCGGTGAGATTTCGTCGGCAAAGGCACTCAGGGTGAACATTGAAGCTCCTGCTGCGCCACAATGGGCTGGTCAATCTTCCGCAATTACGGTCAGTTTCGAATGGCTGGCGCGGAAGGCACGAACGCCGTCTTTTTCAAAACGGACGCGGACCATGCGGTTGGCGCCGTAGCCGCTCAATTCCACAATCATGCCGCGCCCATGTTCCGCATGCTCGACGATGGCGCCTTCAAAATAGCCTTGCTCGTCCGGAACTGATTTGCGTGGAGCGGGGAGCCCCGTGTCGTCCCAACCCGCTCGGGCAGCGCGGCCGCCTCCGCCCCGCCAGAAGTTCAGCGCTGACATACTGCCAACGCCATTGGAATAATCATGCTGCTCCACGTCGGGCGAAAGCTCATTCAAAAAATCACTGCGCTGCGCCATGCGGAACTGGCCGCCGAATTCGCGATTGCGAGCGTTGCTCAGGTATAATTCCTCCTTGGCCCGCGTCATGCCCACGAAGCATAGCCGGCGTTCCTCTTCCACGTCCTCTTCGGCATCGAGGCTTCGCGCATGCGGCAACATGCCGTGCTCCACCGCCAGCATGTAAACGACGGGAAACTCCAAGCCTTTCGCGGCATGCAGCGTCATGACCGAAACGCGGTCCTGCTTTTCGTCCCAGCTATCCACGTCGCTGGCCAGAGTGATCGATTCCAGGAAGTCGCCGATCTTGCGCTCCGCATCCTCGCGCGCGAATTGCGAGGCCGCGGTGATGAGTTCCTGGATGTTCTCCAACCGATCTTGGTCTTCTGGATCTTTCGAATTTCGCAGCATCATCGCGTAGCCGCTACGCTCGATCACGGCGCGCACGACTTCATCGGGCGGTTGCTCCAGCGTCTCATGCAGGCCGGCCATGAGCATACAAAAATCACGCAGCCCGCCAGCAGCTTTGCCCTTGATGGCGGGAATCTTCTGATATTGCGTGGCGGCGGTTAGCAGGCAGCTTTCCCTTTCTTGCGCATACTGCTGTAAGTGTTGAAGCGAAACTTTGCCGATACCGCGCGTCGGCTCGTTGATGACGCGCAGGAACGCCAGATCATCGCGCGGGTTCACCAGCAGCCGAAGGTAAGCCAGGACATCGCGGTTTTCCTTCCGTTCGTAGAACGCCAGGCCGCGCACCATCTGGTAGGGGATTCCGTGCTTGATGAAGGCGGATTCCAACGATCGCGACAGCGCGTTCGTACGAAGGAACACGGCGAAATCGCGGAATTTGCGGCTGCCCGAGTGTACCGACTCCTTGACGCGCTCGGCAACGCGGTCCGCTTCTTCCAGCCCGTCGTTCCAGGTCAGAATTTGCACCGGCTGGCCTTCAGGATTCTCGGTCATCAGCGTTTTTTTCTTGCGCTGCTTGTTGTGCGCAATCAGGGCACTGGCCGCTTGCAGGATCGCCTTGGTGCTGCGATAGTTCTTCTCCAGCGTGATGACCTTCGCGCTAGGAAAGTCGCGCTCGAAGTCGAGAATGTTGCGAATGTCGGAACCACGCCATTTGTAGATCGATTGATCCGGATCACCGACTACGCAAATGTTCGGCTGATCGATGGTGATTTGCTTGGCGAGTTCATATTGCGCGATGTTCGTGTCCTGATATTCATCAATCAGCAAGAAACGAAAACGCTCGTCAAGTTCGGCCCGGAGTTCCGGATCTTGCCGCAGGGCCAAGGCAGGTAGCAACAGCAGATCGTCGAAGTCCATCGCGTTGGCAGCGCGCAGGAGCTTGTTGTAAAAGGGGTATACATGTGCAACCGTCTCGGTGAAGAAGTCGCGGGCCCGCAGCGCATAATGCTCCGGCAGCAGCAACTGATTCTTCGCCTTGCTAATCGCCCCGCCGATTTGATCCGGTGTGAACCGCGGCTCGTCGATTCCCGCCGCGTCAATCGCAGCTTGAACAATCTTTTTGCGATCGTCGGTGTCGTAAATGGTGAAGTTTTTGTCGAGGCTTAGTCGATCGGCATAACGCCGGAGCAGCGCGGCCCCGAGCGAGTGAAAGGTGCTGATCCATACCTTGCTTTCCGGAACCAGTTTCTGCACGCGCTCGCGCATTTCCCCGGCGGCCTTGTTCGTGAACGTGATCGCCAGGATATTCCAAGGCCGCACGCCCTGTTGCAGCAGCCACGCCACCCGCCGCGTGATTACGCGGGTCTTGCCGCTGCCGGCCCCGGCCAGGATAAGAAGCGGGCCTTCAAAATGCGTGACAGCTTCCTGCTGCGCTGGGGTGAGGTCCGACAACAGATCGACAGGCTGCCCGCCCTGGGCCATCGGGAAAATCTCCGTTTCACGTTGCATGTCGCTGATATCTCGCCCAAACTGGAATATGAAGAATTATAGGAGCGATCCAGGAATTCACCACAAAGGCGCAAAGACCGCGAAGAAAACAGTGAGAAACCCCGTCCCACTTTTTTTCCTCGCGCTTTTTGCTCCTTTGTGGTGAAAAAATGTGTTTCCAATCGCATGGAAATCATCGGCATCGGCACTGACATCATTGAGTGCGTGCGCATCCGGCGCATGATTGAGCGCCACGGCGAACTGTTTCTTGCTCGTGTCTTCACCGAGCAGGAAATTCTCTATTGCCAGGCCCGGAAGCGCTCGACCGAGCACTTTGCGGGCCGATGGGCGGCCAAAGAGGCGGTGCTGAAGTCACTGGGCACCGGCATGACCCACGGCCTGTGCTGGAACGAAATCGAAATTCGCAACGACCCTAGCGGCCAGCCGCAAATCGAACTTTGCGGCGCGACGCGCGACCTGGCCGAAAAACTGCAAGTGACCGCCATTCTGATTTCGATCTCGCATTGCCGCTCCTACGCCATTGCTTACGCGACCGCGCTGCGCGACGACTTGGAAATGGACGACGATTGATTCTTCCGAATCACTTCGACACTTCCAGCAAGAATTGCCGAGCGATCTTGTACGCGGTTCGCAGCGTATTCGTACGCACTTCCATCTGTTCGGGAGTGAAATGCCGGCCGGGCTCCGCCCGGGGCAGGCCGGCAATTTCGATCGTCAACGGCAGCAGGCTCATAAATTCTTTTTGCTTCAGTTGCTGCATGTTGGCATTTGGGTCGTTGCTCATCGGCGAATCTCCGGAAAAATGGATGCGATTCCCCAGCGAAACAGTATGATCAGGGTAATCCGAGAACAGCCCTGGGTAAAGATAGAGAATCGAGAATGCAGCGCGCGACGACCGAAACGCTTTACTTCGAGACGGGACTCAGTAACCCCGTCACCATGCGCGTGCACCCGGGTGAGGAATTCGAGGTCCAAACTCAGCTGAACCGTGGCCCCTGGTTCGATACGCATCCCGATGGTGCGCGCTTGCAAAAGCTCCTTCGCGGCGGCAATCCCTCGAGCGGCTGCATTTGGATCGAAGGCGCCGAGCCCGACATGATGTTGAGTGTCCATATCGGCTCCATCACTCTTGATCCGGTCGGCTTCACCCGCTTTCGCGGCCAAACCGGCGCCATGCCGGCCTGGTTTGATTCGAGCGGCGTGGGGCCGCACCACCGCATCGTCCACATCGAAAACAACGTCATCCACTGGGACGAGAAGCGGAGACTGACGGCGAAGCCGATGATCGGCTTTGTCGCTGTGGCCCCGGCTTTTGAGCGCATCGCCAACATCTGGGGCGGAACCTGGGGCGGCAACTTCGACGTGCAGGAAATCACCACCGGCGCCGCCGTGCGTCTGCGCATCAATGTGCCGGGCGCCCTGCTCCACGTTGGCGACATGCACGCCATCCAGGGCGATGGCGAAATCTGTGGCGCGGGCGGCATTGAAGCCAGCGGCATTGTACGGCTGCGCGTCGAGCTAAGCCCCGCTCCGCGAAACTTGAAGTGGCCCCGCATCGTAAATGCGACGCACCTCATGGTCGCTGCGATGGCACGCCCTTGCGAGGATGCTTTCCGCCATGCTCTCGAAGGGCTGATCCTTTGGCTCGAGGAAGAGCACGGCTATAGCCGGGGCGACGCTTATCTCTGGCTCGGCCAGGTGCTCGAGGCGCGCTGCACCCAATTCGTGAACCCCACTTTCACTTACCTGGCCAAAATCGCGCGCGAACACCTATGAGCTAGGAGTTTTCGGCGACCGCGCGCTCGCGCCGCCCGCGCGTCGTGCAGATGCCGCGCTTGCAGATGCGGATGAATTTGACGATCTCGGCCGCGGTATCGATGTGGCCCAGTTCTTTCTCGATGCGGGCCACTGCCTCGCGCATCATGAGGCCGGAGTGCAGCAGAATCCGGTACGCTTGCTGGACTGCATGAATCTGCGCGTTGTTCAATCCGGCCCGTCGCATGCCGACGAGGTTCACGCCCACCAGCCGATTGCGGCCTTCCTGAATGGCGAAGGGCGGGAGGTCTTTCGTCGCGGTTCCGGCGGCGCTGAGCAAGGCCAGCCGGCCCACGCGGCCTTTCTGATGCACACTGCAATTACCCGAAAGCAAGGCTCGGTCCTCAATGACCACGTGGCCGCCAATCATGCTACCGTTGACGAAGATGCAATGATTGCCGACCACGCAATCGTGGCCCACGTGCGTGCCGACCATGAAATAGTTGCCATCGCCAATCCGGGTCGGCACGTCGGCTTGCGTGCTGCGATGCACAGTGGCATTCTCACGGAAGACGTTGTTTGCGCCGATTTCGACTCGCCCAGCCATCTCGGCCAGGAGCAGGTGCTGGGCGCGCTCACCGATCACCACATTCAGCCCGAAATCATTCTCTGGCCCCGCCGTCAGCGGCCCGATGAGATGCGCCTTGGCCCGCACGATGCAGCCCGGCCCTAGCCGAACCGGCCCTTCCAGCATGGAGAATGGGCCAACGGTAACATCATCGGCCAGCTCAGCGGCCGGATCGATGATTGCGGTGGGATGAATGCGCGATTGCGAAAGCGACATGCCCGGCCTCCTTGCCGTTGGCGTATCTTCTCGGAATCGCCCATTTGTAAGCAAAAACAACGATCTTTGCCAGAGGAAGTTCCGGCGATAAACGGCAGCTTCTTCATAAAAGCAGCTTTTTTGCATTTCCATTTTCACTTGCGAGATCAGGCGCATACAACGAATGCACCACCCCAACCTCTGGCCTAGAGAAACACCATGAACGCCCATCAATCCATCAGCCGGCGGGAACTTTTGCAAGGCGCGGCGGCGGCCGGCGTCGCCACGGCCCTGGCTGCATCCCACGCCGCTGCGGAGGACAAAGTTGTGACCATTGGCCGCATTCAGCAATCCATTGTGTACTGGTGCTTCAACTCGGCCGGCGAAAAGTGGGATGCCGAGAAGACTTGCCAGGTGGCCACGCAACTTGGCTGCAAGTCGGTCGAAATCATCGAACCCTCGCAATGGAGCATTCTCAAGAAACATGGTCTGATCTGCGCCATCGCTCCTAACGGCATGCCCGGCGCGCCCTTCATGAAAGGATTCAACAATCCGCGTTATCAAGATGAAGTGATTACCCGCACCAAGGCGACCATCGATCAATGTGTCGAGGCCGGCTGCCCCAGCGTGATTGCCTTTACCGGCTACAAGTACCACGATGCCGACGATCCGAAGAGTGGCGAGATCAGCCGCGACGAAGGGGCCGACAACTGCGTGAAAGGCTTGAAGCAGATCGCCCGGTATGCCGAGAAGAAGGGCGTGACTATTTGCGTCGAGCACCTGAACACGCGGGACGATTCGCACCCGATGAAGGGCCACCCCGGCTACCAGGGCGACGATCTCGATTACGTGGCCGCGATCCTCCGCCGCGTCGGCTCGCCGAGAGTGAAACTCCTGTTCGACATTTACCACGTGCAGATCATGCACGGCGACATCATGCGCCGGATCGAGCAAACCAAGGACCTGATCGGCCACGTGCACACGGCCGGCAACCCCGGCCGCGGCGAACTCGACGACAAGCAGGAAATCAACTACCCGCCCATCATGCGGAAGTTGCTCGACATCGGCTACAAGGGCTACGTGGGCCAGGAGTTTATTCCGACGCGCGATCCGCTGGCCGGCTTGCGCGAAGCGGTGAAATTGTGTGATGTGTAAAAAGGACACCAACGACACCAGGGACTCAAGGGAGCCACAAACATGTACAAGGCGGCATGCAGGTATTGGTCCCGGACTCTTTGTGTCCTTTGCGTGTCCTTTTTGTCCCATTCGGCCGCACGCGCGGCCGATGATGCCGACCTCATTCTCCACGACGGCAAGATCGTCACCGTCGATCGCGAATTCTCCATCCAGCAAGCGCTCGCCGTTCGCGGCAATCGCATTCTCCTCGTCGGCAGCAACGACGAGGTGCTGAAAACTCGCGGCCCCAAGACAGAAGTAATCGACCTCCAGGGCAAGACCGTGTTGCCGGGGCTCATCGATTCGCACACTCATCCTAACAGCGCGTGCATGACCGAATTCGACCACCCGCTGCCTGATTTCGAAACGATCGCCGACGTGCTGGACTACATCCGCGCTCGCGCCAAGGTCGTGCCGGAAGGTCGCTGGATTTCCATGAGCCAGGTCTTCATCACGCGCTTGCGCGAACAGCGCTATCCGACGAGAGCGGAACTCGATGAAGCCGCCCCGAAGCATCCGGTGGTTTACGCCACCGGCCCGGATGCCTCGCTCAACACGCTGGCCCTGAAGCTCAGCAAGATCGACCGCAACTTTCGCGTGACCGACGGCGGGCCCGGCTATGCCGAGAAGGATCCAAAGGCCGGTGAGCCCACCGGCATTCTCCGCAGCTGCACGCGCTACGTGAAAAGCGAATCGTCGGAACGACAGCCGACGGAAAGTGACCACGTTGAACGCTTGTTGCAACTGTTTCGCGATTACAACTCCGTCGGCCTCACTGGCATCGTCGACCGCAATGCCTCGCCTTCGGAAATCGAGCGCTACCGCAAGCTGCGCGAGGCCGACAAGCTCTCGCTGCGGCTTCGCATTTCGCACCACATCGACACCGTCGGCGTGACCGAGAGTATTCAGAAGAACATCCGCAAGGTAGCAGAGAACCCGCTCTGCAAGGACGATCCATTCCTGCGGATCATCGGCATCAAGACTTTTCTCGACGGCGGCATGCTCACCGGCAGCGCGTACATGCGGCAGCCGTGGGGCGTGAGCCAGATTTACTCCATCGACGATCCGAATTACCGCGGCCTGCTCTTCATCCCGCGCGACAAGCTCCTCGCCATCGTGCAGACCACCATCGACAGCGGATTGCAATTCACCGCCCATTCCGTGGGCGACGGGGCGGTGCACACATTGCTCGACGTCTACGACGAAGTGAACAAGACTACGCCGGTGCGCAAGACCCGCCCCTGCGTGACGCATTCCAACTTCATGAGCAAGGAAGCCATCGAGACGCTGGTGAGACTCGGGGCCGTGGTGGATATTCAGCCGGCCTGGCTCTACCTCGATTCGCGCACGCTGGTGAAGCAGTTCGGCAACGACCGGCTGCGCTATTTCCAGCCGCTGAAGAGCATCTTCGAGGCGGGCGGCATCGCCGGCGGCGGCAGCGACCACATGCAGAAGATCGGCTCCTTTCGCTCCATCAACCCCTACAACCCATTTTTGGGCATGTGGGTGACCATCACCCGTAAGGCCAAGTGGTTCGACGGCCGGCTGCACCCGGAAGAAGCGCTCAGCCGCGAGCAGGCCCTGCGCTTCTACACCAGCAACAACGCCTACCTGATGTTCATGGAAAACGACATCGGCTCGTTGGAAGCGAACAAGCTGGCCGACCTCATCGTGATCGACCGCGACCTGCTGACCTGCCCGGTGGACGATATCAAGGACACGAAGGTGCAGCGGACGTATGTGGGCGGCAAGCTCGTGTACGGGGGCAAGTAGATTCAAAACCTTTACACCGCCAGCGGGCTTTGCTCCCCTCTGCCCCGCTTCGGGGGAGAGGGGACGGGGATGAGGGGGTCGGGGACACGCCGTGCAGGCTTGCCGGGGGCAGCCTTGAGTTTATGATGCCCTTATGCGCCTCCTTGTTGCCTGTCCCGATTGCCAGCGGCAGTACGATGCCAGCGGGCGGCCGGTTGGGAGCCGGCTTCGCTGTCACTGCGGCCACGTTATTGTCGTGCAGCAGCCGCAGGGCCACGAGGCCGAGGTCGTGCGTTGCTCGGCGTGCGGAGCGGCTCGCACCGAAAATGCCGAGCGCTGCCCGTATTGCCAGGCCGAATTCACGTTGCAGGAACGCGACCTGAACACGGTCTGCCCGCACTGCCTTGCCCTGGTCAGCGACAAAGCCCGCTTTTGTCACCACTGCGGGGCGGGGCTTGTGCCTGAACTCGACGCGGGCGCCCCCACCAAGTTGCTCTGCCCCGCTTGCGGCGATGGTCACCTCCTGGTCAGCCGGCGGCTTGGAACGGAGCAGGTGACCGTTCTTGAATGCGGCTGTTGCGCCGGCTTCTGGATGGGGCATGAGGCGTTCCGCCAATTGGTCGAGCGAGCTCAGCGCGAAGCGCTCCCGGCAGGCACCATTGTGGAAAGGCCGCAGCAAATTTCCGCCAAGTTTGGGCTGCCCAGCGGCAGCGTTGCCCCCTCCCCAACACACCGTCACGTCGCGTACCGGCCATGTCCCGTGTGCTCGGAATTGATGAATCGGACCAACTATGGGCACGAAAGCGGCGTCATCATCGACGTTTGCCGCGACCACGGCATCTGGTTCGATGCCGATGAATTAGCTCGCATTTTGGCCTGGCTGCGCGCCGGCGGCGGCCGCAGTCCGGCACGGGAGATTCCCCTGTTTCAGCCGCCGCAGAGGCCATTACCGCACACACCGTTGGCGCCCATATCTCGCCCCAGCTTCATGGAGGCGCTCCTCGATTTCCTGCTGGGCTCGCGGGACGAGGGAACTCTTTGATCGCTGCGCAACCCAATGCAAGTTAAGTTCTTTGATCATGAGACCGACTACATGACCGCAACCTCCATCGAATGGACCGAGGCCACCTGGAATCCGCTCACCGGCTGCACGAAGATCAGCCCTGGTTGCACTCATTGCTATGCCGAGCGGATGGCGTTGCGGCTGCGCGCGATGGGGCAGGCAAACTATGCGAATGGTTTCGATCTGACGTTGCACAAACACATGCTTGAGGTGCCGCTGCGCTGGAAGAAGCCGCGGTTCATTTTCGTCAACTCGATGAGCGACCTGTTCCACAGGGACGTGCCGGAGGAATTCATTTTTCGGGTCTTCGATGTCATGCGGCGGGCGTCGCAACATACTTTTCAGGTGCTCACGAAGCGATCCGATCGGCTTGCGGAGTTGTCGGCCCGAATTGACTGGCCGGAAAATGTGTGGATGGGCGTGAGCGTCGAAAACGCTGACTACAGCTTTCGCATTGATCATCTACGGCAGACCGGGGCCAAGGTGCGCTTCCTTTCGGTCGAACCGCTGCTTGGGTCGATTCCGAATTTGGACTTGCAAGGCATTGATTGGGTCATCGTCGGCGGCGAATCGGGGCCGGGGGCCAGGCCGATGCAGGCCGAGTGGGTGCGGGACATTCGCGATCAATGCCGGCGCGCCGGTGTGGCGTTCTTCTTCAAGCAATGGGGTGGCGTGAACAAGGCGCGCACCGGCCGCGAGCTGGATGGCCGGACCTGGGATGAGATGCCGAAGTGGAAGCCGGGCGAAGCGAAACGGCGGGTCGGACTGGCGATGGTGTAAAGAACGAATACCGGCTTGTGTGCGTAACAACCGAATGGCATTGTCCAAACACTTTTGCTAATGTACCAACAGCATCAGGTTCCACGGGAGAAGCTAATGGCTTCCACTAAGCCCCCATTCCCGGCGTTTGACACCAGCGAAATCGCGATCCTTGCCCGTGTTCTCAGCAATGGTAAGGAATTTGCGCCGGCGCTCGCGCGGCATTTATTGCAACTCGAATTCAACGACGAAGAAAAAGGGCGCATCAACGAATTGGCAGCAAGAAATCAAGAGGGCCTTCTGTCTGTTCATGAGCAGGCCGAGCTTCGCGGCTATGCCAACTCCGGTTGCTTGTTGGGAGTGCTTCACGCCAAGGCGCGAAGAGTATTAAGGTCGGCGGCCAAGAAGCCCGGCCGAGGAAAGCCAACATGGAAGAGGCGTTGATCCGCCGAATATGGGCGCGAGCCGGCAACGCGTGCGAATACTGCCTTATGCCCTACCAGTATTACCCGGCGCCGTTTCAGATCGATCATGTCGTCTCAAAACAGCACTGCGGCGCGACCGTGTGGCAGAACTTGGCTTTGTCGTGCCTTCTGCAATGCTCACAAAGGGCCGAATGTCGCAGGTAGAGATTCCGTCACCCGACAGTTGGCCCCGCTCTTCAATCCGCGCCGGCATCGTTGGGCTCGGCATTTTCGATGGAACGGCCCGCTTATCGTGGGTCGCACTCCTGTTGGTCGTCTTACTGTGGCAATCTTGAATATGAATGGCGAGTTTCTCGTCAGACTGCGCGAAGAACTCATGCGGGATGGGTTGTTTCCACCAAGGACGGCAAGGTAACGTTTAAACTGTCAGAGTTCTTCCCGTTCATGTTCATACTGATCGCTTAGCAAATCCACATACGCCTCTGCGATTAAGCGGTCCTCTGGAATGCCAAGCTGGTGCTGCAGCTTTGCGGCAATCTGGACGCCCTCATGGTCGGATTGCTCGGGCCGAAGGACCACCTCGACTTCCAGGAAATTGCCGAGCCCTTCGACTTCGTCCCAATGGAACCGAGTTTGGCCGAGCAGGTACAATCGGCGAGTCTTCTTCACCACGCCGAGAATGCCCATTGCCTGTGCAAGTGCTTGCCGCAGCGCCTCGGGGTGATCGGTCGGGATTCTGGAGTATTGCGATTTCCTCGCCCCTATCTGATCAACGCGTTCATAGAAAATCAACTCGGCCGCGCCGGGGTTGGCCTGGCGGAGTTTGAGCCGGCCGTGCGGAACCTGAAAGAAGGTGTCGATTTGCGCGAAGGTTTCGACGGGCGCGCCGGCCAGGCGTTCAACCGCTCGGAGTTGCTCCGAAGCGTTGTGGATGCGTGCTTTCAGTTCAATGTTGGTAGGCATGGTTTTTGGGAAGCGGTTTGATGCTTTTATAGCCAGAGTGAGCCAATCATGGGGCAGCAGTCGCAGATACCAGCGCGCGCCTGGGTGGTGACGTTTGCCGGCACGGCAGTGAACTTGTGCCTGGGCATCTTGTATGCCTGGAGCGTGTGGAAGGCCAATCTCATCGGTAACGCGGAACATCCCGCCGGCTCGTCTATGACCGGACTCAACGAGGGATGGAACTACCTGACCGACGCGCAGGGAACCTGGGCCTATGCCATTTGCGGTTTTGTCTTTGCGCTGTTCATGATCCCCGGCGGGCGGCTGCAAGATCGTTATGGGCCGAAGCTTGGCGCCACATTGGGCGGGTTGTTCCTGGCGGGCGGCTGTATTCTGGCCGGGTTGATGAAAAGCTACCTCGGGTTGATTTTGGGGTTTGGCATCTTCGGCGGC
>DATGHS010000409.1:0-4314 GCA_035307785.1 Gemmataceae bacterium
CGTCATCACAGGCTGCGCCGACGGAGCTTTACGAATCTGGATATCAAGAGCGGCAAAGAAATCAAACGATTGCAGCTTTCCAAGCCAGAGGAGTTCGGCGAAGTCTTTTTTCTGGCCCGATCTCCGGATGGAATGACTGTGTACTCTTCTTCGTTTCGGTGCGTGGAAGCGTGGGACATGGCGCTGGAAAAGCCGAGATGGCGACAGGAATACCCAAGCCGACGTTTGGCGGACTTAGCGATAACGCACTCTGGCGATGAATTAGCTCTCCGGGACTCGATGCGTGACGAGATGATATTGCTTCGATCCAAGAACGGTGAATTGCAGAGAATGTGGAAGGATTCCCAATCGGGGGCGAATTCGATCAGTTTCGCGCCTGGCGACAAGGAGTTAATAATATCGTACGATTCGCAAGTGGTCGTGTGGAATGCAGTCAAAGGGACGATCGAGCACCAAATAGGCTTTCCCGAGCGGAAATCGAATTTGGCGCGTCCCGCGCCCGACGGCAAATCAATGGTAATAGCGCTGGACGACGAAAAGGCGTTTCAAGTTTGGGACGTGGCCAAACAAGTGGTCGTTGATCAACTTCGCGGCCATAAAGCGCAGCCTAGCGAGGCGCGATATCTAGACGACAACGACCTGTTCACGTCGGACACCGCCGGAGTGATTATTCTCTGGGATATGGCGAAAAGAAAACCGGTCCGCGCGTACCAATGCAACAATCTGGAAGTAATCGATTTGGCCTTTTCGCCGAAGAAGAAACGGCTGGCAGCAGCCTGCGAAGGTGGCGACACGGTGATTATCGATCTGAAAAACCGTGAGCTGACAAGCTCGATATGTCAGCTTCGCCGAATTCGACCAAGGTGAGGCAATCGCTTTCGAACACTTTTCAAGGTTGGCCGAACACGAAACGCAGACAAAGGCGAGCGGGGCCAGTAATGGCCCCGGTGGTTCCATATGGGCGACACACCGGGGCCATTACTGGCCCCGCTCGCCGACTCTCATCATCCGCCCTTCATCTTCTGAATCAGAATCTTCGCCGTCTCCGGCCGCATCACGCGCTCATCCGGCAGTTCGCCGTTGCGGAGTTTCTCGCGCAAATCGCGGCCGCTGATGGAGACTTGCTTGAAACCCTTCGAGCCATACTCATCCACCAGGCCCACGCGGCCAAGTTCGGCAAAGTAGGCGGCGAAGCCGACTTTCACCGGCTGGATCAGCAATTCGCCTTTGAGTTCATCGAACTTGCGCTGGGCGGCCAGACCGTCCCAGATGTCTTTGCCGTCGTCATACGGGGCGTCGGCATGCTTGCGGCCGATGATGATATCGGTGAAGCCGAAGTTTTGCCGGTAGATGGCGTGCATAATCGCCTCCTTCGGCCCGGCGTAAAACATCTTGATGTCGAGGCCGAGGAGGATAAGCTGGTCGGTCAGGTCGTAGCCGGTCTTTTTCCAAAGCTCCTCATCTTTATCACCCTGACCGATGGCTTTGTTGTCGATGAGCGCGCGATAGGTTCGCATGCGAGTGAGGGCATCTACATCATCGCTCTTCGTCTCGCCGATGAGCGGGTTGAGGACCGCGCCAGCAAAGTGCCCGGCCCGGGTGAGCCGCTCCAGGCCAATCACAAGTGCGTACTCGTGGGCGCGGTGGAGAGCATTGCGAGTCTGAAACGCCACCACGCGCTTCCAGCCCTTCTTCTGGAATAGTGCCCGTGTTTCCTTGGGCGTGAGGACGAGATGGCCGTATTCCGGGTTCTTCGGTTGCGGCAGCACGGAGACTTCGCCGCCGACAAGCATTTTCCGCTCGTCGCTCATTGTCATTTTGCCGCCGGGATGGTCGGTGCGCTCGGTCGCGTAGACGCTCTTGATGTATTTCGCTTTGTCCCAAGGATAAATGTCCTTGACCAAAAGCTTGGCAACAGTTTCACCGGCGCTATTCTTCAGTCCCACCGTATCGCCGACCTTCACGCTTTGTGCTTCAGCATCCGTGAGGGGAAATGCGATTGGAATGGTCCACGCATATTTCTTCCCATTGCGAACAATCACTTCTTCTTCCAGAACCTGATTCCATTCCATGCCCGTCATAGGGCCCGTCAGTGGGCTGAGGCCGCCGTCGCCGATGCGGTAGAGGCTCGACAGGTCGGCATCGCTTAAGACGATGCTCTTCGTGAACGGCCCTCCCAGCGAAGCCACCGTGCGATTCATGGGCTCTGCCACGCCGCCATGCGGGGGAATAAGATCGGGCATTGAACTTCTCCTTTGGTTCGAGACCAACTTCGAAAACGTGAGTGGTGAGTGGTGAGTGGTGAGTGGTACAACTTTGGACCACGCCGCCACCTACCACTCACCACTCACGATTCACCACTCACTCCTAAATTTGATAACTAACCGCAAAACTCTCCTGTGAGCGCCGCACCAGGTCGGCGAGGGTGGTTTCATCCAAAAGCCGCTGCTGCATTTCGGAAATCTCTTTCCAGACGCCGCGGATCGTCTGCACCAGCGTCGTGGGAACCACGGAATCTCTGCCGGCAGTCTTCTTTGTGGATCGATCCGGCCGGTCAATCACGTTGATGATGGCAGAGAGCGAAATCTGCTCCGGCGGCCGGGACAACTGATAGCCGCCCGAAGCGCCGCGGGTGCTGAGCACCAAGCCAGCTCCTTTCAACTGAAGCAGGATTTGCACCAGGAAGCGATCGGAGATGCCATGTGTCTCGTGAATGGCCTTGAGCGGGACCGGTTGAAAGTCGTTGTAGCGCGCAGCCAGCTCCAGCATGGCGATGCATGCATACTCAGCCTTTGCCGAAAACAGTGTCGTTTGCATAGTCAGGGGTCAGGATTCAGGAATCAGGAGTCAGGAATCAGTGATAAATATGACTCCTGACTCTTGATTCCTGATTAAATGCCGCTGCCGTCCTTGTGTTCGATCACGTGCAGGCCGCATTCTTTCTTTTTCGTGCCGGCCCATCTTCCGGCGCGTTCGTCTTCGCCCTCGCCCACCGGCTCGGTGCACGGCCAGCAGCCGATGCTAGGGTAATTCTGATCGTGCAACGGGTTGTATGGCACTTCGTTCTTCCAGATGAAATTCCACACGTCCTTCTTGGTCCAGCGCAGCAATGGGTTTACTTTGATGAGACCGAACTTGGCATCTTTCTGGACAACACCCGCCGCCCGGCGGTGATCGGTCTGGTCGCCGCGGATCGCACTGATCCAGGCGTCATAGCCAACGATCGCCCGCTTCAACGGCAGAATCTTGCGATCATAGCAGCATTGGTCGGGTCGAATACCGTAGAGCGGACCACCGTGTTCGGCCTCGTAGTCCGCCACGGTGAGTTCCGGGTACACGTACTCCACTTCAATCCCGTAGCGCTCCTTGATCCGCTCGCGCAGCGCCAAAGTTTCGGCGAACTGGTAACCTGTTTCGAGATTGATCACACGGACGGCCGGCTCAATCTCCGCCAACATATGGATAATGCAGCAGCCCTCGGCTCCGAACGCGGTGGCCATCATCAGCTTGGGGTGAAACGTCTCAACCGCCCAGCGCAGAATTACTTGCGGCGATTCTTCTTTTAAATTCTGACTCGCGGCGGCGACATCCTCATCGCTTAATCGAAATTCGGCAGCCACCATCTTTTGCCTCAAAAAGACAGCTTGGCCGGAGCTTCCTGTTCCAGCCAACACTATCTTTATCGGAAAAATGATGATTCCGGCAAGAGAGATTTTATCGGGGGTTTTTGGCCGCTTAACAACCCAGCGCTTTGCGCTTTTCTTGAATGAACGCAACGTGGTGAGGAATATGATTGGTCGCGCCGACCACGAATTGCTCCAAGGTGCGAAGCCCACGTTCGCTGTGGTTGCCGCTGCGTTGCCAGGCCTCTGCTGGCAGCTTGCGGAGGATTCGCGCCATCTGCTTGCGCGTGTTTTCAACAATGGCAAGTTCTTCTTGCAGGTCGCGATCGTGATACGAGAGCGATTTGGCGAACTCGTTTTCGTCGGCACCGAAGAGGAGCGGAGTTTGCAGGGCAATAATCCGTTTCATGCGGTCGGCCATGATCGGCTCGAAGTCGGCAATATGGCACACGACTTCTAAAGTGCTCCATTTGCCGGCCACAGGCCGCGCTTTCAATTGCTCCGCGCTCAGACCGGCGACAGCCTGGCGAAGAAGCGCCGGGCCTTTGAGATAACTGTCGATTAATTCGGTTGGGTTGTTCATGGTGAAACTCTCCAATGCGCTTGCGGCTTTGCGCTCGCCGGCATTTACCGGGAAACCGGCGGCCATGCAACGAGCGCCAAGCCAAAAGCGGCGCTTTTGCTTTATTTG
>DATGHS010000410.1:0-3953 GCA_035307785.1 Gemmataceae bacterium
CGGCGCAGGAACTCGGCGACAAGACGAACATCGATCCGGTCCTGTATCTTGGCATGCTGCTCGTTCGCGAAGGCAAGCACAAGGAGGGTCTGCGTTATTTGGCCGAGGCTAACCGGGCCGCGCCGAATTCGGCCCTCGTCAACTGGCAACTGGGTGCCGCCCTGGTCGTGGCGGGGGCCGATGCGACGCTGGCCGTGCGGGCATTGCAAAAAGCGACGGCGCCGGAGGGCTTGCCGCAATTTGCCGCGTCGCCAGATAAGTTCTGGACCGCCGCGTTGCCGGAAGGCTCGTTCGTCGGCCGGCTGGCCGCCAAGCACTCATATCAATGTCCGATTCTCGGCGGCAATGTGCCGGGCATGGTGCGGCACGCGAAGCTCGCGCTGGGCCAGGCGCTAGTTCGCCTCGACCGCGTGCTGGAAGCGGTAACAATCTTCGAGGACCTGGCGAAACAAAGCGAACCGACGTTGGCATTGTTGCGCGCTCTCGGCATGGCCTTGTGCAAGGTGGAGCGCTACGACGAGGCGTATGTCCATCTCCGCGCTGCTCATGAACAAGACGCCAGCAAGAACCCGGTGACGATCTGCTACCTCGCTTATTGTGCGGTGCGGGCCAAGCCGAGCCGGCCGGAAGACAAGCCGGCCAACGTGCGCTGGGCGGTGCGCTTGCTCATCGACGTGCCGGTGCCGGTAGAAGCCGAGCCGGCGAAGTCGGCCGCTCAAGTCTTCGCCGAGGCGCGCGCGCTTGGCATTCCGGTGCCTGTGGAAGATCAACTTCGGCTTTGCGACACGCTGGTCGCGCTGAATTTGGCCGAGCCCGTCGCGGCGGCCGCGTTCGATCAGCTTGCCGTCGCCGTGCCGGATGCCGTGCGCCCACCGTACGCCTTCCTTTATGGCCGAACGGCCTTCGTCCATAAGTACCAGGGCGAGCGTGACTTGGAATTACTTACTCGCATTTTCAAGCACGAAGAGTTGGCCCGCGAGTTCTACGAGGCCCGCAAGTGGGACCTGGGGGAAGTCGAACGGCTTTATCTGGAGCGCTGGGCGCAGAAGAATTCAGGCTTTCCGGAAGTCTTTGGCGCAGAATATCCAGCCCGGTGTGAAAAGAATTTGCTCGAACGAGCGAAGAACCTGGAAGAAGCGGGCGATGCCGCCGGGGTCGCGGCAACCGTGGATTTGCTGCGCCGACTGATTCCGGCCAACGCGCTGTCGTTCGACCGATTGGCCAAGCTGGCCTGGGTGCGCAAAGAAGTGGATGAAGCGGTTCGGTTGCTGCACGAATGGCGGCAACACGCGCCGGACGACCCTCAGCCGCTGGTTCGGCTGGCGATCATCGAGCAGGGCCGCGGCAATGCAGACGTGGCCCTGGAATTCATGCAACAGGCCCGGCAGGGCACGCCGGAAACCGAACGGGTCTCGCTCGCTTTGCTGGGGGCCAAGCTGGCGCTGAAGGCCGGCCGAAATGAATATGCCATTGCCTGGCTGCGCGATTTGTTGCAGGCCGAGCCGAAGCATCCGGAAGCGCTATGGCTTCTGGCGGCAATGTACTGGCAGAAAGGGGACCACGAGAACCTGGCGGCGCTGGCCGCCGCGATGGATCGGCCAGACGTGGCCGACCCGCGGTTCCAATACCTGGCCGCGGTTTGCCAGATCACGCATGGCGAACTGGACGCGGCCAAGCAAACGGCTCGCCGTGTGGCCGCCGACGCGGCCTGGCAGGCCGAGGGCGACCATCTGGTCGGCGCGGTGCATTTGTTACGCGGCGATTACCCAGGGGCGGTGAACCGGCTGGAGTCAGCGTTGCAAGCGCCGGAAGGATCATATCACGATCACGGCCGGGCGCTACTGGGATGGTTGAAGTTTGAGCAAAGAGAATACGTGGCCGCTGCTCGGCTTTGGCAGCAGGTCGGTGCCGACAAACGCAAGGAATGGGGAATTGAAGCGGTCGAGCCCGGCGTCGCGTTCCTGGCCGGCGTGCAAGGGCTGAAGGCCAACGACCCGGTGGCCGCATTCGAATGGCTACAATTGGCCCGCGAGCGCAACTGGCAGGAACCGCGGCTCAACGTTTTGAACGAGCGGGCGCTGGTCGAAGCGACCGGGCTGATGCTGGAGAAAAATGCCGGCACGGACCTGGAACCGCTCTTGCCGGCACTCGACAGGGCGAGCAAGAGCCACAGCCCGCACCAGTTGCGGGCCGCATTGCTCTTGGCGCGGATCCATCGCAAGCAGGATCGGCTACCGGAAGCACGTGACGTGCTGCGACGAGTAAGTCCGCCACCGGTTCCGATCCTGATGCAAATGGCGTTAGCCGCGCTCCAAGACCACCAGTTAACGCAGGCGGAGGAGATCTTGGTTCAGATTCGGCAGATGGAGCCGGGCGACCTAGCCACCGCTTTGAATTTGTTTTGGACGCGGCTTTCGCTCGGTCAGAAGGATGCGGCCCAGGAAATGCTGCCCGGCATTCTGGACCTCGTGACAGCGCCGGAACAGCGAAGATTGTTGCAACAGTTGCAGGTGCTGCTGAAGGGCGGCGCCGCCGTTACGCCGGCGCTGATCGATCTTACCGCGGAAGAAGAACAGCGCATTATCAAGCTGTTGTTCAGCCTCGGCCGGCTCGAGACTACGGTGCCGTTGCTTTGTCAATTAGGCGCGGCACGGTCGCAAAGCCAGCCGGCTCGCGAAGCGCAGTTGCTGGCCATGCTCCGGCTCGGCAAGCAGCGCTTCGACCGCGGCGACTGGCTGGGGGCCGAGCGCTGGCTCTCGCCCTTGGCCAAGGCCCAGCCCAAGGCGGCGGTGCGGAACCTGCTCGGCTGCATTGCCTGCATGATGCAAGACTTCGCGAGCGGAATTCTGCATTTGCAGGAGGCATTGCGGTTGGCGGGCGATGACCCGCGCATTCATCAAAACCTCGCCCTGGCCTTTACGTGGCAGGGCGACCCGGCCGAGGCTGATCTTTGCTGGGGCCGGTATTTGGGGACCATGGAGAAGCGCTTGCCGCGGCCGCCCGGATTCATCGACTACCGCGAGCAGTTGCGCTTCCAGTTGCTCAAGTATCTGGGGAACCAGAAATACGAAGCGGAAAAATGGCCGGAAGCGCTGGCGTACTTGGAGGAGGCGCAAAAGCTTCAACCCGAGAACCTCGAATTATCGGAGCGCTTGTTCCTCCTGTATGTGCAGGCCGGCCAGCGCGCCGAAGCGCGGAAACTGCTCACCGAGATGCAGACGCTGAAGCCGAAGCACCCGACTTACGAAATGTATGAACTCGATTTGATCGAGGTGCGCTCGGGCGAAGATTTGGAAACTTTGGTGGAAACATTGCACCACGTGGTGGAGCAATTGATCCACGACCCGTCGGTGCAGGATAAAGCGGTAACGCGGGTTTGGCCCATGCTGCAATATCGCTCGGATCAGTTGACGAAAGTCATGCGTGAAATTCGCGAAGACCTGCGGCAACTGCCCGACGATTCCCGCGCCTGGTACGAGGCCCTGCGCGATCTGCGCAGCGTGAAACGCGACCTGCGCCGCCTGCGGCAAGTGACACGTTATTGTGCTTCGTTGCAAGTGGCCGACGCCACGCGCCGGAAGCTCGACGGCCTCACCGGGGAATTGGAACGCAAGATCGACTATTGCCGCCGCTGGGAAGATGAGGATTATTAATCAGAACGACGGCCCAGGGACTTCCGTCCCTGGGCTTTCGGGAGACCAATTGGTGTCAGATTCTGAGCAACCCCTGGTGCTCGATCTCGCTTCGCTGCCGCGCGAGCAGATGGGGCCATTTCTCATCCTCGGCATCGATAAAGATGCCGACAACAGGGAGATGGAAGCACACTGGGCGCAACGGCTGATCTGGGCCAGAGCCAGGCAGATTCGCATTCCGCTGGAAGACATCAACTGGGCCAAGGAAATGTTGCAGGATCGCGACCGGCGCGTGCTGGCCGATATCCTGAGTCTGAACCC
>DATGHS010000411.1:0-13240 GCA_035307785.1 Gemmataceae bacterium
AACTTCGGATGCCACCGAAGTCGCCCGTTCACTAGTTTCCAAATACGGCGACCGCTCGAAAGAAGCCGGCGCACCGTTTATCGAGGCCGACACCGGCCTCAATGCGATTCGCATCAATGGTACGGCCGACCAGGTAAAAGACATCAAAGAATTCCTCTTTAAGGGCTACGGTGAGGGCCCGGGCAGCGGCCCCGGCATTTCTCTGGGCGGCGGCAACAATGCCAACATGCGCGTGATTCAGTTGCCCGGCGGCAGCGCGGTTTCACTGGCCGAAGAACTCCAGCGGCTTATGCAACAAATGCGGCCCGGCACGAAGGTGCAAATCCTGAACCCGGGCGGGCCCTCACCCGTGGAAGAAGCACCGGCACCCAAAAAGCAAGCGCCGAAAGAGAAGAAAGACAAGCCCGATGCGATGCGCAACTTCGAAGGCGATGTATGGCATACCTCGAGTCCGGCGCCGCAACAACCGCCGGTGCTTGTTGACCCACAACAGAAAAAGGAAGAGAAGCCGAAAGAACAGCCAAAGGAACAAGGGAAAACCGTTACGATCTTGGCGGCTGGCAATCGGCTGGTTATCCAGTCGGATGACCCAGAAGCGCTTGTCCTGATCGCGGAGTTGGTTCGGTTAATCACTAAGACCGATCCAACGAACGGCGACTTCCAGGTCCTTCCCGTGAAAAATGCGCTCGCTGCCGACGCGGCCAAGGTCATTGACGAAGCTTTCAACGGCCCGAAGCAGAACACGCCGCAACCGGGTATCAACCCGTTTATGCGCGGCATGCAGTTCAACATGCAGATGGCCAACCCCGGCGCGGCGGGGATGGGAGCGGAGACTACGGCGAAGGTCCGCGTGGTTGCCGACCCGACAACCAATTCGCTGCTCGTTCGCGCTTCGCCCATCGACATGCTGACGGTAAAGCGACTGTTGGCCGCCGTCGACAGGCCGGCCCAGGATGCGGGCGGCATCAAGCCCCACGTAATCAAGCTGAAATTCGCCAACGCCTCCGACGTTTCTTGGACCGTCCAGAACGTCTTCCGTGAGTACACCAACAATGACCCGCGCTTCGGCATTGGCGCCGCCTTGACCGCGGGCACCACACGGAACATTGGGCCCGACGGCCAGCAACGCGCGGTCACGTTGTCGGTGAGTGCCGAAACGCAATCGAACAGCGTGGTGTTGATGTGCACCGACAAGCTGCTGAAAGATGTCGAAGAAATCATCAAGCTGCTCGATGTTCCAGACGCCGCGCAGGTAGTGGTGCCGGTGCCGGTCAAGAACATCGATCCGCGCCTGATTCAGGAAGCAATTGACGCCGTCATGGGCCGGCAAACCAGCAACACGTCCGGCGGCATGGGCGGCGGTTTCGGCAATTTTGGCGGCGGCCGCGGCTTTGGCGGCGGTAATTTCGGTGGTGGCTTTGGTGGCGGTAATTTCGGTGGTGGCTTTGGCGGCGGTCGCGGCTTCGGCGGCGGCATGCCGGGCGGCTTCGGGGGCGGCCGGGGCTTTGGTAGGCCGCCCGGACGAAAAGCCGTCCAGGCCGATTGGCCAGGAGGGTCCTATTTTTTCGTCGACCGGGTCACGGATGACCCCAAGTTCAGCATCCTTTACGATCCGCAACAAGTAGAACTGGCGTCGTACCAAGAGCAAGAAGAAGACGAACCGATCCAACTCCTGTTCGGCCAGCAACCAATGCCGCCAGTAGAGCCGGCGCAGACGGTGGGGCCGAACGGGGAAATTCGCGGCCCTCTCTCCAACGTCCGGGCCGAAGCGCTTTCCGAACTCGGCATCATCGTCATCAGCGGTAACGACGCCGACGTGCGCCGAATGCTGGAGTTGATTCGCTACCTTCAGGAGCAAGGCGCGGCAACCGAAATCCAACTGCTTACGGTGCCGCTCGAGCATGCCGATGCCACCAGCGTTTCGAACACGCTCACGCAGGTCTTCCAGCGCGTGAATTTCGCCCAGCCGGGCGCGACGACCCAAATTCGCCAGCCGCAAACAACCGGCACGCAACAGGTTAATCCGTTCATCCCCGCGTTCCTCCAGCAACCCGCCGGCGGTCAATCGCCGCAGGCATCGATTCTGCTCGTGCCGCTCGTGCGCTTCAATGCGATCATGGTCGCTGCACCAAAGGCTCGCGTGGCCGACGTGGTAGCCGAAATCAAGAAACTCGATTTGCCGATCGCGCCGCATGCCGACTGGGTGCCGTTCCCGCTCACGAAGGCCTCGGCCCAGCAAGTGGCGACGATGATCCAAACCTTGTACTCGTCGATCCGTTTCCCGAGCGACCAGAACCAGGTGCGTTGCAGCTACGACATCAGCAGCAATACGGTTTTTGTGCAGGCTGCTCCGGCGGAACTGGAAAGCATTCGCAAACAGATCCAGTGGATCGAATCGAACGAGTCGAAGAAGGTGAATGACTTGCAGGTGATCCGGTTGCGGAACCAGGCGTCGGACAACCTCACGCAAACATTGCTACTCGCGCTGACTCAGGGCATCGTACCGCCGACTTCCGGCACAGGCATTGTGCCGATTTCCACCACGGGCACGGGCGCCCCGGGTGGTGCTCCGGGCGGCATTCCCGGCGGCGTGCCGACCGGCGGGTTGCCCACAGGCGGTCTCCCCGGCGCTCCGGGGGCGCCTGGCGCGCCCGGCCGGACTACGACGACGGGCACAACTCAGGGCGTCACCACGGCCAACGTCAGCGTGCGCTTCTTCTCGAATCAGCCGAACCAGCCCACGATTGAGTCGGGCCTCCTGGAAGACGTGCACATCACGTCCGACCCGCCGAGCAACAGCCTGATCGTGTCGGCTCCGCCGAAGACGATGGAGTTGATCAAGGCGTTGATCCGGGAACTCGACGTGCCGGGTGCTGCCCAGGCCCGCATTAACGTCTTCCATCTAACGAAAGCCGATGCGACCGACGTGTCGAACTGGCTGCGGCAGTTGTTCACCGGTGCCACGACGACCGGCGGCGGTCCTGGCGCTCCCGGCGGCTTCCCAGGTGCTCCCGGCGGGGCTCCCGGCGCGGCCGGCACGAGTACCACAAGCCGGCTGCTGCCCACACTTACCGGGACCATCGCGGACGGCGCCACGTTGATCGAATTGCACGTGGCCACCGATATTCGCACCAACAGCTTGATTGTGGCCGGCAGCCAGAATGATCTCGACGTCATTCAGGCCATCGTTTCCCGCATTGAAGACCAGACCGCGCCGGAACGGACCACCATGGTCTTCAAGCTCCGCAACGTGGCCGCGGCCGACATCGCCAATACGTTGCAGACTTATTACAACCAGGCGCTCGGTGCTTACACCACAGAATTAACGGCCTATCAGCAGATTCTGCGCGAAGTGATTGTGGTGCCCGATGCAGTGAGCAACTCGTTGCTTGTGAGCGCCACGCCGACCTATTTCAGCGAAATTCAGCAAGTCGTCGATCGCCTCGACGCACAGCCGCCGCAGGTGGTCATTGAAGTGCTGATCGGTGAAGTCGATCTCACGAACAATGATGAGTTCGGCATCCAGATCGGCGGCCAGAGCCCGGTCCTGTTCGACCGCAGTGTCTTCCCGGCCGGCCCGGTAAATAACGCTGTGGCCAGTCCCGGCTTCGGCTTCAATACCACCACGGCCCTGCCCACCAATACCGCGGCCATCCCCAACCTGGTCGGCTTCCAAGGCATTGGCAATCTGGGCGTCGGCACGGCCTCGCAGCAGTTGAACGTGGGCGGCCTGGTGCTCCAAGCGTCCAGCAACTCGGTGAACGTGCTGGTGCGAGCGCTGAAGAACCAGGGCCGCATCGACATTCTGAGCCGGCCAACGGTGATGACCTATGACAACCAGTCGGCGTCGCTGAACCTGGGCCAGTTGATTCCGTACCTGTCGAACACCTCGGTGACCTCGACGGGCGTCATTACCAGCAATATCGCCCAGAAACAGATCGGCGTGATCCTAAACGTCACGCCGCGCATCGCCCCGGATCACCGCGTGATCATGCGCGTGACGCCGGAAGTCTCGTCGTTGATTACAACTCCATTCAACCTTGGCAACGGCCAGATCGGCACCGGCTTTAATGTCCAGAGCGTCGATACCACCGTCGCAGCGGCTGACGGCGAGACCGTGCTGATCGGCGGCTTGATTACCAAGAACGACGCCCGCAACGAAAACAAAGTTCCCTGGCTCGGCGACCTGCCCGGCGTCGGCGCGTTCTTCCGCTTCCGCACCCGGTATGTGAAGAAGACGGAACTCGTAATCATCATGACGCCGCACATCATTTACGGTCAGGCCGACGTGGACCGGATCATGGCTCAGGAAACGAGCCGCATGGACTGGATCATGAGCGATGTGGCCCGCACGCACGGCCACGGCATCGAAAAGATCGCACCGCCGGGTTCGAACCTGGTGGCGCCGTCTCCGTCGAGCACCGGCGGCCCGGACATCCCGGTATTCCCCGGACCTGTTGTACCGCCGCCGAACGGTTTGCCGCCCGCTGCACCGGATGGCACCCTACATCCGCCCGCGCCGTTGCCGCCGGGACAAACGGCGCCGGCAGCCGGCCCGCAGGCAGCTCAGCCCGGCCAGCTAAACCTGAATACCAGCAGTGCTGCACCGGCAGCGGGTCCCAATCCGTTCCTGAGGCCGCCGGCCAATAACACACAGCCGGCCGTGTCCAACCCAGCGGCCCAGGCCAATCAATGGAATCAAGCGGTCCAACAGAATCCCAGTTCCTCGGGTACGGAGGCCCAATCATGGAGCGCAGTTCGTCCTCGCTAAACGTGCGACGGATTGGTAAATCGATTGGCATCGCGGTCGCCCTGGCTTGCCTGGCGACGGGTTGCGAAACGACTTCGCAGTGGTTCTCGGCCATAGGCGGCAGCCCGAAACCGTCGGGTCCGCCGCAGCACATGGAAGCGATCTGGACCAAGGGCGTGCAATGGGTGCCCGATCCCACCAAGAGCGGCCAGCCGGGTCCCGTCCTGGCCTGCCGGCTGTACTTTTTCACTGGCGATGATGTGAAATTCACTTCGACGGTGGACGGCACGCTAACGGTGGACCTGTATGACGACTCCAACCGAACCGCCGGCGATGCATCCAAGCCGATGGAAAAATGGATCTTCAAGGCCGATGCGTTGAAGAACATGCTGCAAAAGGATGCCTGGTTGGGTCAAGGATATACGATTGGCTTGCCCTGGCCGACCTACCGGCCCGATATCAAGGAAGTGCATTTGAATATGACTTTCGAGCCTTCGGGCGGCGGCCAGCCGATTACGACCATGAGCGGGATCATGACGCTCGGCAGTCCCGTTGGCGCCGGAATTCAGCAAGCGAGTTACACAAAGCGCTAACCCAAAAAAGACAAAGAGCTGGAGCCCACGGACTTCCGTCCGTGGGCTTTTTTTTCAAAGAATCTCTTGACGGCAGGCTTGTCTTGGTGTTAAATGACCTAAGAAATTAGGCTTTACTTTTTCGGACTTGGAGCCGGAATCGTGGACGAGCCTCGCATCCCCACGCCGCGCGAAATGGCGATCCTGAAGTTGCTCTGGGACAATGGCCCGAGCAGCGTGAAGGACGTGCATCGCGGCCTCTTGAACGACGAACGGATTGGCAAGGAATTGGCCTACAACACCGTGCAAACGCTGTTGCGCATCATGGAAGACAAGGGCCTCGTGGACCATCGCCTGGAGGCACGCACCTTCATTTACACGGCCCGCTATAGCCGCGAGGAAAGCGCCCGCAGCTTTTTGCAGCGCGTGTTTGACGGCGCTGCCTCGCAATTCGTGTTGAGCCTGCTCGAAGCCGAAGAAATCTCTGCCGAAGAATTAGACCGCCTGCATGCAATGATCGCGTCGGCCCGACGAAAACGCTTACAGAGGGAGACGCGACTATGAGCTACCTGCACGAGCCATTCACGGCCTGGCTGTTGCAATCGCTTGCAGTGGGCGGATTGATCCTGCTACTTGCGGGTTGGTCATTTCTGTTCGTACGGCAGCCGGTGCGGCGACGGCAGATTGGCGTGTGGGCAGTGCGGGTCGCCCTGCTTGCGCCCATCCTTACTCTATTGCCAAGTTGGATTTTGCTGCCTCGGCCAGTCGAAAAACCGGCGCCGATGAAGATGCCGCAAGAGCAGACCGCAGCAGCGCCCCCCGAGATTTCCACTCAGGCGAAGGCGCATCCCGAAGCCTCGATACCGGTTTATTATTTGCCGACTCCGTCAACGAGGGCCGACGACTCCCGAACGGAAGCTGTCGTTGCTTCGAAAGAGCCGCCCTCCCCTGCCCCGCTGGATCGGACTGCCGCTGCGGCAACCGATTCCCCTATTCAAATTCCTTGGCGGCCCGCCGCGCAGATTATCTATTTCACCGCTGCTGGACTTTTCCTGCTGCGATTTGCTTGCGGACATTGGGCAGTATGGCGAATGCTCCGGCGATCTGCTCCGGCCAATGATCGGTTGCAAGCCATTCTGACTGCTCAACTTCCGGCCGGGCGGCGGTCACCCCGACTACTCGTTTCGAATGTGTTGCCGGCGCCGATATGCTGCGGCTTGCTGCGACCTGCCATCGTGGTGCCCGCGGCGCTGGCGCAAGACGGCAGTGATGAAAAGCTGCGCTGGGTCTTCGCCCACGAACTTGCTCATTTGGAGCGCGGCGATCTGCACACCGGTCTTTGGCTCGCTCTGGCGCAAATCCTCTATTTTCCGCTGCCGTGGTTCTGGTGGCTGCGCGGGCAGATTACACTGGCCCAAGAATTTGTGGCCGACGCCAGTGCGGCCGCCGTGACGAACCGCACCGATGATTATGCTTCTTTTCTGTTGGAATTGTCACGCCGCTTGGCGCTGCCACGCTGTCGCAATGCAGCCGCTACCGGCGTGCTGGGCAAACCCTCTGACCTGTACAGGAGAATTGCAATGTTGCTGAATCACCCGCAAGGCGTCGAACGCCGTTGCCCGCGTGGCTGGACCATGCTGGCAGCCGGCGGTTTCCTGGCCATCGCCCTCGTGCTTTCCGGCCTCGGTTGGCAGCGCACGATTCTGGCCGACGACCCGAAGGAGCCGAAGGACGAACCAGCGAAAAAGTTTGACTTGCCCAAGCCGGCCGATGCGCCCAAGCAACCGGCGGAAGCGCCCGACCCGTTTGACCAGATGTTCGAGAATCAGTTGAAGAACCTGGACAACATTCCGGCCGAGATTCGCGAACAAATGAAGAAGCAAATTGAAGAAGCGCGCAAGCGCATGAAGGAAATGCGCGCGCGCGGTTTTGGCATGGGCAATGTGGCGCCGCTCCCGCTTGGCCCGTTCGCCGGTGGTGGCGCGAACTTCAATCCATTTGGCAATACCGAGGAGCGCTCGACGCCGCGCCTTGGCGCCTCCGTAGAAAAGCCCAGCCAGGTGCTGGTGGAACAACTGGATCTGCCGAAGAACCAGGGGCTCGTGATCGGCGACGTTGGAGTGGGCTCGGCCGCCGCCAAGGCCGGCCTTAAGCCGAACGACATCTTGCTCGAAATCAATGGCAAACCCGTGGTCAGCGACCCGGCGGAGTTTCGCAAACAACTGAACGACGTGAAGGCGAACACGCCGGTGGATGCCGTGGTGATGCGCAAAGGCCGACGCGAAAACATCAAAGGCATCTCGCTGCCGGAAGCTAAAGCTGAAGAGCAGAATGCCAATCCGTTCCAGGGCGCCGAGTTGCCGTTGCGGCCGGGCTTCAATCGGATCCAGGTCCCCAATGTTCCGAATTTCCAACCCAACATCCCGAACATACCGGTGCCGAATTTCAACAATGTCTTTCAAGGCGGCAATGCGACCAGCCTCTCCGTTTCCATCGCCAACGATCAGTTCACCATCGATTCCAACAGCAACGGCCTGCACATCAACCTGACGGGCAAGATTGATGGTGACAAGGCCAAGGTTGAATCGATCGTGATTCAAGACGGCAGTGAAAAGACGAGCGTGGATAAACTTGATCGCGTGCCGGAGAAATATCGGGAACAAGTGGAGAAGCTCTTGAAGCGCGTGGAAGTGCAACGCAGATAGGAAAATCGAAATCCGAATTTCGAAACAGAATCGAATATCGAATTGCAGAATTCGAAATAAGGGAGTCTGATTATTTCTTGAGTTTTGGGAATTTGGAGTTTGGATTTGTTTCGGATTTCGTGATTCAGATTTCGAACTACATTCATGTGAGCCCACCCATTGCAACGGGTGGGCTTTTTTGTATGCCAACTTCGACCGACACATTTCGGCCATTTTTTTGGGGACAGCAACTTGAGCAGTGAACCCGTCAACGTTCAGGCCGTCGCAGCGAAAATCATCGGTAATATGGAGAAGGTTATCATCGGCAAGCGGCCGCAGATCATTCTTGCGCTGACGGCCTATCTTTGCGAAGGGCATATCCTGCTGGAAGATGTGCCCGGTGTCGCCAAGACGATGCTGGCCCGGGCGCTGGCCAAGAGCGTGGGCTGCACGTTCAAGCGCTTGCAATGCACTCCCGATCTGCTGCCGACCGATGTGACCGGCGTTTCTATTTTCAATCAGAAGACCGGCGAATTCGAGTTTCGGCCGGGGCCGATCTTCGCACAGACGGTGTTGGCTGACGAAATTAACCGGGCCACGCCGCGAACGCAATCGGCCTTGCTCGAAGCGATGGCCGAGCGCCGCGTCTCGGCTGATGGTCAGACGTATTCATTGAAACCGCCGTTTCTTGTCATCGCCACGCAGAATCCCGTAGACCACGAAGGGACCTTTCCGCTGCCCGAAGCGCAGCTGGATCGCTTCCTCGTCCGCCTCAGCCTGGGTTACCCATCGATCGACGAAGAATCGAAGATGCTATTGCGAATGCAGAAGGGCCACCCGATCGACGAAATTGGCACGGTCGCTTCGGCGCAAGAGGTCGTGAACTGCCAAGAAGCCATCCGCAGTATTCACCTGGACGATAAAATTCGCAAGTACATTCTCGAGATCGTTCACGGGACTCGCATGCACGACGATATCGCGCTCGGTGGCAGTCCCCGCGCCTCGATCGCGCTTTTCCGCACGGCTCAGGCCTTCGCCGCCATCAACGGCCGCGACTTCGTGCTGCCCGATGATGTCAAGCGCATGTGCCAGCCCGTGCTCGCTCACCGCGTGATTTTGAAACCCGAAAGCCGGCTGCGCAAGCAGACGCCGCAAACGCTGGTCAACGACGTGGTGCAGGAGGTAAAAGTTCCGATCCTGGCAAAACAAGAAGCGGCGGCCGAGGATTACTTTTCATGAAATCTCACCACCAAGGACACAAAGAACACAAAGAATTGTCAGGTTCATTCTCTGTGATCTCTTTGTCCTTGGTGGTGAATTAAATTCCTTCCATGAAAACCGAAATCAAATGGCTGATCGGCGCCGGGCTCATTCTGCTCGCGGCCCTGATTCTCGAATCGGGGCTGCTGGCCTATGCTATGTACGTTTTGGTGGGCGTAATGCTGCTGAGCCGGCTGATGGCCCGCGATTGGCTCGGCCGCATCACCGCGACACGACAAGTCGATCGAACGGAAGCGGAAGTCGGCGATCGGGTGGAGGTGCGGGTGACCGTGCGCAATAACGGGGCCGCGCCGGTGCCCTGGATGCTTCTGGAGGACCTCCTCCCCTCCTCTGCTCTGCGCCAGAAACCGCCGCGCTTCACGCTCGATGGCCGGCGCTTTCGCATCAGCACGCTGTTCGGTAAAAGCCAGATGGTCGTGAAATACACCATCGAGTGCCAGATGCGCGGCTTCTACCAGATCGGCCCGCTGCTGATGGAAAGCGGCGACCTTTTCGGCCTGCATCGCCGGCATCGCGTCGAGACGGAACCAGTCTTTCTGATCGTTTATCCCAAAGTCATTCCGCTGTCGGGATATGACATTGCTTCGCGCCGGCCGATCGGCGACGTGCGACTCACCCACCGCCTTTACGAAGACCCAACTCGAATCGGCGGCGTGCGGCCCTACGAGGCAGGCGACCCAATGAATCGTGTGCACTGGCGCGCAACGGCTCGCACCGGCTCGCTGCACAGCAAGGTTTACGAGCCTACCACTTTGGCGGGTGCAACGATCTTGCTTGATTTCCACAAGGCGGGTTATCCGAAGCGTGGCGAACCGCATCGGTCGGAACTTGCCGTAACTGCAGCTGCATCGCTGGCCAATGCGGTCGGTGTCTTGGGCCAACAGGTAGGCCTCGCCAGCAACGCCCGTGATGCCGCCGACCGGCTGAAGAAGAAAGTCAAAGGCGCGATGGCGTTCCAGACCCGCACCGCCGCCCGGCACCAGGTCGAAATGCCCGACGATAACGACCGGCTTAAGCCTTTGCAGGTGCCAACGCGCCGTGATGCCGAGCAATTCCACCACATTCGCGATCTGCTCGCACGAGTGGAGCTAACCGACGGCCTTCCGTTCGCACAATTTGTCCTGGAAGTGATGCCGCGCTTGCCGCGCGACGCGACCGTGATCGCCGTCCTGCCGGACGTGACCGTCGAGCATGCAATCACGCTTTCCAATCTCAAGCGTCAGGGCTTTGCGGTATCGGTCGTGCTGATCATGCTCGACGACGAAACCTACGAGCGCGCCTACGGCCGGCTGATGGCCGAGGCGATTCGCGACATTCGCCATCTGCCAAGTGAAGACGCACTGGCAGAGCTATGCCAGTCGTCCATGCACCGGGGTAATCCGTACAGCATGGTAATGGACTGATGGTTGCCGCTTGCGGCATTGCCGGAATAATCTCCCAAAATTCCAGAAGCTTTTCCCGTCTGCCATGCCCAGAATAGATGGAAGCGTCGTAGGGCTGCTTCCAAGGGGTTCTGCATGTCGAATCCGTCTCTGCCCGAGTTGATCCGCCGCTTGTGCCTGGCCGTGGAGCCCGGCCACGGTGAAAGCAATGATCGCGATCTGCTGCTCCGCTTTGTCCAGAAGCGCGATGAGGCTGCGTTTGAGGTGCTGCTCTGGCGGCACGGTACGATGGTTCTCAATCTCTGCCGGCGGATGTTGCGGCACGAGCAGGATGCCGAGGATGCATTTCAGGCCACCTTTTTGGCGTTAGCGCGTGAGGCCGGCTCCATTGGAAACAAGGATTCGCTCTGCGGCTGGCTTTATCGTGTGGCCTTTCGCATTGCCCTGAAGGTCCGCGGCAAAAGTGCGCGCCTGGAAAAGTTTGTTCCGCTTACGGATTCGGCATCGCACAATATGGCGCCCGAAGTGGAATGGCGCGAGATTCGTCAAGTGCTCGACGAAGAAGTGAGCCGGTTACCCGTGAAGTATCGCCTGCCGTTTATCCTCTGCTGCCTGGAGGGGCGTTCGAATAGCGAAGCCGCACAGGAAATTGGTTGCCCGAAGGGCACGGTTGATTCACGTCTGTCATGGGCCCGGCAGCGGTTGCGCGAGCGCCTGGTGCGGCGCGGCGTGTCGCTGGCTGCCGGTGGAGTTGCAATCGACGCCGTTTGGCAGGCCGAAGCCAGCGCGGCGCTGCCCGAACGTCTAGTGCGCACAACGATTCAAGCATCGGTGGCCTTCGCCAATGGCTCGGCCGCCTTCGTATCTGGTTCCGTCCTGTCTCTAGCTCGTGGAGTGGCCAAAGCCATGATGTTCGACAAAATCAAACGCGTGTTCGTAGCCGGATTTGTGTTGCTGGCATTGGGCGGTGTCGGCTGGGGTTGGCATTTGGCCGGCGCTCAAGAATCGAAGGACGGCGCGAAGTCCAAGAAAGAATCGGCTGGCGCAAAAAGCGCTTTGCCGGGCATTGCCAGCAAACCAGGGCAACCCGATCAACCGCCGAAAACGAAGACGGAGCCAGTGCCTATACAGGACGATAATATCGAAGTTGATAGGGAGAAGGAAAAAGCCAACCAGTTCCGGGCTTTGATGAAGTCGGGGAACGTTGCCATCATCAACAGCGAATTGCGCAAGAAACTACAAACGCCAATTGACATCGACAAGGAAATGGACAACGTACCGTTCAAGGATGTGCTCGACTTTTTCAGCGAGCGGTACCAAGTTCCAATTCGGTTCGATTATCAGGCATTTGCTCGAATCGGCGTCAAGAATCCCGATAAGGTCTCGGATCAACCAGTGCGCGTGGTAAAATCGTCCACGGTGCCCTTCGGGGTGGTGCTGCGTGACTTGCTGGCCGGGCTGATGCATCCGGAGTTTCCCGGTCTGGATTACGGCCTGCTCGTGAAGCGCGGGCAGTTGGTCATCGTGCCACAAGTACAATTCCACAATTCGCCGCGAAGCGATTTGCCACCCGGAGTAGTGGATGATTCTTATAACTTCGATATCAACAATTCCGTGGCTCAGTTTAGCGATCCGGTGCAACTTACCGTAGAAGGCAAACCATTGGCGGAGATCCTCAAAGAGCTGGCCGATGATACAGGAGCGAACATCGTCCTCGATTCCCGCGCCAAAGAAAAAGGCAAGGCGCCGATTTCGCTAACACTTCAAGATGCGCCTCTCGATACGGTAGTCCGCATGCTGGCCGACATGGCAGATCTGAAATCGGTGGCCCTCGACAACATCTTGTACGTGACCACAGCCGACAACGCCGAGCGAATTCAAAAGGAACAGGAGAATGCCGCGAAGAAACGCAAGCTGACACCCAAGGTGAATAATCCGGGCGGTGGAATGTAGCTAGTGTGTGCCGCAGCAAAGCGAGTTTCGAAGCCTCGGGCCGATGTGGGCAACATCTGACTGACGTTTCGGGGCTCGCTTTTCCTTGGGGGGAATTGTCGAAACCAATCGCTTGAAAAAGAATAATCGCTTGCAATTGCCCTTGGCGGCACTCACAATGGAATGCGTGGCGTGTTTTGAATGATGAGTCGTTTCCGCCGTGTCTCCGAGGAGCAAACCAGCCATGACCGCCGGTAAAATCAAACGCATCTCGGTTTTATGTATGGCGCTAGTGCTTGCGACGGCGGTGTCGGCCTGGCGCGCGGTCGGCGCTCCGGACGAGCGCAAGGCCATTCCCAACCCCAAGCCAGCACCGACCGACAAGGATGCGGGTAAGCAGGAAGTCGCGCCGATCGCACAGCCCGCTAAGAAGCCACATCCCAATATTGCCATTCGCGAATCAATGAGCAAACTGGTTGACATCGAGAAAGCTATTGAAGCCCCACTCAAGGATGTACTCGAGTTCATTTCCGACCGGTTCAATTTAACTTTGATTATCAATGATGCGGCATTCAAAAACCTGGAGCCACCGGTCGAAAACGTAGGCGAAACGCGGGTGCGGCTGCCCAAGATGCCGAA
>DATGHS010000412.1:0-22166 GCA_035307785.1 Gemmataceae bacterium
CACCGGTAATAATGTCGGCATAGCCGTGGACCGTCACATCTCCGGCGGCCACGCGCACGCCGCCGGTGAAATTCGGGTCATAGGCGAAGAAGCTGAAGAGCGGGTTCTGCGTTGTTCCATCAAATGCTTTAACGTCAGGCCCACCGCCGGCATCGGCGCCGGTGATAATGTCGTCGTGGCCGGCGCCTTTCAAATCGCCGGCCGCCACATAGATACCGCCGGTGAAGCGCGAGTCATATGCCATGAAGTCTTCAATGATCTGGCCTGTGTTGCCGTTGTAGACTTTGATCTCGGGTGCCATGCCTGGCCCAGGGGCCACGATTACATCGGGCACGCCGTTGCCGGCCAGGTCACCCACGGCCACGCGCACCCCGCCGGTGAAGTTGCCATAAGGATTCAGAAAGAACTTCACTGCCCCTGTCGCGGCATCATAAATAGTGACGGTGCCCGCCGTGCCGGCATTACTGCCCACAGCGTAAACCTGGCCATTGAAACTCGAGCCGCCGCCATAGCCCGGTGCTGTTGGTGCCGCGGGCATTGTCGGTGGGCTTTGCGTCGGCGGAGTCTGGCTTGGCGGTGCCGGCGGATTCTGCGTCGGCGGCGCTGGCGGGCTTCCCTGCGTGGGATTCTGCAAGGTCGGCGGCCCGCTCGGCGAATCGGCGGCCGGCGCGCCAAATTCCTGCGTGTAGTACGGGATGCCGCCCGGAGCGTAGGCCACCGCCACGCCAATCTGTGCAAAGGACGAGTTCAGAATGTTCGCCCGGTGCCCAGGCGAATTCATCCAAGCTTGCATTACCGAGTTGGCATCCGGGTAGCCGTAAGCAATGTTTTCGCCTGCGGCAGTGAAGCTATAGCCGACTGCTTCTTCGCGGCTGGTGAGCGTGGGTTCCGGCACGCCGATCAGTTCATGCGACATAGCGCCGTTTTCGCCAAGGATCGGCTCCATGCTCGCCATGTTGGTCGATTGCATTTGCGCTGCCGCAACCAGTTGGGGATTGACGGTAAGCGGGGCTAACCCGGCAGCCTGGCGTTGCGCGTTCACCAAGTCCACGATTTGCTGGCCGATGGCCGAGATCGTGGCCGTCTGGTACGGCGGGCCATTGTAAATCTGCGCGCCCGGCGGGGCTGTGATCGTGGTGTGCCCGGTGCCGGCAAAGATGACGTCATTCGCGCTGCCGCCAACGAGCGTGTCGTTGCCCATGCCGCCGAAGATGTGGTTCTTGCCGCTGCCGCCGTGAATGTAGTCGTTGCCGAAGCCAGTGAAGAGCCAGCATTCCGCCGTTATGGCCGAACTTACGTTGACGGAGACATCGCTGTCACCTGGGTCCACGGTGATTGTTTTCACCTGGCTGGCAGCGAAGGCGCCGGTGACTTCTGACACGGCAATTTGGCCGTTGCTTTCCGTGATTTGAATCGAGCCACTTGTCGGCGGTCCAAGGACCGTCAACACGCCGTTGGTAAGTGAAGCGGTGGTGGGAACGACGCGACTTTCCAGTAATTCCAAACCAAGCTGGGAGCGTTTGGCAAGGTTGCGAACGCGCATTGGTTTCTCGATGGGAGTGGACGTTGGGGAAGTCCGCACCCGGGCAACAGTGCGAATACGACCATCGGGACTGGCAGATGGGCGGCGTGGGCACGAGGGCCCATTGGGCGAGGGCGATTGAATTGGGCGTTACCAAAGGCTAGAACGAAATACCGGCGTGTCAAATTGGGCAAAGTAGCAGGAGGTACTAAGATTTCAATCACTCTCCCAAGCCATCTGCCGATGAAGATCGATGAAATTACGGAACTGCTGAAACTGAAAGGTTGGAATCAGGCCGAGCTTGCTCGCCAGATCGACGTGACCGATGCCGCAGTCAGCTATTGGCTTAGCGGCGAACGTGATCCTGACGGGCCGACTCGATTGCTTCTTCGTATATTGCTTGCCGACGCGCGCCCCAAGGTTGCGAAGAAGATTCTGATGCTTGTAGGCGATTTCGTGGAAGACTACGAGGCCATGGTGCCGTTTCAGGCACTGGTGATGGTGGGGCATACCGTCCATGCGGTGTGCCCAAATAAGAAGGCCGGAGAGTGGGTGCAGACGGCCGTCCACGATTTCGAAGGGCATCAGACTTATAGCGAAAAGCCTGGGCATCGCTTTTCGCTGAACGCCAGTTTCGATGGAGTGAAACCCGAGGAATACGATGCGCTGGTTATCCCCGGTGGCCGGGCGCCAGAGTATTTGCGGCTGGATGAACACGTGCTGAAGATCGTGCGCCACTTTGCGGAGCGGAAGAAGCCTATCGCAGCCATTTGCCATGGCGCCCAGTTATTGGCTGCCGCGGGCGTATTGAGTGGAAAAAGCTGTTCCGCCTATCCGGCCGTTGGTCCCGAGGTCAAAGGCTGCGGTGGGAAGTATGTGGAAGTGGCAATCGATGCCGCCTACGTGGAAGACAACTTGGTCACTGCGCCGGCATGGCCCGCCCATCCACAATGGTTGGCGAAGTTTTTGGAAGTGTTGGGGATGAAAGTGGCGTTATGATTGGCGGCTTGTGGCTTTATATTCGGCATGTGCCGCCGCCAACTTGGCGACAAAGGCCGCGTGTTCGGGAGAAGCCAAGCCTTGCTGAAGGACCGCCAGCAGTCGCTTGAGGTCGCCGGCGATCAGGGCGGCGCCGTCGATCCACAGGCCGGGAAAGTTGCGGATGCGGTAAATACCATCAGCGTCGGGTTGCAGTTCGGTGTTCGTCGTCAGATCGAACCAGTGCAAGTGCTCGTCTTGGAGGTTCAAAACGAGATATTCTTTCACGCCGGCCGCTCGGTAGCGCTCGCGCTTACCGTGCAGATCGAGCGATTTGCCACTGGTAGCAATCTCCCCGTGCAGCTCCGGCGGCCCGTCTACGTAATCATCCGGAGTGGTTCTGGATTGCCCGCCATATTCTGGCCTAATTCGCAAAGACTCGTCAGGTTGGGGTTCGTCCTCTTCTCCAAGTATCACCGTGCTGTTTTGCAATACTTGCACACCTGGCGTTTCTGATTTATAGGTTCCTAGAACCGTTCCTAGATTATTGTCGGATTCGCCGTGGCTGATTCGCAATGGTGACGGCACGAACACAACTCCTCCCACCAATTCGGCTTTGAAGCCTTTTGGCATTTTCTCGTAGATGCGATGAAATTCCGGCTGCGTCATCCGATCGCCGCTATCTAGTGTTGGCGACGCTTGTTCGTAACGGCGAGTTTTGTCTACATCGTTGAGCATGATCGCGATCCCAATTCGCTAAAGTACCAGTTTGATCCGCCGAGTCTCGACCGTGTGTTCATTTTTTCGACCAATGCGGGGGCGAGACCTTATGTAACTCCAAAACCCGAATGTCACCTTTCTCATCATAAAAAGCAGTGGCATCGTCTACCATGACCGAGTCTCGTCCGCTGATTAGTCGGCATCGAAAAGTGACGACCCGGTACTCTTTGACCATAACAGTTCCCGCCAACAAATATAAGGGGGCACAGGGTTCCCGCTTGCCCCAATGCGTAATTCGCAAATCCGTTGGATCTTCGGCATTATCCCTGACAATCTGCAAGAACTGCTCTTTCTCCCGGTCGAGTGGTTGCGCTGGTACAGAGGAGCTGGACTCACCTCGTTGCGATTTTGATTTGTCCTGATCTAATTGCGGGGCGCAGCCAATAACGAATATCAATAAGAAAGGAGACAGGTGCTTCATTGATTCTCCATGCGTTGATCGCAATACCAATCAAGTAAGTTGCCTCTGTTTGATAGGCTAGAACTTAGCCAATCCGAGGAAACAGCGGCTTCACTTTTCCGCCTTCGAGCTGCGCCAGAATTCGCAAATCGTCGCCTTGAGTTTCATACGCGGCCGCGTCTTCGTATTGCACATGTTCCCAAGGCTTGGTGAAGTTGAAACTACGGTAGATGGTCTCTGCCGCACGGGGGACGAATGGTTTAAGCAAAATGCTGACAGTTCTGAGCGGGACCAGCATGTATTTTAACACCTCGGCCGCATTTCCTTTGTTTGTCTTCACGAGCTTCCATGGCTCGGTAACCTCTGCGAAGCGATTTGCCGGCGTCAGGAAATTTGCCCAAATAGTTTGCAGCGCCTGATTGTAACGGCACTGCTCAACAAGTGACTTCAGGTTGGCAATGACGTTAGCGGTTGAGCCTGGATGAATTAGGGCGAGTGCTTCGCTACCGTCTGGACTGGCGCGATTGCCTTCGAGATCTGCTTGGTAGTAGGGAAGAATCGCATCCGGGTCGATTTTGCGACCTCCCGGAAGCGTGCCTCCGAAATTCTTGCTTATAAGGGTCACCACACGGCTGTACAAATTGCCGAGATTGTTCGCCAACTCGGAGTTATACACATCCGCGAAGCGCTGCCACGAGAACTCGCCGTCGCCGGGGAAGGGGCATTCCCTCATGAAGTAATAGCGGAACGCCTCGCCGCTGAATTTCGAGATGATCTCCATTGGCTCAACGACGTTGCCCAGCGACTTGCTGATCTTCTCGGCAGCCCCGGTTTCCTCGTTCTTGATGTAGACGAAGCCGTGGCCGAACACTTGCTTCGGAGGCTCAACGCCGGCAGCGAGCAGCATGGCCGGCCAGGTGGCGCAGTGGAAGCGCGTAATGTCTTTGCCGATGAAGTGAATGTCGCACGGCCACCATTTGCGGAATTCTGCCTCATCATCACCATAGCCGATGCCGGTGATATAGGTGAGCAGAGCGTCAAACCACACGTAGATCGTGAACTTCGGATCCCAAGGAACGCGAATGCCCCACTCTTCGCCGGTGCGAGTGATGTTCAGGTCGTACAAGCCTTCCTTCACCAGCGAAATGATTTCGTTTCGCCGGCTTTCCGGCTGAATCAGTTCCGGGCGCTCCTTATAAAGTTTGAGCAAGCGCTCACGAAACTTGGTCTGTTCGAAGAAATAGCATTCCTCGCTGCGGCGGATGGGCGACGTCTTGTGGTTAGGGCAGACCCCACCGGCTTCCTTGATTTCCTGCTCGGTCTTGAATGCCTCGCAGCCAACGCAATACCAGCCCTCGTACTTGTCCTTGCGGATGTACCCGTTGTCATACACCTTCTGAATGAACTTCCGGCAGCACTCATGATGCCGCGGGCTGCTGGTTTGAATGAAGATGTCGTAACTGATGTCAAGCGCGTCCCAGACTTCGCGGAACTGGCGGGCCATGTCGTCGCAATAGGCCTGCGTGTCCTGCCCGAGCTCGGCCGCCTTTTTCGCCACCTTCACTGTGTTCTCGTCGTTCCCCATTAGGAAGAACACGTCGTAGCCTTGCATGCGCCGGTAGCGCGCCTGCACGTCGGCCCCGATCTTCTCGAAGGCCGTGCCGATGTGCGGTCGGCTATTCGGGTAGTCAATGGCGGTGGTCAGAAAGAATTTCGGTCGATCTGTGGGCATCGTCGTAAATCCGTGGTTAGCCGCGAGGCGCAGCGAAGCGCAGCCGAGCGCGGAGCCGCAAGCGGTGATTGTTGGCATTCTATCTGGAAAGGAGACAATTTGAGGAGTGCAGGTTCGATACAGAAAACCGCTTGCGTTTCGCCCCCGCCGACAAATGTCACCGGGCGCGAAGCGCAAGCGGTCATCGAATTCATCGACTGTCGTCGCTATTTCTTGATCCCGATCAGCACGCCGCTCCAGCCGTCTTCATGGCTGCTGAAAGAGATGCCCATGTTGCCAAGGAAGCTCTGGGCATAGCTATAGGGCGGCAGCTTGGCGCCATCGGCCCGCAAAGCCTTGCCCTCTTCGTCTTTCTTCATCAACTGCAAGAGGATCGTCGAGTAAATCGAGACGCCCTCGCGCAGATTGTTCGTCTGCAGCATGTGGTAGGTCGAGCGAGCGCCGGTGTCGAGCTTCAAAAAGAAGCGCGAATTGGCAGGGCCCGGGTTCAGGCGCGCGAGTTCGCTCATCATGCGCAAGTATTCGGGCGAATCGTTCAGGCTCTTCTGGTTGCTACGAGCCAGCACCTGATCGAGCAATTCGGGCAGCGTCGTGATGAAGAGATAGCCCTGGGCCACGGTAATGTCCATCGGCGGCAGCATCGTCTTGCGCGGCTGGCCGTTGGCCATTTTCTTCTTGGATTGCTTCGGTTCGTAATGCCAGATCGCTAGGCCTTGGACTTGCCGCTTGGTCACACGGCGGTCGGGCTCAAATGCCTTGCGAATGCCCTCCGCCAAGATCTTCTCGGCGTTCGCATCTTTCACCGGAATCGCGTATAGAAAGCGCTCCGGCCGTTGCTGGTCCGGCTCCAAGCTGACATTGAGAACGATTAGACGATTGCCAAGCTGGGCCATGATCTCGTTGCGCACGTCGACTTTCGGGCCGTCGGCGTCTTCCTTCAGATCCTTCATGATCTTCTGGAAGGTACCCGGCTCTTCGTCCACTAGCCGCTCAAACAGCGTGTCGAACGAATCAAAGGCGTTCAGGAAGTCGATGCAGACCGTGCCATAGGTCGAACACCCCATTGGCACCCACGGCTCGGCCGCAATGGGCGATTCATTGGGGAAGCGGAGCATTCGCATGGCGTTGCGGTACGGAGGCGGGGCGTACGCGGCGATGCGGATCAGGATGTCGGTGTTATTGGTCATGAAGCCGACGGCGCCGCCGGTGCCCTTGAAGGCATCCAGCCCTTCGCCGCGCATCACGTCCACAGCTGCTTGCTTCTTGCCGACGGGCGGGTACTGGATCTTCTTGGCTTCAAAACGGCCCATCGTATCGAAATACCAGCGCACGAATTTCGTCTCGCCTGCCTGGCTTTGCGTCTTATTTCGGACCCATTGGAAAGCGGGAACATTCACCAGGCTGCTCGGAGCCGGGCCAGCGAAGCGCGGGAGCATCCCTTGCACCGTGGGCAAATAATCGCTGATAATCAGGACCTGATCTTTCAAACCGTAGACGATTTCTTTGCCATTCGGCAAGCTGACCACGAGCACCTTGTCGCCGTTGAGGATTCGCTCGGAATACCGCCCGCCTTGGCCGCTGAGCTTCTTGAAAAGTTCCGTGTACAGCGCGTTCGCTTGGGCAGGACGGCCGCTCACGTCCACGGTTAAGACCGAAGATATATGCTTGTTTTCGTCCAATATCTGGCCCCAGCCGATTTCACCACCGGCTGCGGCCTTCACCGTATCAAATTCCAAACCGATCGTGTCGAGCAGGAAATTGACGCCGCGCATGTTGGTGCTCAGATCGGTCATGTACGGCTTCATCTGCGGATCATTAATGAGCCGGCCGAGGAAGGTTTGCAGCCAGGCGTCGGTCATGCGGCTGGCGTCGGACAGCACGCAGAATTGCACTGAATTGGCCGGGAAGATCTGCTCGGGGGTCGGCGGCGCCGCCTTGGCCGCTCCCACGATGCCAAACAACAGAATAACCGGCACGACACTCCTAACCAGCACGGTTTTCCAACACATGGTGGGTTTTCCCGATTAAGTACGCGGTGATGCGATGCGACCCTCCTGCCCGCGAAGAGGGACGGTCCCCGTCACGCTAAGTTGTTTCGGTTGCGCAGAGTCCGCACTTCAGCAATATAACCGCTACACGTGCCCGTTCCGCACACTCAAGCCGCTAATGGGGGCATGCCCGATAAGGATTCGCCAGTTAGGCGAAAAGCGGTAGCAGAATTCGCAGGCGGTTCCGATGGACCTACAGCGGAATGCTTGCAAATTCCGCTGCCTGGTATCGGCTACTTCAGGAATTTCGGCAGAAAAAGTGCAATAAGAACGGAAAGGCCAATGGCGATTGCGAATACGCTGATCCAGAATTTCCAGTCGAAGCCGGCTTGCGGAGTGCTTGGGGCCGGTAAACCGATCTGTCCGGAGCCAGGCAAGGCAATGCGATTGCTTGAAGAATAGGCGATGGTCGCATCCAGCCCCTTCGAATCGCCGCGAACGTTGGAGATCGTCGATGGGGCAGGGCGGCGCACTCCGTCTGAAGAATTGGAAACCGCGGAAGGCACGCACTGGCGAATCACTTCGGAGGGCACCGGGACTGTGTCGCGTGCGGCCTCGTTCGTCTTTTCCAATTTCAATTCAGCAACCAAATCCTGGAACTCGGTATACGTGTGCAGCGCCTGGAACGGCCCCATCTTGGTGCGGGCCGCGCGAATATTGCTGGCATCGCCAAGCAAACCATCTTGGTATGCCTTGCGAATGTTCTCCGTCGTGCCCTTCACCGTGTGGTTTTCGCCCTCGTCGTCCTTGTAGAACATGTACCAAAGATCGCCGGCCGAGAGTGTCGTCGGGGCGGCGCGCGTGCTCTGGCCGGTCACATCCTCGATGAACTCCCGGCACGACGCGGGCCGCACTTCGGGGCTGGCGCTCATGGCCCGGCGAATGGCCGCATCCAACCGATCGGAAAGCTCGGGCGCAAGGCTGCGCGGGGCCGGGAATTCGTTGCTCGATTTCTTCATCCAGGCGTCGAGCGGCCCGCAGCCATCGAACGGCATCTTGCCCGTGACCATCATGTACAGGGTGGCGCCCAGCGAATACACATCGCAGCGCACGTCGGCATTCTTGGCGTTGCGGAACTGCTCGGGGGCCATGAAGTGCGGCGTGCCGAGACCGCGGCCGGTGCGCGTGAGGTTCATTTCATCTTCGCTGTCTTTGACCAGGCCCAGATCGGTGAGCTTGGCGACGCCGTCGAAGGTGAGCAACACATTGTCGGGCTTCACATCGCGGTGGATCATGCCCTGCTTGTGCGCCCGGTGTAGGCCCTGGCAAACTTGGGCCATGATGCGCACGGCCTCGGCCTCGCTGAGTCTACCCTCGCGCTCGATCTTCTGGCCCAGCGACTCGCCTTCAACGAATTCCATCACCAGAAACGGCGTGGGCACGTTGCCGCAATATTCGATCGCTTTCACGATGTTGGGATGATCGAGCTGGCGGGCCGCGTCAAATTCGCGTTTGAAGCGCTGCATAAGCACGGCGTTCTTGGCGGTTTGCGGCGGCACAATCTTGATAGCGACGGTCAGGCCATCCGACTTCCGTCGACCTTTGTACACCGTGCCCATGCCGCCTTCGGCAATCTTGGCAAGCAATTCGTAATCGCCGATTTCGGAGGGGGCTTGTTTCGTTTCCGCCGGCATGCCGGTGTTCTCCCTGGCCCGGCCGATTTTCGCTGTCGGAATCGGCAAAATGGGCGGCAAATTCTAGCTGAAACAATTGTACTGCCATTTTTGCCTGTTTGCTTGGAAAATTTTTGACTTAGTGAGTGGTGAGAGGGTGACTGGAGAGTGGTGATGAAAAAGGCGAATTGGCCCAAAAATCGTTTGGACAGCGAAAACGTCGGGAAATCAAGAGGTACGACTCACCACTCACCACTCACCACTCACCACTCACCAGCCTAGAATGCAGACAATGGGCAAGTGGTGGAATGGCAGACACGCAGGTCTTAGGAGCCTGTCCCGAAAGGGGTGCGGGTTCAAGTCCCGCCTTGCCCATATGTACACGTAGATGCCGCTTGCCGGGCGGCACTGAATTCGGGCACTCGTCCCGCCCGGCAGACGGGACCTATTTGGATTTCTAATATGACACCACTCGTTGGCATCATCATGGGTTCACGTTCCGATTGGGACACCATGCAGCACGCCGCCCAAGCTTTGGATTCGCTGGGCGTGCCTTATGATGTGCGCGTGCTGTCGGCCCACCGCGCGCCGGACGCAGTTTTTGAGTATGCCAGTAGTGCCGAAAGTCGCGGGCTGGAAGTGCTCATTGCCGCTGCCGGCGGGGCCGCTCATTTGGCCGGGGTCTGCGCAGCCAAAAGCGCGCTGCCGGTGCTGGGCGTGCCCATCGAATCGCAGTCGCTGCGCGGTCTCGACTCGCTGCTTTCCATTGTGCAGATGCCGGCCGGCATTCCGGTGGGCACGCTGGCCATTGGCAAGCCCGGCGCCATCAATGCCGCTCTTCTGGCCGCCACGATGCTCGGCGGAAAGCACCCGAAGTTCCGCGAAGCAATCCACAAATACCGCGAGCAGCAAACGAAAAAGGTGCTCGAACAGGGCGATCCCAGGGAAAAGGCGTAAGCGCTTTCGTGGGGCACGTTTTCAACGTGCCCCTCAATTTAGGCAAGCTGGGTAAATGCAGTTTGCCCATTTCTTCTCGTCGCAGATTTATTTTGACAAAAGCCGTACGATTGCTATGAACCCCTGCGCGGTCGGCGTGCCGGGATCATGGATGTCCGGGTGTGTGGAGGTTGCCAGTCGTTATGGGTCCCTGCGTAATGCTGGCTGTCTTAGCAGTGTGGCCGCAAGCTTCGGACTTGGTTCACAAAGCTGAACTGAAGCGGATTAAAGCGCCGGAAACCGAAAACTTCCTTCTTGGACTTGGCCTTGGCGGCGGGGCCGGACTTAGTTACGTAGTGGAATACGATCCCCAGTGGGCTTCCCTTAGAAATGGCTGGCTCGAATTTGACCGAACGCTTTGGAAGATCTTGCCGGGAGAAAGGCCGACACTGCCCGACAGCCCGGCGGTTCAATCATTTGCGATCCCTTCATCGGGGGACGCATCGCCAACACCAGTCATCCAGAAAAATTCGGCACCAGCGAACGCGTTTGACAAAACTCTTTTTGCTATGGGCTTCCGCGGCGAACGGGCCAAGCAATCCGTAGGCTGGCAGCGCGACCTGGAGGTGGCCAATCTGAATTCCAAAGTGGTCCTGATCGATTCCGATCCCGATGCCAATTTGCCGGTTCGCCGCAATGGCTGGCAACACGAAGATACCGTGAAAATGCCTCTCAACGACCGTTTCTTCCTCGTCGGCCAGCTCGGGGCCAACAGCGACGACGCCGACCGGCAAGCCTACAAGGTGGTGGGCCGCACGGGCATCGGCTGGAAGCTGCCGCCGTGGCTCGGCGGCGAAATCCAAATCCGCGGTGGAAGAAGCGTGACGAATTATGACTCAACTATAGTCGATACTGTGCCAGAGCGGATCCGTAGCTTTTACGAGATCAACACGAAGTGGCCGGTTTGGCGGATCTTCAATCTCGAATACACACAAGAGACGCATTTCGCCGGCGCTCCAGACGAACACGACACGCTCAATCAGGACGTGCGTCTGGCCATGCCGCTTTCCGACACGGGTCAATTCCACATCGGGGCGAAGTATTACCGCTACCTGGATGGCGCCCCTACCACGCCGTGGTTGGAGCGGCTGCAATTCTATTTGGGGTTGCAGTATAAGCGCTAGCTGGAGCCCGCAGCGCAAGCAAGGGAGGCACCTTGCTTGCGCTGCGGGCTCAAAATCAATCCACTCCAAATGTCCTTTTCAAGCACGCCAGCGCTTCTTCACCGCGGGTGCGCTCAACCACCACGCTGATGCACACTTCGCTGGTGTTGATCATGATGATGTTGATGTTCTTCTCGGCCAGCGCGCCGAACATGCGGCGGGCGACGCCAGTATGCGTGCGCATGCCCACGCCGAAGACGAACAGCACCGCGATGTCGGCATCACCCTTCACGCGAATGCCGGGGTCGATTTCCCGCGTTACATCTTGAGTCCGCTTCAGAGCGCGGGTGAGATCATCGCGTGGGACGCTGAACGAAAGCTCGGCCCGGCCGGCATTGCCCAGGTTTTGCACGATCATATCGACAATGATACCATTGGCCGCGATCGCCTGAAATATCTTCGAGCAGTTGCCCGGCTCATCGGGAAGATCGTAAACCGTTATTTCGCCATGGTTCGTGGCCAGGCGGATGTCGCTGACCACGATGTCTTCCATGCTGCTGAGGTGCTGAATGCGGGTCATGAGTTCCCGGCCGTTCGACTCGCCTTCGCCGGTGTCGTGCAAAGCATAAGCGAGTGCATTGGCTGGGGCCGGAAGTCCAATGCCTGGGCGCGGTTGGTGCAGTTCAAATGCCTGATGGACGGCCCGCACGGCGCGCAGGCCGTCTTTCTTATCCACCAGCACGGAAATCTTGATGTCGCCGGTGGTGATCATGTGCATGTTCACCTTCTCGGCCGAAAGGGCGGCAAACATTTTTTCGGCCACGCCGGTGTGCGTGCGCATGCCGCTGCCCACCGCGGATACTTTGCTCAACTCTTCGGCCTGTTGCACGCGGGCGCCAAGCTCTTTGGCCAACGGCTGTAGAACCTTGAGGGCTGCCTTTAACTCGCCATGCGTCACCGTGAAGCCGATGGCTGCCCGGCCATCGCTGCCCAGGCCCTGCGCGATCATGTCCACCACAAGGTTGGCCGCAGCCAGAGCCGAAAAGACGCGATGGCTCACGCCGGGAATATCAGGCACGCCGTCGAGCAGAATGCGGGCCTCATCTTTCACCATGGCCACGCCACAGACGGCGCTGGCGTGCATCCAGTCCGCTTCCGGCACGATCCAAGTGCCTTCGACGTCGCTGAAGCTGCTGCGCACCATCACCGGCACGTCGTATTTTTTGGCAAATTCAATGCTGCGCGAATGCATGACCGCAGCACCGGCGCTGGCCAGTTCGAGCATTTCATCGTAGCTGATGTAATCCATCTTTCGCGCTTCCGGCACCAAGCGCGGGTCGGTGGTGTAAACGCCATCGACGTCGGTATAAATCTCGCAGCCGACTTCGGCATTCAGCTTCGGGTCGTGCTTGAGCACGGCTGCGAGAGCCACGGCCGTAGTGTCGGACCCGCCGCGACCCAGGGTGGTGATGTTAAAATCCTCGTCGATGCCCTGAAAGCCAGCGACGATGACGATGTTGCCTTGCTGCAGCGCTTTGCGCAACCGGTCGGTGGTGATGCTCTTGATGCGGGCCTTGGTGTGGGTGCTATCGGTGACGATGCCGACTTGCGCGCCGGTGAAGCTGAGCGCCGTTTCGCCGAGGGTGTGGATGGCCATCGCCAAAAGAGCGATGGAAATCTGCTCGCCAGTGGCCAGTAACATGTCCATTTCGCGTGCCGGCGGCTGATCGCTGATTTCCTGGGCGAGTTCGATCAAGTCGTCGGTGGTATCGCCGCGGGCGCTGACCACCACGACCACCTGGTTGCCGGCCTGTTTCGCGCGAATCGCACGGCGAGCCGCCGCCATAATCCGCTCCGCCGTCGCCACGCTGGTGCCGCCGAATTTCTGCACGATCAAGGGCACGAAAGGTCTCCTGCTGTTCCGTTAGCTGCTTCAGTGGGGGATTTTATGAATCCGCATTGGAACCGATTAGCCCACAGATAAGCACGGACTTCATAACATGGATGAACACGTATTCCAATAAGATTATTGTCTGATCTGTGCCAATCCGTGTCGTGAAATCCGTGTTCATCCGTGGGCAGCGTTGGGGACCGACGAACCATGAAGAAATACCGCTACGTTATCATTTGCAGCAACGGTTGCAGCCAGGAAGTGCTGGGCGAGGAGGAATTCCTGCCCTACGGCCTGACTGCCCGCAAGCGCTACGACTTGCCGGAACTGCTACGCAAAGGCTGGCAGCCCGTGCGCGAGACGCCCATGGGCGGCAGCGGCAACACCTGGGTGGGCTACTCGCTGATCTTGCTGGAGAAGGAGGCGACGGACAGCGCGGAGGTGCCGGAGGTAAAGCCGGCGTGAAGTGAGCCGCGCGTGGCGAGGGCAATTGAGACCTAAATTGCAATCTGATCCGGGCTCACACTAGGACGGCGCTGGCTCACTAGGAAATCGAGGCCGCGTTCAACGACTGGACTGCCGCGGTATGGATGAACTGTGCTCTTCGGTTTCGCGTTACGATCTGCTTTTGCTCATCCGAGCTGAATCCCAACTCCGTCAGGAAGCAAAGCTTCATCAGCCAGCTAAGTTGCTGAATAAGGAAGTACAGGTCGCGACCTCGAGCAGCGGTGAGCAAATTGATCGGGTCACGAGTTTGGATGTAATGTAACGTGTTGATGGCGCGGACAACGAATGCTCTGAACGCCCGTCCAAACAACCATTGAATCATCTCCTCGTGTTGACCGGCCAGAAACGCCAAGGCTGCCTCAGCATTAAGCAAAAAACTCGTTTGCAACAGTCGGATCAAGTATTCTCTTTGGTTCGGTTGGATGATCTTAAGAATCTGCGCGATTTCTGGGTCATTTTGGACTTAGTTACGTGGCCATCGATACCTGTCGGCGGAGCCTGCCTGATAAAATCGCGGGCCCTTTCAAAACATTCAGCGCGCTCTTCTTGTTCATTTGAGGTCAACTTGTTCCACAATCGTTCAAGCTTTTCCAGCATTTCACTTTTTGTTGGCGCCTTCCTCCGCCCACGGTTCGGATTGCTCGGTGCCTGGTCCTTGAGCCTGAAGCCGGCCGCGATGTATGGGTTTCTTCGCCATCCTGAGCCGGCCTCATGCAGGAATACCCCAACAAATATCCTAGCATTTTGCAACAAAGTTAGCGACAGCCCTGGATGCGCTCACACCTCCGTCGTCAGCCCTTGGGCCATCTTCACTTCGGTGCCGTGGTTGACGGTCCACGAAATCTTGTGCATGACGGTCTCCACCAGTCCGGCGGCGCTGGGGTGGCCGTTGCCGCTCTTTTTCACTCCGCCAAAGGGCAGGTGTACCTCGGCGCCGATGCATGGCAGATTGACGTAGCCCATGCCGAATTCGCATTCGTCGCGGAAGTAGCGCATGGCCCGGTAATCTTCAGTAACGACGGCCAGCGACAGTCCGTACTCGGTGTCGTTGTAGATTTGGGCCGCGTGCTCGTTGTCGCGAAATGGAATCAGCGCCAGGTGCGGGCCGAAGACTTCTTCGCGGATGGTGCGCGCCCCTGGCTTGTACTCCTGGCGATAAACGAACGGCGACAGGTAGCAACCCTGGGCATGCTCGGCATCGGTCATGCAGCCGCCTTCGAGCAGGATCTTGGCGCCTTCCTTCTTGGCCAGTTCGTTGTACTGCAGCACTTTTTCCACGCTGCCTTTGTGGATTACCGGGCCGGTGAAGCACGCGGCATTGAGCGGTTCACCGATGCGAATGCGCTTGGCCACGGCCACGAATTTCTCGGCATACTTGTCGAAGATCGATTCGTGAATGAGAATCCGGCCGGCGGAGACGCAACGCTGGCCGCTGGTCTTGAACGCGCTGATGATGCCGGAGATCACGGCGAGGTCCATGCGGGCATCGGCACAGACGATGACGGCGCTTTTGCTGCCCATTTCGGCCGCGACAATGCGGTCGTAATGTTCGGCCGAAAGCTGCTGAATGCGCTTGCCCACTTCGTAGCTGCCGGTGAAGAGCACGACATTGACGCCGGGGTCGCGCACCAGCGCTTCGCCCACTACATGATCACCGTGCACCAGGTTGAAGACTTCCGGCGGAAAGCCGGCTTCCTGAAATAACTCCGCCAGCTTCTGCCCGATGGCCGGCGTGTCTTCCGAGGGCTTGAAAATAACGGTGTTTCCCTCAAGCAGACTCGGACACAGCATCCACAGCGGCACGGCAAAGGGGAAGTTCCACGGCGTGATGACGGCCACCACACCCCACGGCTTGCGGCGAACGAACGCATCCTTCTCCGCAATTTCCGAAGCCACGATGTTGCCAATGGGCATACGGCCGGTGCCGAACACGTACTGCACCATGTGCAAACCTTCAATCACCTCGGCCCGGCACTCGGTCAGCACCTTCCCGCATTCGCGAGCCATGAGTTGGGCCAAGGCATCGACGTCGCGATGAATGAGGTGAGCCAGCTTGTCGAACAATTCAGCGCGATAGATGCGACTCGTCCGCCGCCAGGCCGGGTACGCCGCTCGCGCTGCCGCCACCGCATGCTGGGCGTCGGCCTCGGTCCCTTGCGGAAAGGTGCCGACGACCTCGTTCCAGTTGGCGGGGTTGTGACTCTCGAACGATTGCTTGGCCGAAGTGACATTCTTTCCACCGATGATATGCCTGCCGGAAACGGGTGCGGTAGCGCTGGGCATGGGCGGCCTCCTGACTGAAGAATTCCTGGCTTGTACGATCTGCTTACTGCATTATACGAGCGGCATCCTGCCAGCAGCGATTTGGAAAAACGGCCATAGACTCAGGATCAAGAGAAGGTGATCGATACTGCCTCACGGCGGCCCTTCATGCAGCAGAATCGCGGCGGGCCCCCCGCCTTGAAGATTCTTGACCAGCGCCGTCACCCACGTCTTTTCACGTTGGGCCAGCGCTTCATCGAGATGATCGAGCGGGCCTTCCCATTGGCTGCGGCGGGAGAGAGTGCCGGGGTCGCCGACGAAGAGGATGCGTTGCCGCGAGCGCGTGACGGCCAGGCGCAGCAGTGCGGGATCATCGCCGAAAGTCACGGCCCGGCGCTCGTGGCTGCGCGTGAGGCTGAGGATCGCCAGGTCGCATTCCTGCTGGTGAAAATCGCCGGCGAATTCCACGGTCAGGCGAATCGACTCGGGCACGGTAATCGCTTCGGAGCGCAGCATGTGGCGAAGCAATTCGGCCTGCGCTCGGTAGAGCGCGAGAATCGCGATGTGCAGTCCTTCCGCGTTTCGAGCCCAATCTTCAAGTTTGTCGTCGAGCAGGCGCAGGATTGCCTGGGCCTCGGCCAGATTGACGTAGCCGCGTGGCGGCAGCGTGGAGCGCAGCTCCGGCGGCAGCCGGTCACGGTGCTTGGGGTCGGCCAAATCAAGTTCCAGGCCAGCGCCGCCCCGCATCACGGGCAAACGCCGCGGCTGGCAGTTGTGAATATGCTCACCACGGCGGCGCTGCGCGTTATCGCTGTTGAAACCGGGCACCGGGATGAACTCGACGGTTGCTAGGTTTTTCTGCTCGGGCCGAATTCCGACGGGCGATTCAACAATGCCGAATTCCGCCAGCAATCCAGCCAAAGCGGGCGTCGGCCGGTGCCAGCGGTGCAAGGTCACCGCTCGGCCCGTATCCATGCGGCGCGTGTGCCGTTGAAGCCATTGCTCCGCTCGCGCACGATCCCAGCCGGCGGCGCAGTTGAAGGAAATGGCGATGGTACGCCCCGGTACACGGTCGGAGAAATGTTCCACCACGCCGGGCGCATATTCGACCTTCCGGCCAGCGGTTTCCTCGGACCAAATCAGCCGAATCTGGTTGCCGGTTTCCTCCCAGCGCGGCAGGCGCGCGGGCACTGGCACTTCCTGGAGTTCGCGAAACAGAAAGAGCTTGGCATGTTCCAGCGAGAAGGCTGCCGGGAACGTCACTTCGGCCAGCTTCGGCTCCGCCTGTTCCGGGCAAAGGATATGCAGTTCGATTTCCGGCGAGTCGGCCACGGGTTCGACTTCGAGCCGGCGTCGTTCGTCGGCCGAGAGCGGCAACATCCGACAACACAAGCGCTGGCCTTCCAGGCGCCAGATCGGCCACAGTAACGATTGCGTAAGTCGGGGCAGCGGGATTGATCTCGTCGAAGCCCCATGCCGGCCACGCGAAGCCGCGGAACGGCGCTGGCCGGCGTTTTCACTTGCGGAACTTCCCACTGGCTCACCGACCAATACCCATCGTGACGCGAAGCGCGCTATGGATAAGAGGTCCGCCTCCGCTAAGTGATGCGCGTCATCCACGATCAATAAATCGAACGGGTGATCCCCGCCGACCTCGCGCATTGCCTTGTCGTCGGCACAAGCTGAGAGCGGCATCGCGACGACTTGAATTGCTTCGCGCAGGCGGGCGAGGATCTGCCCCGCATAGCGCGGCAGGAATTCACGCAAGTGGCAGAAATATTCGAATTGTGAGCGAGTTTCTGCCACACGAGTTTGCAGTTCATTCCGACATAATTCGTGAGCGGAAACCGTGCAGAATTGGAGCTGGGGTGCCTCATGCGACAGATCGTGCTTCCGTTTCTCCCAGCGTTCTTCCAGCGCGGCTTGGTCACGCAACAAGGGGGCTTTCTCGTCGGTCCAAATCTGTTGGCGGCGCTGGATCTCGTCGGTGATGCGCTGTTCGCATTCGCGCTGCCATTCCTGTTGTTGCCGCTGTTGCTCTTGCTCGAGCGCGGCTTGTTGCCGATTCAACTCTTCGAGTTCCAAGCGTGCGCTTTGAAGAAGCTCCTGTTTTTCGCGCATTTTCGCCGGCACGTCGCCAAGCTTTTTCGCCTGGCTGCGCTGTTTCCACCAGGTAAGCGAGAACCAGTGACTGTGTTCCTGCGCGTCGGCCAGTGGCGCTAGCTCCTTAAGATTTTGGTCCAGACGATGGATCTCGGCTTGCACTTTCGCCCGCTGCTCATTCAGCCGGACGGCAGACAAATTCAACTCGCCCAATCGCCGTTCCGACTCGCGGCGGAGAGTAATTATGGCGCAAAGAAACGGATCGGTTCCCTCGCAATCAGCCTCGGCCGAGGCGGCATGGTGAACTTCGGCCGGAATCGCCGCGTGTCGCCCTTCACCGTCGTTGATCTGGTCCTGCAGCTGAGCGAGCGAGCGTGCCAATTCGCCGAGTTCATTCAGGATCGGCTCGTCGCCCTGAAGTCGAGCCAGGCGTTGTTCAAGTTCTCGGCAACGCCTCGCCGCTTGCTGCACTGCATCTTCGCGAACCTGTCGCTCGTAAGCGGGCCAGGTGCAATTGCGGCCGGCCGGCAGCAAGCGTTCGGCCCTTTCGTCGGGGGCCAGGCAACGCAGCAGCAGTCCGCAGGCTGATTTCTCCAGCCGCTCCAGAACCACGTCGAGTGCTGCCCGTGTTGGCGAGACGAACAGAACGCGCTGGCCGTGCTTCACCTCCTGACGAATGATTTCTTCGATGAGGCGCGACTTGCCGGTGCCGGTTTGGCCTTGAATCACGGCCACGTCGGGCGTCTGTAGGGCCAGCGCAACCGCACTGCGCTGATCGGCATCGAGCCCCGCATCGAACCATTCGAGATCATGTAAGACAAGCGGCGGCAGATCCGACGCCGGGCCGTGCAGCAGGCGATTGAAAAAAAACTGGCTGCGGTCGGTTCGGTGAACGTGATTTGTCGCCGTTGCCTTTCGGCAGTCCAGGTCAAGTAACGCTTGCCGTTGGGTTGAGGAGAGAGCCGGCAGAATTGCTTCCCAAGGGAGCGCAGTGGCAGCGTGGCCATTGGGCGTGGCCTGAGCGAGATCGGCCGGCGGGGCGGCGCCGGAACGGGATAATTCCCGTTGGCTCATCGAGCTTCCTCTGCGGCCAGTCGCAAAGCAGGCACATTCCTGCGAATTCCGGAGTTATCATTATGATCCGGAAGTCTGCACAATGCTCCTGGAAAATCGCCTTCTTTGCACATTTTTAACAGACGGGCCGGTGCGGCAGTTCTCACAAATAGTGCCGACCGGAGTGAATGCTGCCGAAAGAATGCAGGAACTGGGGAGGGTTTGCGCTGAAAGTCCTTGCCCTGCAAATATAGACGAGCGACAGGCCCGATTCCATGCAAAAAATGATGAAAATTCAATTTGAATTGTTCACTTATCCTTCTCAATCTTCAACACCTCGATTTGCGGTTTGCCAACCATCACGCGCATGACCGGCAAGAGCGGGGCCAGGGAGCGCGTTTCATACCAGCTATGATCGGTGATTTTGATATGGGCCGAGCCCGCGCCGCCGAGCCCGAGTGTGGCATCGAGGCCTTGCCAGCCGCCGTTGATCATCGCCTCGGTCCACATGTGGAAGCCGAGCATTGGCCTGCGAGCGTCATCCTCATAATAGATGTAGCCGATCGCAGTGCGCGCTGGAATGCCCACGGCCTTGCACATGGCCGCCGTGAGCATTGAGAACTCGGTGCAGTCGCCCGCCAGGTTCCGGGCCACCTCGCTGGCCGGGGCCATGGCAATCGAGAAGTTCACGATTTTCATGTTGTTGTGGACCCAGCGCTCGATATTGAGCGCTTTCTGCCAGTCGGTGGCTGCATTACCGACGGCCTTCTTCGCCAATGCCTGCACATTCGGATCATCGCTGGTGAGGAAGAAGTTGCTCTTGATATATTCGTCGCGTACCTTGTCGTTTTTGCCGTTCGGATTCGGCTTGCGATCCGCACGCACGTACAACTCGAAGGTCTTGCCTTCGACGTTTTTGATCTCTTGCCGGCCATCTCCCTTGGAGAAAGCGGTGGTGACATCATCGCCCTTATCTTCGGGCAAGCTGACGCGAAAGACGATGGTATCTTGCCCGTGCGGCGGAAAGGGGAGGCGTTGATTGAGCGGGATGGCTTGACCTAGACCGATATCGGGCAGCTTGGAGGGGTTAATTGGAGCAGTCGCAACTTCCTTGGTGGTGCGCTCGACGCGCAACTTGCCCAACCCGGGCATCATGGTTTCCGAGACGACGAGACGACCATTGTTATCGACCCACAGCGTTAGAGCCGGGAGCTGAACATCAGCAATTCGCTCTGGTTTCGCTTCCACGCGCAGTAATATTTGTGCGCCTCCGTTCAACTTGACCCTCTCTTTGTCTTTTGCGTCCATTTGCACCTTGACGACTCTGACGACCGAAGGCTCGAACAGCCGATAGGAGAGGCTGTCGCCGGCCTTGCGATCCTTTAATAGATTCTCTTCCCGCACCAGGCCGACGATGTCTTTGTCCCAGGGAATCTTGAAAGCCTTTTGCGGCCCGGCGACGGCCTTGCCGCCAAGGTCGATGACGAAGAAGCCGTCTTGGACTGGAGCGTGAAGCTCCAATTCCGTTTGCTGGCCCGCCATCATCCGGAAATGCACGCCTAGCAAGAGGCCGGTCGGAGTCTCATCGGTCATTTTCTCGGCCAGCATGTCGGCGAGTTGGCCGAAACGGCGGACGCTGAGTTTGAGCTGCTGTACAGTGCGGAGATCGATTCCGTTACCCGTATCAATTTCCCGCGTGACCGTGTGAACATGGCCGGCCCGAGCGCCTTCGAGATAAGCGGCGTCCCAAGTTTCGGAGATTATTTTTCCTTCGGCCGGCGGCTGGGCAAGAGCTGGAACGACGAGGAGCAGCCCGAAGAGGATCGAGGCGCTGAAGCGACGCATGAAAGGAACTCCCGAAGACCGGCAGCGTTTACGTCCGAAACACCGGACATATTACACCTTATAGGCAAATTTAGCCAATGGCAGAACGTTACTAATGTATTCGGCCGCCGGGAAGCTAGGGAAGCAGAGAAATTTGTGACGCCGGGGTAAGAAAGCACGCCGGGGTAGACTGGATGGATCGTACAGCCCGAATGAACGATCCATCCGGAATCTGGCCCCTTGCCGACCAGATAGAATAAAGCCGAGCAGCCGGCGCGAACGCCAGTTGCGAACTATATTCAACGTAAAGGATTTCTTCCGTGGCATTCCGATCGGGGGTGAATGCCGCGGAGTTCAGAATGGATGCGCCAATGCAAGGGGCCACAGTGAACTTTCGCCAGTTCGATGGGCATATCCTGATCGATCGTTATGGCGATTTTAGGCTGACCGATGCCATCCGGCCGGGTCCGGGAATACCGGTTGTGCCACGAGAAGGGTTTCGACAGGGGGTCTACCGCGACTTTAAGCATCGCATCCGCATCCCCGTTTTGGCCGCCTCGGTTTCCAAAGAAAAGCTCTTCGAAACGTTCCTGGCTCTGCTCGAGCCGCTCGGCCCGGTGGTCGACGTCGTTCTCGAAACCAGCCACCGCAGCCGCAGCGGCAAGCACAAGGACCTGCGCCGCACCGAGATCGACGCGCCGATCCTGGCCAGCTACTGTTGCGAATTCGAAGACATGCTTTTGAACGATGGTTGTACTGGCCTCGCCGTGATGGCCACCGACAAGGCCATGGAAGTGCAATTCGACGAACACAAGCTCCTTCTGGTCTACGCCCGCAAGCTCCGCCCTTTCCGCCGCATCGTCAAGTCCTTTGGCATTCGCCGTGACGATGAGATGCCGCTCATCTCCGAAGCCGAGCACCTGCACGGCAGCGAACCGCATTACTACGACATGTTCCGCGATCTCGCTAACCGCATCGGCGCCGGCGACCACGCAAAAGTGCAGATGGATGAGATGTAAATCCAACAAGCCGCGAGGCGAGTCTTCGAGCCTCGCGGGTCGGGAGAGGGGATGAGGCTGTAATTGCTTTCTGCACCCGCAAGCATTCCTGGATCTTTTCCTTTTCCCCGGCCCAGCATAGCCTTCATCGCTAAAAGCGTATACTTTGATTGCACCGGCCTCATTCATATTCGCCCTTCGCTGAGATTCTCCCCATGAAGCGACTGCTCTTGGCCGCCGCGGCCGTTGCCGTGCTCGGTGCCGCGATTGCATTTTCTCAAAACGGCCCCCTCGTCTCCAATTCCACGACGCCGCTCAAGATCGAGGTAGCGGACCGCAATCCCTGGACGCACCTT
>DATGHS010000413.1:0-42925 GCA_035307785.1 Gemmataceae bacterium
ACCATACAAAAAGTGGTAAATAAGTTGAAAACAGCTCAGGTTGGAATCGTGCTGGCCGCCGATTTCACGCCTGACGGCCGGCATCTGATTACGGTATCGACGATCGATTCCTCGCAAGCGGCGGTGCGGCTGTGGGACGTGGCCAGCGGCAAGAAATTGAAAGAGTTTCCGGTGCCGCAAAGTCAAATCGGAGATCCCATCCTTTCTCCCGATGGCCGCACATTGACCTTCGTTTGCTCGCGGCCGATCATACCGCTCTGGGATTGGCAAGCGGGCCGGCCGATGTTCGACCGCGGCGGCCTGGCAGCCGAGCCTGCGGCCCTGGCATTCACCGGCAATAGGCAAATCACAGCGCTGGGCGGTCAGCAGTTTTGTACCTGGAACCTTTCCGACGGCACGCTCGTTCACGACCGAGTTCCGCCAATGCCATGCGACCGGATTGTGGCACACCCGACGAGGAGCCAGTTTTACGCCACGAGTCCAAATAGCGCGCAGGCTCCGTGGCTGTTCGATGCCAAGAACGGCAAGGAGATAGGCGCCTTCGACTTGCCGCCCGGTGTCATGCTGTTCCCGGGTCAGGTTGCGATTTCGAGCGATGGCAGTTCGTTGCTCGGCTTGGGTGAGTCGGTGGGCAACCGCCGCTGCGTGCGGCTAAAGTGGGACCTGGATTCGCGCAAACTCGTGAGCCAGTTGAAGGTTTCCGACTCGGGACCCAGGCAGGCGTTCTCCCCGCCATACCGGCTTGAGTTCTTGCCGCGGCAATTCGAGGGGATAGAAGAGAGTTCGACCGCTTGGCAAATCGACGTCCATAGTCTGGAAGGCGATTATCTGCTGTTTCGTGTGGGCAAGGAAACTCCTCCCCAACTCCTACTAACAGCCGGCAACATCCTGGTGGCCGTTTCCTGGCCGAAGGAAATGGATTCACCGCAAGTTCAAATCCGCGATTCACGGCTCGTTTCCCATTACACTGGTGAAGCGACGATCGAGGCCTGGGAAATCGCTTCGGGCGAACGGATTATGCACGGCACCGCCCGCTACTGGCAAGCCGGTGCCAGCGGCGAATTCGGGACTGCGGTGCTCTCTCCGGATGGCCGAATTCTCGCCATGTCGCTGGGACACGTGATTGTTCTGGTGAATGCCGATGATGGCCGGGTGCGAAAGAAACTGTTGGCCGGCAGCAGCGTGCGCTGCCTGGCGTTTTCCGCCGATGGCGCCTTTTTGGCCTCAGGTCAAACCGACACCACCGTGTTGATTTGGGACGTGGCCGATATAACCGAATCCCGTTTGAAGTCTTCGCATCTGACCGATGCTGAAGTGGAAGTCTGCTGGAAGAATCTCGGGGTGGACGCCAAAAGCGCTAGCCGGGCCATGGACCAACTGCTGGCCGACCCGGCAAACGCGATAGCCCTTTGTCAGGATCGGCTTAAACCCGCGGCGCCGGTTCCGGCCGAGCGCTTGCAGAAATTAATTGCCGATCTGAATGCCGATCGCTATGCGGTACGGCAAACCGCGACGCACGATCTGGCTGCTCTGGGCGAGCAGGCCGCGGCCGCTCTGCACGCCGCCCGCCAGGCCGACCTGCCGCCGGAAACTCGCCTGCGCTTGCGTGTTCTGCTGTCGCAGCCGTTCCTGGTGCACTCGCCGGAGGCCCTGCGGCAGATGCGCGCTATCGGCTTGTTGGAACGAATGGGCACGCCGGCGGCGGTGGCGATTTTGCGAAAACTCGCTGCCGGCGACCCATTGGCCCGAGAAACGCAAGCCGCCACTACCGCGCTGCAACGCTTTCCAGTGCAAGGTTCCACCAGTGGGCAGCCTTAGTGGTTCATTAAAACCCGCCAGCTCGCGCGAAGAATAAGCAACGAACCGCCAATTCGAGTTTCCTGCATGCCGCCCAAAAAACCAGTTTTGTCTGAATTTTTCGTTGTATCTCGCCGGTGCTCGTGCCATAATCAGGCAACTCGCTCGGAATGGCCGTCAGGGATGCTCACATGGCCGATAACTTGCCCGATGATCTGCGGCAAATCGATCCCCAACAAGCCTGGCAAGCCGCCCCGCCGGAAATCTGGAACTGGAAATGGGCCTGCCATCTTTACCGCCGGGCCTCGTTCGGCACATCGTCCGTCATTCTGCGCCAAGCAGTGCAAGAGGGCTTGCACGCCACGCTGGATCGGCTGATTGGCAAATCTCCGCAAGCCATGCGCTGGGCGCAGCTGATGGAAGACACCGGCCGCGCTTTCGCAAGCAAGGGCGATGAAGACTCGTTGCGCGCCTGGTGGCATTATTTCATGTTGCAAAGTGGCGATCCGGTGCGCGAAAAACTCACGCTGTTCTGGCACAATCATTTCGCCACCAGTATTGCCAAGGTCGGCCGGGCCGATCTCATGCTCGGCCAAAATCTAATGCAGCGGCGGCAGGCCTTCGGCCAATTCGGCCAGCTGCTGCGGGCCATCAGCCGTGACCCGGCCATGCTCATCTGGCTCGATTCCAATCAGAATGTGAAAAGCCAGCCCAATGAGAATTACGGCCGCGAAATGTTGGAGCTATTCAGCCTCGGTGTCGGCAACTACACGGAGGCCGACGTGCGCGAAACCGCACGGGCTTTCACCGGCTGGAACAGCGACTCGCACGGCGACCAGTTCGAGTTCCACCCGGAGCAGCACGATTCTGGACCGAAAACGGTGCTTGGCCAGAAGGGCAACTGGGATGGGGACGACCTGATTCGCATCGTGCTGGAACAACCGGCGTGTGCGCTTTTCCTGGTACGAAAGCTGTATCGCTTTTATGTAAGCGAAACCGATCCACCGCCGACATTGCTGCAACCGCTGGCAGAGCAGTTCCACAAGAGCAAATACGAGGTTGCACCGCTCTTGCGAACGATTCTCAGTTCGCGGCTCTTCTTCTCGCAGCACGCGTACCGGCAGCGCATCAAATCGCCGGTGGAATTGGTGCTGGGCATGGTGCTGGCGAATTTGCCGGGTCCGGTGCCACCGGGCGCGTTCGTGGATGCGCTGGACGCGATGGGCCAGGCACTATTCGCCCCGCCTAACGTGCGTGGCTGGACCGGCGGAAGGAATTGGCTCAATCATGCCACAATCCTGGCGCGCCACAACTTCGCCGACAGCGTGGCCATGGGAAAGCTGCCCATCGCCGACGGCGTTCCCGTCAAGAGCGTTGTCGTTGCCCGCAAGGTGGCCGGCGAGCTGGGCGTGCCGGCGGCAATCGAAATACCAGTTGAACCAGCCCCGGCTTTCGATTGCGTTACCTACCTTCGCAATGAGAAACCGCTGTCGCCGACGGAAATTGTCGAGCGCCTCTCGGAGAATCTGCTCGATGGCGAAATCGCTCCGGCTGCAAAAGCCCGGCTTGTCGCTTTCGTCGCGGAAGGCAAGCCGCAGGACAAGGCGCTGGACAATCGCATTCGCGAGACGGTGCACGCCATAATGTGCATGCCGGAATATCAGTTGGCCTGACGCCGCATACGGGAATGGAGGATGTCCCATGATCAATCGCCGCGAGTTCCTGGCTCGTTCATCGCTCCTGGCATTTGGCGCCGCTGTGCCGCAGTTTTTCGCCAAGACGGCCCACGCTATCGAGCCGGGCAAAGACACCATTCTGGTGGTGCTGGAAATGGCCGGCGGCAACGACGGCCTGAACACCGTCATCCCGTATGCTGACGATCTCTATTACCGCAATCGCCCCACGCTGCGTTTGTCGAAAAAGGAAGTGCTCAAGATCGACGACCAACTTGGCCTGCACCCCAGCATGACCGGCATGCACAAGATGCTGCAAGACCGGCAACTGGCGATCGTTCAGGCCGTCGGTTACCCCAATCCGGAGCGCTCGCACTTCGAAGCGATGGATACCTGGCAATTGGCCGATCCGAAGCGCGAACGGAAAGACGGCTGGTTGGCCCGCGCCACGCCGCTGATTCAAGATGCCAAGGGTAGTGTGCCCGCGCTCCATCTCGGCGGCAATCGAACGTCGCTGCCGCTGGCATTGAATGGCGCCGGCGGCGGTGTCATCAGTGTGAATAAAGATCAGCCGTTTCAACTCAACCTCACCGGTTTGGAGGATCGGCAAAAGGCTCGCCGAAAGCTTCTGGACGATTTAGTAAAAGGGCCCTTGGAAGCAGGCAATGCAACCGATTTCGTGCGCCGGCGACAAGTGCAAGCTTACACGAGTATGGACAAGCTGAAGGAAATTCTGAAGCCCGAAGAAGTGGATAGCCGTCCCGGAAGCTCGGACAAAGAAAATGACATACAGACCAAGCTCGCCATGATTGGAAAGCTCATCAGCGCGGGCTGGGCTAGCCGCATCTACTATGTGTCGTTTGCCGGCTTCGATACGCACTCCGCCCAGGCTGCCGATCACTCCAATCTGCTAGCGCGCTTGAGTTCCGCGATTGAAGGCTTCTTCAAAGAAATCTATGTCTCCGGCCCGGCCGAGCGGGTGCTGCTGCTCACGTTTTCCGAGTTCGGTCGCCGCGTGAAAGAGAACGGCAGCCAAGGCACCGACCATGGCGCTGCTTCCTGCCAATTCGTCGCGGGCCCAGCGGTGGCAGCCGGCCTCGTGGGCAAGCACCCGCGTCTCGACGATCTCGATTTCGGCGACCTGAAGTATCACACCGACTTCCGCCAGGTCTACGCTACTCTACTCGATCAATGGCTGCGCTGCGACAGCGCGGCTGTATTGGGCGCGAAGTATGAGCATCTGCCGCTGCTGGCGAAAAAGGGGTGATGGTGCGGCAATTGGAAACCGTAGCCGCAGGCTTTAGCCTGCGGTCGCCCGCCGCACGCTAAAGCCTAAGGCTACAACGTAGCGGCAGCTTCCAGCCGCCGTTACGTTTTTTCCAAGTTACAGTCAATTCCGCGGAGCAAGCCATGATTTTCCGTACCGCCCTGCCGATTATCATCGTGCTATTCGCGCCGCTGGTTCGAGCCGCCGACCCGCCCGAAAAGCTCTTGCCCGCCAGCACTCAGCTTTACGTCCGTTGGGACGGCATCCAGGCGCACCAGGCCGCGTATGACAACTCCGCCGGGGGCAAGGTGTATACCGGCGACACGGGCGGCATGATCCACGATATTGGCCAGTTCGCGCTCGATGAGTGGCGCGATCACCTCTTGGGGAAAGGCCTAAGCGCGGCACAACCTCCGGAAAATCTTGAAAAGATCAGCGCCGATTTCCGCTCCGTCGTGCAATTACCCGCTCTGCTTGCGAAGCGCGGCTTTCTGATTGGCGGAGAATTCAGCAAGCCGGGCGGCGATTGGCAAGGCCTACTGGCCAGAACGGTGGATGCGCTGCGCATGCAGATGGCGCAACGGCTCTTCCTCCCCGATTTCCGGCTCGTGATGATCGTGCCCAACGCGGCCGGCGAGGCCGAGCCGCTCTTCGCAGCCCTTCGGCTATTGACGGTCCATGACGGATTGACAACTGATTCGAAGCAGATCCTGGGTCGGAATGTTACGTCGGCCTTCTCGAACGATTTGCCCGGCAGAATCGCCTGGTGGATCGAAGGGGAGCATGTCGCCGTATATGCCGGGACCGTTCCGCTCGATGCAGTAATCAAGCAAATGCAAAGCGCCGGCCCCGGGTTGACCGCGAATCCTTTGTACCAGAAGGCAATTGCCTTCCGGGAATTCAAGCCGATCACACGCGGGTTCGTCGATAATGCCGCCCTCATGCAAGGGCTGGCGAAGGTGTTGCCGAGCAACTGGCCCCAGACGTGGGCCTACATGGAAACGTTCGGCATCACAGCCGTGAAGACGATAACATTTCAATCGGGCTTTGACGGTCTCATGTCGCGCGATTGGCTGGAATTCGATTGTGTGCAAAACCCGCCCGTCACGCCGGGCATTCTGAAGCGCGAGCCGCTCAAGTTTACCGAACTGCCGCCACTGCCGGCCGACGCGATTCACTGGAGCGCCTTGCGTGCCGACTTCGACGCGGTCTATGACCTCGTCCTTTCCTTCATCGCGGTGCCGTCGAATGAAAACGAGAGCCAGGGCAAGACCAACCTCGCCGCGTTTTTGCGCGGCCGGCGTGACGACCTGGAAGCCAGCGCGAACCAGACCCTGAACTTGCGATTGCGGCAAGAACTGGTTTCAGCGCTGGGTGACAAGCTGGTGACCTACAGCTCGCCCGGTGAAAACATTGCCGGCATCTTCGGCTCAGGACAAGTATTCCTCTTTTCACTGCGCGACGAGCAGAAAGCGAAAGCGGCACTGGCACAACTCTCCAAGAACCTGGTCAGCCCGCTCGGAACCAAGCCGCGCGTTCGCATTCGCTCCTATCGCGGTATTGACATATATGAGCACTACTTCGGCCCAGCGACCAGCTTTGCGCCAAGCTACGCCATTTGCAACGGTTGGCTGGCCTTCTCGTTCTTTCCGCAACCGGTGCAAGGCTTCGTTCTGCGTTGCCAGGGTAAGTTGCCGGCGTGGACGCCGGATGCGCACACGGCCAAAGTTTTCGTCCGCCAACCGGCGGATGCGGTGGGCATGATGTACACCGATCCGGCGGCCGAGCTCAAACAGATATTGCCGATTGCCCCGGCTTTGGTGGAATTCGTGCGCGCGACGACACGCACATCACGGGACGCAAAGCCGGCCGGCACTTCATTCGAAATTGGCTCGATCCCCAACGCGCACGAAGCAACCCAGCTGCTGTTTCCGAATGTCAATTGGCTCCGTAACGACGGAAAGAGCTTCCGGCTCGATTGCCATAGTTCCGTGGGCATGCCGTTAAATTTCGTCGGCCCCGATACCGTGCTTGGCGTGGGCTTGCTGGTAAGTGAATTCTTCCTGCCCGGAATGAAACAGTTGGATGCGAAGCAAACGAAGAAATAGTTTAGCAGGGGACCGGAAGGGTCCCCCGCTAAACTACTCCCGCCTAACAAAACAGCTGCAATGCACTACAACTCGTTGCCGAAACGCGCTGGGGGTTCGACGTTTACGGCAACGACGGCAACGTGACAACGAGTTTGTCGCGCTCGGTGACCAAATCCTATAAGTCTTTATCAGAAAAGTACTTGCGCCAACAGAGGTCGTACATGCGTGTAACCGGTACTTGTTGCTCAATGCCGCGAAAGACGCCGACATGGCCGGCGCCGGCAACGAGTTGATCCACGTCTCAAGGCGTCGGTCCCTTCCCGATATATTTCTCCAGCCACGCGAACACTTCCTTGTGCCAGAGCAGCGAATTCTGCGGCTTCAGGATCCAGTGGTTCTCATCCGGGAAGTAAATCAGCTTCGTCGGCACGCCTTTTTGCCGCAGCGTGTTGTAATACTCAAGCCCCTGCGTCACCGGCACGCGGAAATCCTGCTCGCCGTGGCTGATGAGCGTGGGCGTCTTGAAGTTCTTGGCGAAGCGCTGCGGGCTTTGCTTGTCGATTTTCTCGAGGTCGCCCCACGGCGGCGCGCCCAGCGACCGCTCACGCGGCTTTACCACGTCGCTCGCCAGCATGCTGTGCCAGTTGTACACGCCGGCGTGGCAGACCATGGCCTTGAAGCGGTCGGTGTGGCCGTTGAACCAGGCCATCATGTAGCCGCCGTAGCTGGCCCCCGCCGCCGCCATGCGGTTCTTGTCGATCCACGGCTGCTGCTCGAACCAGTCGGTGGCCTTCATGATGTCTTCCATCGGCTTGGTGCCCAGGTCGCCGGTGATGCTGTCGGTGAATTCCTGCCCGAAGCTCGACGAGCCGTGGAAATTGACAATGGCCACCACCCAGCCCTGGGCCGCCCACAGTTGCGGGTTCCAGCGGAAGCTGAATTCGTTGTGAAACGCATTGTGCGGCCCGCCATGCACCATCTGCACCAGCGGCCACTTCTTCGCCGGATCGAAATCCGGCGGGTAGACGATGAACATCTGCACGTCGTGGTCGTCGGCGCCTTTGAAGGTGCGATTCTCGACTTTGCCGAGCTTCCATTGGGAGACGGGGGCGTCGTTGAAATGGTCGATCGGTTTTTGCGCATAAAAATCGGTGCGCAGGCTATCTGGAGCATGCACCGCAGCCGGCAACGTAAGCGACGATCGCAACAATACCCAGCGCACTCCTTCTTTTTGTCTACTTCTGGTAAGGGAAAGCGAACGATCGCAGGGCCCAAGAGTCACTGGGGCAACGATGGGGTGCTTCGGGTAGAATCCCATGAAAATCTGTACGTTTCCATGGTCCTCGGCCTCGAAAAACACTCCTTCGGGTCCGGCATCCTCACCGGATCCTTTTCCAACAGGTGGGTTTGGTTCATGGTCGATTATGATTGAGACAACTTGGCCATTGAAGCGAAGATCTTTGTCCTCTACCTCAAGCTCTTTGTTTACGCCGGATGCCCGTTCATGTAGGACCCGGCGAGCGCGGTCAGCGTAGAAATATTTCGTGGTTTGGCGAAGAAACATGATTTCCTCGCCGGTTCGAGTGTATGACGGATTCCAATCATTCGCCTTGTTATCCTCCGTAATGCACTTCGGCTTCGCGTCCTTTTGATCGAGCCGTAGCGTGAACAGATCGAGGTTCACATCGAGGCCCGGGTCCTTCACGTTGTCGTACACGTAGCAGAGTTCCTTGCCGTCGGGGGCCACGTCGTAGTGCTGCTCCGATGGCTCCTGCACCGGCAGATGATGCCCGGTGCCGGCCATGAGATTCTTGTGCAGCCCGGCCCCCACATCTACGGAAAAGACATAAGGGCGCTTCCCGTCGGTCAGCCATTTGTCCCAGTAGCGGAACTGGGCGCTGTCGATGACCACGGCTTTCGACTTGGCGTCTTTGCGTTCCTGCTCGCGCTTCTTGTACGCTGCGTCATCCGGCGTGTCAGGCCAGGTCCAGGCGATGCAGTAGATGGTGGAACTGTCGCCCGACCATTTCAGGGCCGACGGAGCGAACGGCATCTTCGAAACCCGCCGGGCTTCGCCGCCTTCCAGCGCGATGACGTAGATCTGCGGCACGTCATCGCCGCCGCGCTTGCTGATGAAGGCAATGAGCTTGCCATCGGGGGACCATTTGGGATTGGAGTTTTTGATATTTGACGAGCCGGAAGCGTAAGCGACGGTTTTCTTTCCCGCCGTCGCTGACGCTTCCGGCTCGTTAGTCGGCGTGAGCTCGCCGTAGTGCGTGAGTTGCTTCTGCACCTTCCCATCTGTCGAGAGCAGCCAGATTTGCGAGCTGCTGTCGTTCTTGTCGATGTCGTACTTCGTGACTTCGACAGCGCACCATTTGCCGTCGGGCGAAATCGTCGGTGGCCCGACGCGCTGGACCTTCCACAGGTCTTCGACGGTCATGGGCCGCTTGGCGGGCTCGGCGGCGAAGGAAGCGGTGACGGCAATCAAGAAGCAACACGACGCGAGCAAGCATCGCAGGGAATGCATGGATTCTTCTCCCGATAGTCGAGGGACAAGTTCTAGGCAACGTACTCGCCAATTGATTCCGTTCAAGCCGGCTCGTAGAACGGAATAAATTCCGTTCTACGCCCGCGGTTGAGAAGATCTCCCATTCACGAGGATCACCATGAGCAACGTCATGAGCAGCGACGACCTGGATCTGATCTTCCGCAAAGCGCGCACGCACTTTGCCTGGCTCGACAAGCCGGTAGACGACTCCCTGCTTCAGCAGGTTTACGACCTGGCGAAAATGGGCCCGACGTCGGCCAACATGTGCCCGATGCGCATCGTCTTCGTGAAATCCAGGGAGGCAAAGGAGCGGCTGAAGCCGGCCCTTTCGCCCGGCAACGTGGACAAGACGATGGCGGCGCCAGCCACCGCCATCATCGCCATGGACGTGCACTTTTTCGAGCAGCTACCGAAGCTGTTCCCGCATACCGATGCCAAAGCATGGTTCAAAGATTTGCCGGAACCTGTCTTGGAGTACGTCGCCCTGCGCAATGGGTCGTTGCAAGGCGCTTACTTCATGTTGGCGGCCAGGGCCCTGGGGCTGGACTGCGGCCCGATGTCGGGGTTCGACAATGCCAAGGTGGATGCGGCGTTCTTTGCCGGCACCACCGTCAAATCAAATTTCCTGTGCAATATTGGCCACGGCGATGCGAGCAAGCTGCACTCGCGCTCGCCACGGCTGACGTTCGAGGAAGCTTGCAGTGTGGTTTGAGCTGTGCTACTGATCCATCGCGGCTGATTAGTTAGCTAACCGTAGCCGCAGGCTTATGATCTTTGACTTTTTATTTGGACTTTTGGGTGAGGAAGGCGGCGAAGGAACCCCAACGGGGTTCGATATCACAGCCCAGGGTTGCCGCGCTTCGCGGCTACCCTGGGTGGAGATGTCGCCCCACGATCAACCCTGAAAGGGTTGCATCGTCCTCCGCCCAGGGTAGCGGCGAAGCGCCGCAACCCTGGGCTTTAGGATGTAACGCCTTCGGCGTAAAAACCAGCGTCGAAAGCCCAAGTAAATAGTCAAATTTCATTAGCCTGCAAATTGACCGCGGGCTAAAGCCTGCGGCTACGGTTTTGGAACTACGGTTTTGAAACGGCCTCTACTTTTGTTGCAGCAGTTTGAATGCGTGCGACCACTCATTGCGCAGGAAACCCGGGATCAGCCAGAGCATGCAGAGCGGCTCGATGGCCCGGGCGCTCTCAACTTTGCCCATGTCGGCCGTGTCCCAGCCGAATTGATCGCAGATGCCGCGCACGGTCTGCTTGGCTGCGTCATCATTGCCGCAAATAAACATCGTCGGCTTGCCTTCCTTGAATTGCGGGTTGATCATGAGCCGGTTGCCGACCGAGTTGAACGCTTTCACGAAGCGGGCCTGCGGAAACTCGCGCTGCAAGCGCTCCATGAGCGATTCATCCAGACTGGTGAAAAACTTTAGCACGCCGTTGACCGGTGGCGCGTCGGCAATGGGGTTGCAGGCGTCGATCACCACTTTGCCGGCCAGGTTGGCCGCCCCGGCCTGCCGCAACGCCTCGGCCGCCACCTTGCCGTTGACCGCCAGCACCACGACCTCGCCGAATTTGGCCGTGTCGGCAAAACTGCCCACATGGGCTTTCTTGCGCTGCGCTTGCCAGTCTTTTAGCTTCGCCGGATCGCGCGTGCCAAGCATGAGATCATGGCCATACTTGATAAAACCTTCGCCCAGGGCCTTGGCCACGTCTCCGGAACCGAGGATTCCGACTTTCATGAGCGTCTCCTTGGGAAAAAGAGCGGATGACATGGAATGGATCGTTCTTTGCTCATTCGGCAGCCTTCGCCCCCGTCTCGTCCATCGAGTGACTGCTCGGAACGCCGACGATCCCGTTGTTGGAACCGAAGTTCATGGTTGTCTCCCTGGCATTTTCGGCATGGGACCGCATCGAATTCTGAACCCAAAGCAGATAAATGGCCATGGCAGCGCCCACGAGCGCCAAAAAGAAAGCAATCGCGGCGGCGACGGCTGTACCGCGAGACTGCGCGGCTTGGCCGCGCAGCATGCCCCGCACCAATCGAAGATGTCGCCAGCCCGCAAATGCATTCACCGCCACGCCGAGGGCAATGATGGCTGTGCCGAATAACGGCGATAGCCCCTGCGACGGCGCTGGCTGTTCAGAACGGATGACCATAAGCTGCTGCAGAAAGAGCCCAAAGCGCGCAACGACGAAACCAAGCCCCATCAGCGCGAGCCCCGTGCGAATCCAGGCCAGCAGCGTACGCTCCGCGGCCAAATAATCGCTCAAACCCGGCTTGGGGCCATCCTCCGGCTGCGGCATGCTCGCCCCTTTCATGTCAACTTACGGTGAGCACCACGCGAAAGCGCGCTTTGCCCTGGATCATGTGCTCATAGGCCTCGGCTGCCTTGGCCAGCGGGAAAGTTTCGATCATCGGCATTACACCCGTAAGCTCGCTGAAGTTCAGCGTATCTTCTGAATCGCGGGCTGTGCCGGAAGGCCAGCCGGCAATCGACTTCCCAGAAAGCAGCATGGCGGGGACGACCGGCATCGGCTCGAAGGAGGCGCCGACGATGAGCAGTTTGCCGCGCGGCATGAGGCCGTTGATCACGGAAGCCATCGCTTTCGAACTTGGGGCCGTGGCCAAAATCAGGTGCGCGCCGCCCAATTTCTGCAATTCAGCCGCAGGATCGCTGCTGGCCGAGTCGATGTACGTGGCCGCACCGAGCTTCCGTGCCAGTTCCGCCTTATCCTTGCCGCTGGAAATGGCAATCGTGTGGAAGCCCATCTTGGCCGCAAATTGCACGCCGAGATGGCCCAGCCCGCCGATGCCCTGAACCGCAACGCGGTCGCCGGGACGGGCGCCGCTATTGCGCAACGCATTGAACGTGGTGATGCCGGCACATAAGAGCGGCGCTGCCGCGACCACATCGAGCGCTGCCGGAAAGCGGGCCAGGGCTTCCTGCCGGGTAATCATGTACTCCGCATAGCCGCCATCGCTGTTGATGCCGGTGATTTGACCGCGAACGCAGTTGAGGAAATCGCCTCGGCGGCAGCTATCGCACTCGAAGCAATGGCCGCCATGCCAACCGACGCCGACGCGCTCGCCGGGCTTCCATGCTGTGACGCCGCTGCCGACCGCATCGATGCGGCCGACCACTTCGTGGCCTGGAACCCGAGGATATGTAATAACGGGCCAAAGCCCGTCCTTGATTAGTTGGTCGCTGTGGCACACGCCGCATGCTTCGACCTTGATGCGCACCTGGTTCGCCGCCGGGTCGGGAATCGGCCGCTCGACGACCTCAAAGTTAGAGCGCGGTTTGCTGATCTGGACCGCTTGCATCTTGGGCATAAACGTCCTCCGGCAGGATTTCCCACGGACTTCCGTCCGCGGGCTTTCTTCGCTCACCACTCACCCCTCACACTCATTACTCACTCACCAACTTCGCATCCAGAGTGATTTCTGCTTTCAGCAACTTCGACACCGGGCAGCCGGCCTTGGCCTTGGCGGCAAGTTTCTCGAATGTGGCCTGATCGGCCCCGGGTATCTTCGCATTCAGCGTCAGGTGACTGCTGGTGATCGCGAAGCCGTCGGGCAGTTGTTCCAGTGTCACTTCGGCCGTGGCGTCCATTTGCTCGGCCGTGAGCTTCGCCTCGCCAAGAATCATCGAGAGGGCCATGACGAAGCAACTCGCATGAGCCGCGGCAATCAGCTCCTCCGGATTGCTGCCGCGTTGCCCTTCGATGCGCGACGCGAAGCCATAGGGGTACGTTTTCAGCGCTCCGCTTTCGGTCGAGATGGTTCCTTTCCCGTCTCGCAATCCGCCCTGCCACGATGCCGATCCTTTGCGCTTGATCTTCATGGTGCATACTCCTTCCGCTGAGGATGAAACGAGCACAGCAGGCCGATCGAGTTGCCGGCCAAAACGAACGTCGTCGATTCTGAGCGTAACGAATGGACATCCCTGCCGCGAGGAGCCGACAGTCAAAATAATGTGCGTGCCGGATGAAACACTCCGCCGATTGAGTTGAAGAAGCACAAGTGTGAATCATCCGATGCTTCGATTATACGAGCTTGGCACGACACGGCCATTCGGCCAGTAGGACGATGGTGCACGGCAACGACGACAGGCCGCCGTGTTTAGATTTCTGGGAATCAGAAAAAATCGGCAACAAAGACTTGACAAACAGTTAGTTTATATGTAAACTATTGTCATGTTCATGAAAGTGGGCTCCGCGATGACCAACCCCAAGCTCCAGCACGAATTGAAAAAGCGGCGGCCTTTTGACTCGGCCTATGAGGAAGCACTCTTGAGCTTGGTGCGCACCAGTGATCGGATGGAAATTCAGTTCGCGCGCCTGTTTCGGGAACATGGCATCACGCCGTCGCAGTACAACGTGTTGCGGATCTTGCGCGGCGAAGGAAAGCCGTTGCCGATATTGGAAATCGCCAGCCGCACCGTCTGCGTGGTCCCCGGAATTACTGGCCTTATTGACCGACTGGAAGAGGCCGGCCTCGTGAATCGCCTGCGCTGTGAAAAGGATCGCCGCGTGATTTATGTTGCGCTCAAGGACAAGGGTATGGAGACCCTGGCCGGATTGGATGAACCGCTCGCCGAATTGCACCAGAAGCTGGTGGGCCACCTCGCGCAGGCCGAGGTGAAGGAATTGATCCGTTTGCTGGAAAAATTGCGCGGACCCTGGAGCGATGTACATTGAGGTTTTTTTGGCCATTTACATGATATATAAACAATTTGAATGTAAACAAAAAGGAGATGCCAATGATTCGTATTCGCAAAGCAGCCGAGCGCGGCCACTTCAATCACGGTTGGCTCAACACGTACCACACCTTTTCGTTTGGCGACTATTACGACCCCGCACACATGGGCTTTCGCTCGTTGCGCGTCATGAACGATGACCTTGTCGAGCCCGGCCAGGGCTTCGGCATGCACGGCCATCGCGACATGGAAATCGTTACCTATGTGCTCGAAGGCGCCTTGCAGCACCGCGACAGCATGAGCAACGGCTCGATCATCAAAGCCGGCCAGCTGCAGCGCATGACCGCGGGCACCGGCATTCGACACAGCGAGTTCAATCCATCGCAGACGGATTGGTTGCACCTGTACCAGATTTGGCTATTGCCCGAGCGACCGGGCCTGACGCCCAGTTATGAAGAGCTTCAGGCGCCGGCCGAGGAAAACAATGGCCGCTTTCGTTTAGTCGCGTCGCCCGATGGCGCGGCAGGTTCGATGACGATCCACCAAGACGCGCGCTTGAACCTGGCTTCGATTGTTCCCGGCCAGACGGTGGAACAACAAATCCAGCCGGGCCGGTCGGCGTGGCTTCAGATTCTGCGGGGAAGAGTGAGCTTCCTTGGCAATGAATTGTCGGCCGGCGACGGAGTGGCCATCACGAACGAAAATCGCGTGGCGGTTCAAGCCGCCGTTCCTTCTGAAGTGTTGTTGTTCGACCTCGCTTAAAGGAGAGTTGTCATGTTCAAGCCGCGAAACATTACGACTGTGGTGGGCCGGTTCTTCCTGAGCGCCATTTTTCTGATGGCGGCTTTGGGCAACAAGATTCCTCATTTCAGCGATGTGGCGAAGCTGATGGGTTCTGTCGGCATTCCTGCGCCGGAATTCATGCTAGTGGGCGCGATTGTTTTCCTGATCACCGGCAGCCTGTCGGTGATCCTTGGTTTCCGTGCCCGGATTGGCGCCGGGCTGTTGCTGACGTTCCTTGTGCTGGCCAGCTATTTCTTCCACCCTTTCTGGAAGCTGGAAGGCGCGGCACAGCAGGAACAAATGATTCAGTTCATGAAGAATCTGTCGATGATGGGCGCGATGTTGTTCATCATGGCGAACGGGTCCGGGCCGTGGAGCCTGGATTCGGTGTGGCAAGACCGGCAGGCAGCCGCGGCGCGGAATAAAGAAAGCGCCGTCTTACAAGAAGTCGGCTGATATCATTTGGGGGTTATAGAATGAACGTCGCTGCTTTGCACCAGCGCGCCAAAATGATTCGGTGAGCCGCGCCCGGGTAAGCGGCCGGGTTGTGCCCGCCACGGCCCGGCCGCTTACCCGGCGCGGCTCGCCCGAGCTACTTGTTGCTGCTATTCCAGGTTCCGCCCGACTCCTTGGAAATCCATTCTCCCGCCCCCGGCGCCGCCAGGCTGACGCGCATGACTTCGCCGACATATTTCATGGCCGCTTGCCAGAATCGATTCCAATCCGGATCCTTTTGTGCCTTCTCCAAATCCTTCATGGCCTTGTCCATGTCTTCTTTGGTCGCGGTACGATTGCTGTTTGCTTGTTGTTGTGCCTTCTGCAATTCGCTGCTTTCGCGCAGCCGATTCAATTTCGGCTTGAGCTTCGGCTTGGCCGCCTCGAAGGTTTTGGCATCCTTGACCGTGGCCAGGATTTCCGTCGCTTCGGTCATCAGGTCGGCCGTCTCACCCAGCGTCAGCGGCCGCCTCGTGCAACCCGTGATGACCAAAGCCAGTCCGATAATCGGAAGAATAAATCGGCGCACGGTTGGTCCTTTCTGATTAGGCCGGGCTTCCTCAAAACGGTGGGTTAGGTCGAAGCATAAGCGAGGATTCGAGAAAGCTACAGGGTCCCCTTCGTCGACGGAATACCGCTGCTGCGCGGGTCGGACTCCACAGCCTGCCGCAGCGCGCGGGCGGTGGCTTTGAAAGTCCCTTCGATAATGTGATGCGAGTTGTGGCCGTGATGGCAGAGAATGTGCAAGTTCAGCGCGCCCGCTGATGACACAGCCCGCCAGAATTCCTCGGCCAATGGCGTGTTGAACGATCCCAGCACTTCGGCCGGCAAAGCAACTTTCCAAACCAGAAATGGCCGGCCCGAAAGATCGATGGCTGCGGTCACCAATGTTTCATCCATCGGCACTGTGGCACTGCCATAGCGGCGAATGCCGGCTTTGTCGCCCAGCGCCTGGCCCAGTGCCTTTCCGAAGCAGATGCCCACGTCTTCCACGGTGTGATGCGCATCGACGTGCAGATCACCGTCGGCCTTCACCGAGAGATCGATCAAGCTGTGCTTGGCGAGCAACGTGAGCATGTGGTCGAAAAAGCCGATGCCGGTATTTATCTCCGCCGCGCCCGTGCCGTCGAGGTCCAGGCGCAGCGCGATTTTGGTTTCGTTGGTCGTGCGTTCAATCCGAGCAGTCCGCGGCATTGTTGACCTTCTAGTTTTCACCGCGATGGCGCAAAGAGCGCAAAGAATCTTTGCATTCTTTGTGCCTTCGCGGTGAGTCTTTATAAGCCCTGCGCTTTCATCCGCCGGTATTTTCTTGCCCAGCCTTCGGTGGGCTGTGCGAGCAGCGGCTGCGAGGGCAACCAGCGCGTCGGCATTTCTTCTACACGTCTTCGAACCTCATCCGCCTTCACGAGTGCCGGCTCGGCCTGGCGCTGTTCCAACGCAACGGCAATCGCCTCCCAACTCATATTCGTAAGGTACGGCTCGATCTTTCTCTGATTGCACAAAAGTTCGTAGTCGGTGTTTGCCTCGGCCACGGTATCGGCAATAAAATCGAGCGATTCCTGCATCCGGTCGGTCATTGTGTCCAAGAACTGTTGGCGGTCAAACGGCAACAGCGCTTTGTCCTCGCCTTCCAGTAGCTCGTCCCCAGCCGGCTCGCCGATATTGATGTCCATGACCGCATTCTTCACGGTTTCGCTCCATTCATCGAGCTTGCGAATGACGAACGGAGGCCGAAGCGGCAGGACCGAATACTTCATCTCACGCAACTTCCGGAAGCGGCGCGGCTTCGGCTCACTTGACTTTTTGTCGATAATAACAGGAAACATGCGGTCAACGATTTCATCATCATCGGCACCCGGAATATCAGTTACGATTTCGAGCCATTCACGAAATAAAACCTCAGCGGCTATGCGTTTTAATCGCGTTGTTGTTTGACAGGGCCAACACTCGATCGGCATGAACGGTTGGCCGAAACGTTCATTGAGAGCATGTAATGCCAAAGTCGCGGTCCAATCGTCCTCCGAGTCAAGTTCCATGAGTAAAGTCTGTACTTCAACCGACTGCAATTCCTCGCACGACGGCGGTCGAACTGATTTTTCCTTCGGTTCCCGCACCTGCTCCGCGGGCGGCACGGGTGTTATATCTGTGTTCAAACCGAGCCAAACTTGGTAAAGCGATTCGGGGACGGCGTTGACGATGCAAAAGACTGCGATCATCGCAACGGCAGCAACTCCGCAAAAGCGGTATACCGGATCAACGAAGGAATTGGGCCAGAGAATAGCGACGAGCGCCAACGCGCAGGCCAACACCAAGCACACGCCCAATTGCACGGGAAGCCATTTTCGCATGGGCAGTCTCCCCGAAATGGATGGGAAGAAAAACGCGAATCAGACAATCTTGCGCAACTCATCAAGTAGCCGGTCGATCTCAGCTTCAGTGCCGACAGTAATGCGCAGGCCATCACCGTAGCCATCATACCGCATGAGCCGGACCAGAATAAAGCGTTTTTTCAGCTCTTCGTAGATCTTTTGCACCGGCCGATCTTGCCGCCGGCACCACAGGAAATTGGCCTGACTTGGCGTCACGTCAAAGCCGAGTTTCGCTAATTCGGCGGCCATACGAGCGCGCGTGGACAGGATCTTCGCGCGCACGTGCAACCGGTATTCCTGATCGGCAATGGCCGCGGTGGCGGCGGCCAGGCACAGCACGTCGCAGTTGTAGGAGTCCTTCACTTTGATGAGTTCACGAATGACTTCCGGCCGGGCCACGCCGTAACCAAAGCGGATCCCGGCCAGCGAATACGACTTGCTCATTGTCCGCGTGACGATTACATTTGGTCGCTGGGCGAGATGCAGGCCATTGTTGTCCGCGAAATCAACATAAGCTTCGTCCAAGATCACCGGACCATCGATCTCATCGATCCATTGCTCCAATGCTATTCCGGATACCATCGTGCCCGAAGGCGAATTCGGGTTGGCCAGGAAGGTCAGATTTGCTCCGCGAAATCCTTGCGCCGGCGGAAGCTGCCAGTCGCTGCCGAACGGCAGCGCGCGAAACTCGGCGCCCTGAATTTCGGCCAGTGTCTTATAGAGTAGGTAGCCGGGTGTCGGCGAAGCGATCAGGCCGCCTTCCGGCACGAAAGCGCGCGTGACGATCGTAAGGATGTCGTCGGAGCCGTTGCCGATGAGGATGGAGTCAGGGTCAATACCGAGCACTTTCGCGGCCGTCTGGCGGAAATGCGTGCCGACTGGATCGGGGTATTTGCGCAGCCGGTCGCCGGTGAGGGCATCGCGAATGGCATCGAAAACGCGCGGCGAAGGCGGATAGGGGTTTTCGTTGGTGTTGAGCTTGATCCAACTGCCGCCCTGGGGCTGTTCGCCCGGGACGTAACCGGCCATGGCCCGGATCGAGGGGCGCAGCGGCAACGAATCGTTCATTTGCTCTTCTGCTTTTCGGCTTTCTTGGGCGGCCGCGGCGCGAAGTGATTGGTCTCGCTCACGCGCATGGCCACGCTGGCGGCATGCCCAGTCAGCCCTTCCTTGTTGGCCAGGTAGATCACGTCGTCGGAAAGCTCCTTCAGACCGGTGCGTGTAAAGGCAAGAACGCTGCAACGGCGCAGAAAATCATTCGCGCTCAGGCCGCTGGCATAACGGGCCGTGTTGCCGGTCGGTAGCACATGCGATGGGCCGGCCGCATAGTCGCCAATGGCAACCGGCGTGTATTGGCCGAGAAAGATCGCTCCTGCGGAGCTGATCTTATCGGCAAAAGCTTCCGGATCGCGCGTTTGCACGTGCAAATGCTCGGGAGCCAGGTCCTCCACTAACTTTGCGGCCTGAGCCGAGTCGTCGGTGAGAACAAGGGCGCCGTATTTCTCCAAGCTTTCGCGGGCCAATTCGCCGCGCTCGAGCTTCTTCAAATGCCGATGGAGTGATTCCGTTACCTCATCCATCAGCGTTTCATTCCAGGTAACGAGAATGCTGACGCCAGGGGAGTGCTCGGCTTGAGCGATCAGGTCCGCCGCCACGAAATCGGGTTGGGCGGAAGCGTCGGCAACAACCACGACTTCCGTCGGACCCGCCAGGCAATCGATGCCGACCTGGCCGAAGACGAACTTCTTGGCTAGTGTCACGAACTTGTTGCCAGGCCCCACGATCATATCGACTGGCTTCAGGCCCTCGATGCCGTACGCCAGGGCTGCGATGGCTTGTGCGCCGCCGATGCGGTAAACCTCCTTCACACCCAGCTCGTGACAAACGGCCAGAAGCTCCTTGTTGTACGATCCGGTCGGCGTGGGCGGCATGACCACGGCCAATTCCTTCACGCCGGCTACCTGGGCCGGGCAGACCGTCATCAGCAAGGTAGAGGGATATGCAGCTGCCCCGCCGGGAATGTGAATACCGACTCGTTTCATGGGGCGGTAGCGCACCTGCAATTCATAGCTGCCGGAAACCGTCATCACCGCGTCGGAATGGAGCAAGCCGGACTGAAACGACATAATGTTCATGCGCACGCGGCGGACCGTATCGAGGAATTCCTCGTCGGCTTGCGCGTGAGCTTCTTCCAATTCTTGAGCGGGGACGCGAATCTTGTCCGCCGTCAGCTTCACCTTGTCGAATGCTTCCGTGTAGTGGAGAACCGCGGGTAGGCCCTTATTCCGCACGTCGGTGCAAATCCGCTCGACTACCTGAACTGGCAGCAATGGCTTGCCGAACACTGCCATCGTTTGTTTTCGTTGTTGGGGGCTAACCACTTCGCCTTCGGTGCGAAACTGATCCCGCAATGTGGCCAGCTGTTGAACCGCCTTCGGATCGCTATACAAGATTCGCCGATATTTCGAATGTGTTGCCGGTTTCTTTCGGGCCGTAGTTGATCGTGCCATCCGATGATCCTTCGCGCTGCCAAATCAGTCAACGACCCGCACCGGAAACGGTTGAGCGGCGTAGTAGCTGGAAAGGGCATTCGTTCGTCTGTAGATGAAAATATACAGAATGCATGAAAGCTTTGCAAGAAATCGGCTCCGGGTCTGCGTTGCTCCACGAAGGCCAACGGCATTCGTTTCCACACCGTTTTCGACTAGAATGAGGGGACTCGCGAGTTGTCCAACGCATCGTCCCTGACTTAGTTTTCCCATTCCTTATGAGCCAAACTGCCGCCCAAGACCACCGAGTTGCACTGCCCCCAGTTCCGGTTCCTGCGCCGGCGCCAAGTTCCGGGGCGCGTCTTGACAGAACGATCCGGATTTTGAACGGCGTGCTTGTGGCATTGGTGCTGGGGCTCGCGTTTCTCACGGCGGCCACGCCGGTCCGTAACGGCGATTTTTGGATGCATTTGGCCACCGGCCGGGAAATCGCCCAGCAGCGCTATGAGTTCGGCAAGGACCCGTTCTCCTATACGACTTCCGGAGTCTATTGGGCCAACCATGCGTGGCTATACGATTGGACGCTCTATCAGTCCTATCGCTTGCTCGACGGAACGGGGCTCGTGATTTTCAAGTCTCTGTTAATGGCCGGCTTGGCGGCCATTTTGCTTTCCATCCGCAAACCGCACGAGCGGCTTTGGTTGCCATTGGCCTCTACTACTCTGGTTTTCGCCGTCATGGCGCCGCGTTTGTTGCTGCAGCCCGCGTTAATCTCGTTCTTGCTGCTCGGATTGACGCTATTTTTATTATGGAAGGGGCGGTGGGTATGGCTGTTGCCGCTCTGCATTCTTTGGGTCAATGTGGATAGCTGGTTCTGGTTGGGCCCGATACTGGCAGGACTGTTTTGGTTGGGGCAGTGCTCTTCTCCTTCGGAGCGAAGAATCCCGGTCTGGTTGGCCCCCGCCTGTTTGCTGGCGTGCCTCATCAATCCCCACCACATTCATGCCTTGTTAACACCGCCGGTTGAGCTTTCGCTCGTGGCAGCGAAGAGCGGCTTCAGTCACGACGTTCGCTTCCAGCGCGCCTTCATTTCGCCCTGGCAGCAACACGGGCTTCTCTCCAATCCCGCGGGGATTTGCTACTTTTTGCTGTTTGCCGTCTCGCTGCTCTCGCTAGTATTGAACCGCCGAGCCTGGCGTGACTGGCGCTTGCCGGTTTGGCTCGCATTCGCCGGATTGGGGGCATGGCAACTCCGCACGGTGCCGTTCTTCGCCGTTGTTGCTGGGCCGATCACGGTGCTGAATTTCCAGCAGCTTTTCCAAGGTTCGCCGACAAGAGTTACCGAGCCAATCCGGCAGAGCATTTTCGCCGTTCATGGACGGATTTTCTTTACTCTGGGGCTTCTGGCAGTAGGCGTCTTGGTCTGGACGGGCTGGCTACAGAATTTGCATTCGCGTAGCCGAGCAGTGGGCTTGAGCGTGGAGCCGGATTCGTCGCTCAAACATGTGGCCGAAATTATTGCCGAGTGGCGAAAGCAAAAAATGCTGCCTGCGGAATCGCGTGGGTTCGCCTTGCATCCGGATGTTGCGAACTATTGCGCTTGGTTTTGCCCGGAAGAAATGGGCTTCTTCGATTACCGCCTGAATCTATTCGCCGAGAGCGCCGCTCAATATGAGGATGTGTGCCGGCAACTGCTCCCGGGCTTGGATGACGATGCCGCAGCGAAACCCGCCGCGAGTTGGCAACAAGTGTTCCGCGAGCATCACATCGATCACGTGATTCTGTATGATCCGGAGCCCCTTCGGCTGCGCGACGGTTTCGACCAACTTTCGCGCAATCCGCGTGGTTGGAAATTACTCTCCGTCAGTGGACAAGCGAATGTCTTCGGATGGTTGAGCGCCGAAACCGCGCCGGCCTTAGCCCGGTTCCCCAGCAGCGACGATGCAGCCGCCCAGCTTGCATATGGGCCGGCGCACCAAGGCGATCCCGTTACACTTGCCGAAGTGCCGGACTATGTTCCCGAGTCGACACGGAGATGGAATGGCGCCTGGGCTGCCTTCGGCAAAGGGCGGCGACCGACTTGGGAATCGACCGCCGCCGACACCTGCATGCGCTACTACGAAAACCGTTCGCCACTGGACCAAGCGAGAATTCGCAGTTATGCGCAGGGAATCTATGGGGCGGGACTGACCGGCGTAATGGCGCCGGGCCCGGCCATTGCGATGCCAGCAAGCAGCCTGATTCTTCGCGAACGACTTCGGGATATGAAGTCGCCGGTATTCTTTGGCGACAACCTTGGCCGGCCCGCCGAGTGGCCATTGCTGGCCGTGCGCGCCGGCCGCCGCGCGCTGGTGGAAAATCCTGACGACGCTAATGCTTACCTTCGCCTGGGCCAGGCGTATTCCGCATTGCGAAGCGGCACCGTCGAGGGAAACCTGCAACTTCCGTTTCCGGCACTGAGCACGATTCGCCACATTCAGATTGTCACGGCCCTCGAGCAAGCCGTCACCCGAAACGCCGATCTCCTTCCTGCCCACGAGCATCTGGCCGTCATCTTGGAGCAGCAGGGCTATTTGGATGCCGCCCTAGACCACCGGCGGCATCAACTTCGCTTATTTCGACAAATGGGAGCAACTCCGGGAGAATCCGCAGATCAATTTCAGAAGCGCGTCAAGCAATCGGAGAGGATGGTGCAAGATCTCGAACGCATTATTCAAGAAGGGCAGAATAAATTAGTTATCCATTCCGACACTTTGGTAGGTGATCCGCTGGCCCGGGCGCGGCTGGCAATTAGCTTGGGTTTGGCAAAGCAAGCGCTTGATGACATTCTGCTGAAATCGCGCATTGAGATATTCGGCACCGCCGGAGCCAGGCTGCAACTGGAATTGATGCTTAATTTGGGCCGTGCGGAAGAGGTGCGGGCGATGTTGGCGGAACCCGAACTTCGGGAGCATCGTCTCCGGATGGGTGTTTTTTCCGTGCCGCTCTCGAGCTGGAATGGCGATGGGGCCGTGCACGAGCTACCCGCGTACGATTGGTATCATGCCTGTCAGGCCTTGGCGTTGGGTGATTATAAGGCAGCCGTCCGCGACTTCGATTCTTGTGCTGCTCTGTACCGGGAAGCAGAGATTCGATTGATGCCGCAGATTCGCGAAACGCTCTCATTGGCTGTCTTGGAAGCCATCGGCGCGAGAATGCATTCCGGGGCTTTTGGCTTCCAATTGACGATGGAAGAGGACTGGAGAAACTGGTCCACGCAATTGCGCCAGGCTTTGCTCCTGAGAAACCAACTGGCGGATATATACGCGTTGCAAGGAATGGCGCTCTTGGAACGAGGACCTGGCGAAATCGCGGAGCCCTATTTCCGACAATCGTTGAATGTCTCCCTGTTGGAAGATCGGCAAACCATGTCGGCCGGCCAATTGCTCTCGTGGCAATATTGGAAGCGAATCCATGAGGTTTCTGCGGGGGCAAGTCAACCATGAATCTGCAAGACTTAAGCGCGCGAGGGACGATGCGCGTGCGTTTGATAGCAATAGGTCTGGCCCTTCTGTTCGGTGTCGTGTCTTTGAGTCTCTTGGCGGTGCTCGGGTGCAGACCCGACCCGCCGACGGTTCCCCAAATAACCCATTCGCAAGTTACCGAAGACGTGACCCCCAAAATTCAGAACTTTTGCAGCCGCTGCCATTTTTTTCCGCCGCCGGATACCTTTCCTCGGTCTGCCTGGAAACAAGAGGTCGATCAAGGATTCAGCTTCCATGAGCGATTTGGAACATCGCAGAAGGACGTGCCACCCGTCGACGCGGTCGTCAAGTATTTTGAGGATCGTGCTCCACTGGAACTTCCCCCCGCCGATGTTCATTACTCCTCGCAACCATACCAGGTTCGCTTCGAACCGACGCGGTTGCCCGATCTGGCCGTTCCCGAGGCGCCGGCCATTTCGAACGTAAACCTGGTTCATTTGTTCGACAAGACGCGTTTCGACATCCTGGCCTGCAATATGCGGCATGGTCAGATTCTGGTTTATCAACCCTATGTCCCCAATCCCACTTGGAGAGTGTTGGGCAAAGTATCGAATCCGGCACATGCGGAAGTCGTGGACCTTGACGGCGACGGAATCAATGACATTATTGTCGCCGATCTCGGTAGTTTTCCGCCGACCGATCGCACGTGCGGCCAGGTCGTGTGGCTGCGCGGCAATAAAGACGGGACCTTCACGCCCCATACGTTGCTCGACCAGGTGGGCCGCGTAGCCGACGTGCAAGCCGCCGACTTTCGTGGAACCGGCAAGCTGGACTTGGTTGTGGCCGTTTTCGGTTTGCATGCAACGGGTGAAATCGTTCTCCTGGAGAACCACACAACCGATTGGAATCATCCCAAATTCGAGAAGCAGGTACTCGATTACCGGCATGGAACGATCCATGTTCCAGTGGCCGACCTCAACGGCGACGGCAAGCCGGACTTCGTGGCCCTCATTAGCCAGGAACATGAGACCGTGGTGGCATTTATCAACCGCGGCGACGGCACTTTTGACAGGAAAACGTTATACTCGGCTCCTCATCCTGCCTACGGCAGCAGCGGCATTCAACTCGTCGATCTCAACGGCGATGGCAAGCTCGACGTGCTGTATACTAACGGCGACGTTCTGGATCAGCCGTACCTTCTCAAGCCCTATCACGGCATCCAGTGGTTGGAAAACAAGGGCAACTTGAATTTCGAGCATCATTGGATCGCGCCCATGTACGGTGTCCATCGGGCCTTTGCCGCCGACTTACGAGGCAAAGGAATAATGGACATCGTGGCCGTCAGTTTTTTGCCGACCGAAGGCTTTCCGCAACGCGACCAAAAGGACCTCGACGCGATCGTGATACTGGAGCAAACGTCACCGGGAGTTTTTGCTCGGCATAGGATCGCATCGAAGACCTGTGACCACGTCAGTTGCATTGCCGGCGATGTATTCGGCACCGGGCGCATCGACTTGGTGGTAGGGAATTTCAATGGCCGAAATGACAAGAAGTTCAGTCCGATAACAATCTTCAAGAACCTCGGCCACGAAAAATAACCAAGCATCCTGAATCGTTCGATCTCACCGCGATATCCCTCAGCCTTCAATAAGGCGCCAATTCCCCTTGCGCTGGTTTCACAACTGCAACGGTCCCTCCTGAATTAAGATTAAGGGCCAGTAGTCCTGCCTCATCAGCCTCTCACTTCATTTTCGTATTTAGAATGTGGTGCAAAAACCGAACAATAAAGTCTACCTTTGCCCCATGGCGGTATCATTTATGGTGTTAGACCGGTGCGTCACATTAACGAAGTGCTCGCGAGCCCGATTAGCAACGGTAATCTGGATATTAGGCCCATGTTTGATTGCCTTAGCAGGTTGCACTTCGAGAGATGAAGACCCGGCGGACAGTTTTTCTAAACAAAAGCCCGCGGTAGGGGAACCGGCCCCTGATTTTGTGCTTAAGGATGTGAACAGCCAACCTTTTCACCTTAAGGATTACGTTGGAAGGCATTTTATTGTGCTCGAATTCGGCAGCACAACGTGCCCCATGTGCACACAAAGCGGATTGGATCGGCGTGAAGCGCTGGCGAAGAAGTACCGAGGACGCGTCGAATTTGCTTTTATTTATTGCCGCGAGGCTCATCCCGACCACCCGTTCGGTTCCATGGCCTTCAAAAGTGGGCCCAACCCTTCCCAGACAACCAATTGGCCAGACCGGGCCAAGCGTGCGCAAGAGTTTCAAAAGCAGTTCAAAATCGAACGGCGCCTGCTGGTCGATGAGATTGGCGAACCAACCGTACAGCATGAATTCGGAAATCGAGACAGTGAGATCGTGGTCGTAGATAGAGCCGGCGACATTGTTTTGAAGCAGCAGTACGCGGACACGAAGGAATTGGAGGATTATTTGGACCAGCACTGCGAGTAAGCGGTTTGGCGCGATCTCCAGCTCGGGCCGACGCGGTCTTCTCTCGGCGTTTACTTCCCTTTGGATTCCTTTTCAGGCAATGCATTAGCTTGTGCCCGGTAGGCGTCCTCCTGCGCCTGGTTCCCCTGCTGATGGTAGAATTCGGCCAATTCCAGATAGGCGTCGCGCAATTGGGGATCCAGTTTCAATGCATTGTGCAGCCAGAATTGCCCATCCTCCGGACGGCCCACGGATAGAAACAGTTTTGCCAATTCGAGTTGTAAATTGGCGTCGCGCGGATGCAACGCGATCTCGTGGGAAGTGATTTCGCCAATACGTTCCAGTCGATTGAGAAGCTGGCGCATGTGCTCTTCCTGACCCAGTTTCTCGGTTTCCTTGCGCTGATCGCGCAAGCTTTCGTAGAGCCCATAATGGGAAACATAATCGTACGGCATTGCCTCCACGGCTTTGCGAAACCAGATTTCCGCCTCGGCCGGCCGTTCTTCCGATAATTCCAATTGGCCGCGCGTGCGCAACGCCGGACCGAATCCGGGTTGGATCTCGAGGATGTGCTTCACGAGAGCTAATGTGGCCTCCACGTGATTGCACCGCAGATGACATTGGGCCATACGCGCCAGGGTATCCGGGTCTTCGCCCGCGCTTTGGTGCAATATCTCCCAATGCCTGAGCGAATCCTCATAGTGGCCGATGTTCATCAAGCTAATGGCGAGGCTGCGTCGCACATCATGCCGCCGGCTATCCAGAGCCATGGCCTTTTCGTAGTCCGAAGCAGCGAGCGCAAAAGCGTGGACGTCCAGATGCAGATTGCCCAAAAGAACCAATGCCTGAATGTTATTGCCATCGCGCTCGAGCCATTGGTTCAAGCACTTGAGCGCGTCCGTGGTTCGGTAGACGCGCGAGTAGCCTTGTATCAGCGCTTCCCAGATAAGCGGAGTTAATTCGGGGTGAAGGCGGAGCTGGTCGTATAAATAGGACTCCACATCGAGAAGTTCGCCCTCAGCAGCACGCAAGTAGGCCCACTCCAGTGTTAGCTGAAGAGAGGGAACAGACTGCAATTCCCGGCAGCGCAACAGATGCATTTCGGCCAGATCAAAACGACCCAGGCGACGGGCCGCCCGGCTGGCGAATATATGGCTGGTCTCATCGTCGGGCCAAACTCGTAGTGCGGCTTCAAAATGCGCGAGCGCCTCTTCGCTGCGGAAACGATTCATCTCGGAGCGGCCGCGATAAAAATGAACGGCGGCACTTGCCTGCGGGCCAATCAGTCCGGCGCTGACGATTAAAATGGCCAATAGCAACAACAACCGCGCCAACCTGGAACTCCGGCTCTCCCCTTTTTGGGGACCCAGGCGAAGCGATTGTGTGGCGCGTGCGAGCAATTGCATTATTCTGACGCCTTGCCGTTGCCAAGCGGATTTCTATGGCTGGGGTTGGGCGGTTTTGTACATTTGCGAGTGGTACCGCGACCGACCCAGATCGCCGGTCCGCTGGTAATACGTGGCCAGCACTTTGTGCGCGGGGGCATAGTTGGGATCAACTTTTAAGCAGCTTTTCAACCAGCGCACGCCTTCTTCCACATGCCCGGAACGAAGATAGATCATCGCGGCTTCATAATGAAGGACCGGGTCATTCGGATTCTGCTGCATCCGTTCGGTCACCAGCTTCTGCAGATATCTCAAATCGGCTTCCATCGCTTCCAGCCGCGCTAAAGTCTCTTCGGCCTCCGTGTTCTTTTTGAGTCTGGATAAGCACAGGTAGAGCTGATAGCGGGTGGGATAGTTTCCCGGATCGAGTTCCACGGCCCGGCGCAGATAACCCTCGGCTTCTTCCACGCGGTCCCACTGCATGTACAACTTGCCGCGCGCCGCCAATGCTTCGCGGTTGGCTGGTTCGCGGTCCAGTACCTGGCCTAGGGCTGCATCGGCCTGATCGTAACGGCCAAGCACCGTGCAACATCGAGCCAACTCCACCAAAACCTGAGGCTTCTCCGGCTCCAGGGCGTGTAAGTATTCCAAATGGGGCAAGGCTTCTGATTCTTCGTGCGCGTCGATCAACAAACCGGCCAGCCGGAACCTGGCATCGGCGCGCTCGGGGTCCAGTTCCAGCACCTGCCCAAAGCATTTGCGCGCTTCGGCATTTTGCTCCTTGAGTTCGTAACAAACTGCCTCGCAGAAGATCGCCTGAGTATCTTGCGGGGCCAGTTCCCGCCATTTCTTCAAGGCAACATCGGCATCCTGGAGTCGAAAAACCCGGATGAAATAGGCAGTGATCGCTTCTAAAATCAGCGGGGCAAAAGGATGGTTCTCATCGACCAGTCGAGTGCAGTAAGACTGAACACTGTCCAGACGGCCTTTGCCGACTTGTAACAATACGCGCTCAAGAAGCAATTGCTCGTCGTCAGGGCCACGCGTTCGTTCATATCGAGCCAGGAAATCTTCGGCGATCTCGAAGGCCTCTTCGCGACGAGCCGTTCGGGCGGCCAATAACAGTGCTTCAGGCCGTTCCGGCGCTGCCCAAAGACACGCGCGCAGATGGCGATGGGCCTCCGCGTTGTGATAGCGCGCGACTGCCATGCGCGCCTTGGACAGGTGGTAATTGGCCCAAGCCTGCACTCCGAGCACGCCGACGCCGACAACGAGAAGAACGGCAACGACCAGTCTGGCAAAGAATGCGATTGGATGCCGAAATGGATAACGCAACAGGCGAAAGGCTGCTGACACCAACCTCGCCGTTCTCTTCCTTGGCGAGACAGCAACTAGCGGCGTTAACTTGCTGGATGCTTCAACAGAGGATGCGGGCTCAGCCATGGCCGAACAGCAAAAGATAAGCGAGCCCCACCGTTCGGAGCAAGAGCTTCCGTCGGGTGGGGCAAGTAGATTGACCCAGTAATCACTCGCTCAAGGGAACATCGTAGGTGTTGCTTCCCGATTTCACCGTGAACGTGAGTCCGGAAGAGTCGGGACTCTTATACTTGTCTGGAATGTTCGGAATCTTGTCATGTTTTTCCTTTGAACCTTCATATGCCTTCATAGCTTCGGGCGGCGCGCCAGGCGGCGGCTTCATCTTTCCCTCCATCTCCTTTTCGCGCCCCTTCGGAACTCCTACGGCGCCGCTTCCCTTGTCCACGGGTATGCTGATGTAAACCTTCATGTTTCCGGATGGAACGTTTTCTACATAGTAGGCGCCGTCGGGCCCAATCGAAGACCCGTATTCTTTGCCGTCATCCGCCCGAAAGTTGATAGATCCTCCGGGCATCGGGGCACCCTTAAAGGTGACTTTGCCGGAAATCTTTCCTTTACCACCCCCAGTACAACCGAGCGCCAATACGAGGGACGGCAGCAATAAGGCCATTCCCAATTTCAAACGAAGCAACGATCTCTTGGACATGAAGCACCCCTGGACGAGATTTAGAAGAAAGGCGCTTCCAATCGGAAGCGCCTTTTTCGGAGCAACGAATTGCCGTTTTCAAACCTGAACTGAGCTTGCTACCAGTCTGAACCCAAAACGTCACCACAGTTGCAAGTAATGGCGGCCCACCAGGTGGTAGTACTGACGCTCTGGTTAACCAGCCGCACACTGCCGTCCCCCATGGCGCACAGAATTCCAGCCGTGTGACCCGTGTTGGGAAGATTGCCGTTGCCGCAATTGGGCGTTGAATTCGCACAGTTGGGGGCATTGGGAGTCGGGTTCTTATTCGGTTGAACTTGGAACATGGCCGAAGGCTGCGGGCCGCCACGCAGAGAAAAGCCCGCCGCACTGCCAGGGGTAATCATGCACGACCGGCCAGCCTGGCTGCCGCTATCCGGAGTGTACACACAGGGACCCCAGTCTCCCCAATAGTTGAAGCCACTATCGGGCGACCAGCCGCTTTCGCCGTAGGACAATACTTCCTTTTCCGTGAAGAAGACTGTGTTCGAAGTTCCATCGGAAATGGAACCAGGGAATTGTCTTAGCGGGACGTTCCAATACCAGGGATTCTGATTTTGCCCGGCCGTGGAACCGTAGGTAAGACCAAAGACCTGGCCGTTGTAAGCGTAGCTGGTTACTGATTGCGCCCAGATACCCTGCTCACTTTTCGTTGGATCCGATGGACAAAGGTACGGCTTAATCTTATAGTTCTGCCCATTCCATTGGCTGTAGGTCGGGAATGCGCCGTTTCGCCCATCCCCACCCGCTCCGACATGCGTGGCCTGGTACGTGTTGTTCTGTTCGATGTACGGCAAGATATGGAAAAAGATACCGCCTTCCCCGTTATTGTTGGCCGGACTCGGGCTCGGATAAAGCCCAAGGCCAGGAGGCATGTTGCCGCTATTCGTGTCGGAAGCATTTATTGTCGCCAAGCAAATCTGCTTCAAATTGTTCGAGCACTGAATGCGGGCCGCCGCCTCGCGCACCTTCTGCACTGCGGGCAATAGCAACCCAATCAGAATCGCAATGATGGCTATGACCACCAGCAATTCGATTAGCGTAAAGCCGAATCCTTTCTTGAATCTTCGAATGAGAGCCATGAGTCGCCCTTTCTGAAGAAATGAGAGAGAAACAGACAGATTAGTTATTAAGTAAGCAAATCGGTAAACACCGTCAAGGAAAAATCCAATCTCGCCACGTTCCAGACCACGCTTCAGCACCTATTATCATTCGGACCGAAACATGGTCAAAATAGAAAGGTTTTTCTTTTCTACACCAACTGAGCGACGAATACAAGGATAAATTTCGCCAAATACTCATTTTTTTGTGTCCACGTCAACGCGGCATCGACCGTTTTTTTCAACGAGTTTGGCTGACAAGGCAACAACTTGCGTCGTTTTCCCGCCCATGATCGCCCTTTCGGTATAGCAAATCGAGCCTTCAGCTGGTGGAAGGTTGACTAGCACCGGAAGCAACTGTTGAAGGCTCCGCGGCCGCTTCCTGTTTTTCATCCGGCCGTGCGACCGCTTTCGATCCACGTAGCCGCCGAATCAATCTCACCAGAGGCGAGAAGAACACACCGAGCAGCGCGAGAATTACCCAACCCACTAAAGCGAGAAAGTACGGGATGAGTTCCACTCCCGGCACAGGCCCATAGGCGAACAACGGCGAACTAGGGCGGAGCACTTCCTTCTCCTTTCAAGAATGGCAATTGGTCTGCAGTGAATCGTTGGGCGCGCTTCAATTCTACGCCACACGCACCACTCCAAACGACTTCGTGTTGCGGTGTGACTTCAAAAACCTCGCCACCTTCGGAATTGACGATAAGCGTGTTGCCGTTGGGCAACCGCTGACTCATACCGCGAATGCGCGAATAAAACGGGATGCCGTTATCGCCTGGATACCACCACGGGAACGACTGCGCTAGGGGATCGTATTCGAGTACGCGCGAGCCACGCGGCGAACCCATGTTGTCGAAGATGAGTATGTGGCCATTATCGAGGAACGACGGGTCGTGCTGCGCGCGCCAGATGCCGCGGGCCGCCCACACGATCTTGCCACTATCTGGGTCGAGCACGGCCAGGGCATCGAGATGGCGCGGCGAAATCAGCAACTGTCCCGCCTTGAACTGCGGAAACTTCGACGCCTTGCTCGTAGTCAAGACTTTCACAGTGTTGGTGTGGAATACATCGCCCCGGCGTCGGTCATCGAAGATCGGCGTTGTGGTAACGCCTGGCGGCGCCGGGGGCGACGCCTGTCCATACATTTTCGAGCGCTCCAACATGCACAGGTAGGGAGCGTATGCCGGAGAGTCTCGAAATGCCTCGAGCAAAGGAATGCGCTTCAAGCGCTTGCCTTCGGGCGAAATGATGTCCACCACATCAATCACACAGGGCGATGGGGCGGGAATGTATTCCAATCCGGGCGGCAATTTTTCGACGATTTCATTGGTGATGGTGTAGATCGTGCCGTCTTCTCCCACATCCACATCGTGGTGGCATTTGTCGCGGTACTTCCAAATGACGGCGGAGTCCTTGTCGATTTTTACGAGCCCGTATCCGTTTGACGATGATTTGAAATCGATGGGACCTTCCATGACCGCCAGCAAGTCCCCATTGGGATAAAGATGGCCGCCCGTGAAATAAACCGCGGCATCATTTGGGGGATGTCCGCCAGGCGCGTCCGGCCAGATGCGACTAAACGGCACATACCACTCATGCACCACCCGGCCGCGCATATCGACGAGCACAGTCCGCGTGCTGCTGAACATGCAGAGGGTAAAGCCATTACACGCCTTATCCGCTATGTAGATCTGGCCGACCGAAAGCGGCGGAAGGTCCTCGTCGGCAACCTGGTTCGTTTTTCGTCCCTCGTACCAGGCTGCACCGCCTGCGAATCCGCGCTGAATAAAGGACGAAGGCGGGAGATCAAAGTAAATGACCGCCGCGCCCAGCAGGAAACAGAGAGAGGCCAGACCAAACAGGAACAGGCAAAAGCGAAGGTGAGATGCCTTCATGCGAAATCCACTATAACAATGCGCCGGCGCGACAAGATAGATGCGTTCTGTTCCGTATGAAGCGCGCCGCATTCCAGCCGTTGCCGATCTTCTTGCACGATGATGTACAGATTGTTTCATGAGAGAATTATGAGAATCCACGCCCGCTGGAGGCGGTTGCTTTTTGATACATTATTTCCAGCGGCTATTTTCCTTGGGCGCAGTATCCTGAGTCAGTCGCATGCGGACGGCCAAATTCCTTATTGCAGCATCGGCCTTGGTTTTCGCGGGTTTACTCTCGCTCCCGTTGGTGAGGCTCAAGTTGGATGGTGCTCATCAGCTTCAGCCTCATGACTGGTTCGCCGACATTACCGATGAGGTCGGCCTCCATTTCATCCATGATGCCGGTCCCACCGGCGACTTTTTCATGCCGCAGGCGATTGGCTCCGGTGCCGCCATTTTCGATGCCGATGGCGATGGACGACTCGTAATTCTCTTGCTGCAAAACGGAGGGCCAGACGGCGCGAAGAACCAGCTTTATCGTCAGTTGCCGAATGGAAGATTCGAAGATATCAGTGCCGGGTCGGGTCTCGATTTCGCCGGCTACAACATGGGCGTAGCCATCGGCGACATAAACAACGATGGCCGGCCCGACGTCCTCATCACGCAATACACGGGCGTCCGGCTCTTCATCAATCAGGGCAACGGCAAATTCGTCGATCAAACCGAAGCGAGCGGTCTGAGCAACCCCGCATGGGGCGCCTCGGCCGCGTTCTTCGATTTCGACCGGGACGGCTGGCTCGACCTGGTGGTTGTTAATTACGTTGATTATGACCCCACTTGGAAGTGCAATTCATCCAGCGGGCAAAGGGAATTCTGCCCTCCGTCTACCTTTCCTGGACGAGTCACCCGGTTGTTTCATAATCTCGGACCTTCAGCCGCCGGCACGGTGCGCTTTGAAGATGTCACGATTCCATCTGGCCTGCACCGGCTCGAAGGTCCCGGCCTCGGTGTGCTCTGTGCCGATTTCAATGGCGACGGCTGGCCCGACATTTTCGTGGCGAACGACGGCAAGCCGAACCGGCTATGGATCAACCAAAAGAACAGCACGTTCAAGGAAGAGGCTGTCCCGCGCAACGTCGCCTTCAACGGCATGGCACAAGCGCAAGCGGGCATGGGCGTGGCCTTTGGCGATGCCGACGGCGATGGAATGTTCGACCTTTTTGTTACGCACCTTACCGAAGAAACGAATACGCTCTGGCTGCAGGGGCCGCGCGGCCAGTTTCGCGACATGACATTCAGGTCTGGCTTGAGCCGAGCCAATTGGCGCGGCACCGGCTTTGGCACCGTCATGGCCGATTTTGATAACGACGGCTGGAACGACATTGCCGTGGCCAATGGCCGGGTATCGCGCGGGCCAATGGCCAACGCTTCGCTTGGGCCCCTCTGGGGCCATTATGCCGAGCGCAACCAGTTGTTCGCCAACAATGGCGCCGGCATTTTTCGCGACATCTCCAACGATAACCCGGCATTCTGCGGCACTCCCAATGTCGCGCGCGGCCTTGTCGTCGCCGACATTGATGGCGACGGCGGCCTCGATCTCCTCGTCACCACAATTTCCGGGAAAGCCAGGCTCTTCCACAACACCGTGCCCGCGCGCGGACACTGGCTACTCATCCGAGCGATCGATCCGGCATTGCACCGGGACGCGTACGGCGCGGAGATCCAGGTTTACGCCCAGGGTCGTTCCTGGGTGCGCTGGGTCAACCCAGCCACGAGCTTTCTGTGCAGCAGCGACGTGCGCGCGCATTTCGGCCTGGGCAATGTGCAACAAGTGGATTCGATTGAAGTCTTGTGGCCGAATGGAGAGCGCGAACGATTCGATGGTTGCGCAACCGACCAGAAACTCGAGTTACGCAAAGGCACGGGTAAGCGGCCATGATTCGGCGATTGGTGATTATCCTTGCAACTCTTGGCCTGCTGGCTGGTGCCGGAACGGGTTTCTATTTCTTCAGCCGCGAGCGACCTCCGGCAGTTCCGCAGCCGGGACTCGAAGATGCCGACCCGGAATACCGCGCCTCGGTGGAACAGGCTCAGGGCGCGATTCGCACAGCGCCAAAGTCAGCCGATGCCTGGGCGAAACTCGGTAGCGTCTTCCGCTCGGGCGGGTACCGGCAGCCGGCCGCAGACTGTTTCGCCCAGGCGGCGCGCCTGGATTCCGCCAACCCTCGCTGGCCTTACCTCCAGGGGGAAGCACTAATCTGGGTTGATCGGCAGGCTGCCATCGAGAGTCTCCGACAAGCGGTGTCGCGCTCCGCGCGCGCCCATGTCGACGAACCGGCGCCGTATTTGCGCTTGGCTGGAGAGTTGTTGGCGAATGGACAGCTGGATGACGCCGAAGAGCAATTGCAGCACATCCCCGATGCCGATTCGCGAAGGACCGTTGCGCATCTCTTGCTTGGCCGCGTGCTTTTTGCTCGGAATGACTTGGCCGGCAGCCGCGAAGAATGGTTGCTATGCCTGAACAGCCCGTTCACCCAGCAACAAGCCAACAATCATCTCGCGGATCTCGCACGCCGCCTGGGTGAAGTCTCGGCCTCCGAAAAATACCAGGAGCAAGCAAGCCGGCTGCCGGCCGACGTGAGTTGGCCCGATCCATGGCTGCAGGAATGCTTGCGGGAACGAAGCGGAATCGCCGCTCTCTTTCGCCGTGCCGAGCAACAGGAATCGCAGGGCCATCTCGCAGATGCAGTGCAGGTTCTGCAAGAGATTTTGGCGCGGGAGCCCAACTACAAGGCATGCGTTGGCCTCGGGAAGACTTTGCCCAAACTGGGCGATTTGCGCGGCGCAGAGAAAATGCTGCGTCAGGCGCTGGAAATAGATCCGAGGGGCTTGCAAGCACGCTATTATCTGAGCCGCGTCTTGTTGGCGCAGGCGGAACAACAGCGCAAGTCCGGCGCGGACAAAGAAGCAACCAGGCTTTTGGAAGAATCGGTCGAGCAGGCGCAACAAACTATAGCGCAAAAACCTGACTACGGTTTGGCCTATCTCTCCATGGGCATTGCGCTGAAACAACTGCATCGCGATACCGAGGCCGCCGCAGCGCTGCGCAAAGCCATCGACATCATTCCCGATTTGCCCGATCCATACCTGCACCTGGCCGAATTACTGGCCGCGGAAGGGAAGACCGACGAGGCGCACCGACTTTTGGAACAGGCACAGCCACTCACGAAACCGGATGATCCGCGCGTGAAGGACGCGCTGGCGAAATTGGGACAGCACAAGAGCTAAGGCCGGATACACGCTCTCCTATACCAGATGCTCAAGAATGGCCTGCACCCGTTCTTCGTTGGTGGCCTTCCCCTGCACAATGGTCGCCAATGCGCCGGAGCGGTCGATGTTCCGATAGCGCCGCTCGACCTCCGCTTTCAGCAATTGCAACAGTTGAGTATGGTCGGAAGCCGAACGCGTGCGCAGCGGCAGTTCGGTTAACTTCCGAGCAAGTTCTGCCAGGCCTTGGCCGGTCTTCGAACTCACGGGTAGCACCGCTACGGCCCGGCCTGATAATTCGACCATTCCCTGAATCTGTGCCACGGCCTGTTCCACTCCCGGCAAATCTGCCTTGTGAACGACGATGACATCAGCCACTTCCAGCAAGCCGGCTTTCTCCCATTGCAAGTCGTCGCCGGTTTCCGGTTGAAGGAGCAGCACCACCACATCCGCGAGGTTGCGCACGTCCGTGTCGCCCTGCCCGGCGCCGGCCGTTTCAATCAGAATTATTTCGAAACCGAATTGCTCGCAGAGCCGGACGATCGTTTCCAGATGCTCGGCCACCGCTTGCTGGCCGGAGCGCGCCGCCAGGCTGCGGATGTAAACGCCAGTATCGTCAGGCTTGGCTGGCATACGGAAGCGGTCGCCCAGCAGCGCGCCGCCGGTGAGCGGACTTTCCGGATCGCACGCCAGCACCGCCACGCTTTTCTCAAGTGCGCGAAATTGCTCGATCAATTTGCCGATGAGCGTGCTCTTGCCCACGCCGCCGCTGCCGGTGACAGCGAGGACGCGCGCTTGCCTGGCGGACGGCCCAAGCAGAATCGGTTCGCCGCGAGCAGCCAGCGTGATGAGCCGGGCCAGACTGCGGCGATCCTTCTTCTTCAGGCCGGCAAGCAACTCGTCAAGCATGGGCCGCCCCACTCGACTGCTTGAGGAAGTCAACGATTTCCGGCAACGGCGTGCCAGGGCCGAATACGCGGGCTACGCCCATTTGCAGAAGCTTCGGTATGTCTTCTTCCGGAATGATGCCTCCAACTAGAACGCGAACATCGGGCATATTGGCTTCGCGCAAGAGTTGTAGCAGCCGGGGCACCAGCGTCATATGCGCGCCACTCAAAAGGCTGACGCCGAGCCAATCGGCATCTTCGTCGGCAACGGTGCGCACAACGTCCTCCGGCGTCTGCCAGAGGCCGGCATAAATAACGTGCATGCCGGCATCGCGCAAGGCGCGAGCGACGACCTTGATGCCGCGATCATGGCCATCAAGGCCGATCTTGGCGAGTACGACACGGAGGGGCTCAGTTGCCAAGTTGCTTTTCCTCTCCAGCGGAGCCACATGCTGATACCGCAGTTATCGCCAGTGGTTTAGAACTATTACTTGGTTCGTGATGTCGACTTCGGATTGCTCCAATTTCGTGACGGCCGCGGCTACCTGCTTTTCCGTCATATCGCGTTTCAAATCATTTTCATAACAAACGACCAAAATGCCCCATTGAGTTCCACCCGCAGTCTCAATGAGTTGATCCAAGTCACGAAAATCGTGATGATTTCGGGTCAAGACGACTTGACCGGATCGAATTGCGAACTCTAAGTGGCGGACATCCGAAACTCCCGACAAATTGACGTCGACTGGAGTAGTCACCGTGTGGCCCGCCCTATGGAGTAACCTTACCAAGGCTGGCCCGGAGTTATTGTCATCCAGATAAAGGTTCATGTATCAATTTGGCGTTCAGGCCAACCGAGTAACCGAGGGTCATGCGGAAGCCGCGTTTCGGCGGCCAGACAGACGATCTGCGCGGTTACTCTCCACAACTGATTGGCTCGAACTCTCCACTGCAACTCCAAATAAGCGTTCAATTAGCTGTGGAATTGAGGCGATGGGTGCGAACTGTGCTCGCTTAATCACGCGCACGTTGGGCCGAGCAGCCTTTACGCCATGCGAGTTGGCCTTCGTGTGCTTGGCAAGAGGAAACGACTTGATATCCGGGAGCGGACTACCTGGTAAACCCCCGAACCAAAGGTACGGGCCGAGTGCCAAGGTATGTTCGTCGAAAATAAGCCAGACTACGCAACCGCTTGGTTTCTCCGCCAAGCGCATGCTGACGCTCTGTTTGGCAGTCGTTGCACCCCGTACGGACGACTTTAGTTGGATATGACGCAGAATATCGTTGCAGCCAATAACCAGGTCATACCCACCGCTATCCACCTCTGGTCGCAAGAATTCCGCATTCGTGATACCCAGACGCCAGAGATGCCGGAGAATTTCCCCGATGAAAAGATGTTCCAACAACTTTTCGCGATAAGAGGAGTGTTCCGAATGAATCGTTATCGATTTCCTCTTCCGCACGAGAGAGGGCGTGAGTGGAGGATGCTTCCTTTCAAACTCCCGGATGCGCTCCAATTCCTCCGCCCTTTCCTTGCGAATCAAGTCCAGGTTCGCCTCGCTGTATTCAATCGCCTCCAGAACGGCCTCGAGCGGCAAGCTCCAATTGTCAGCCACTTCTTCCGGAGTGAGCGAGTCCTCTCCGACAACTTGACCGTAGAGCATGTCGGCTGGAAACTTCTGCCCCTTCACGAATAACCGCTTAGCGCCTGATTGAGGCCGTGGCTCCAGATGCTTGTAGCCGTTCGTCGCCGACATAAAAACCTCCTTCCCCATTCTACCATATCCCCGATGCGTCATACTTCCCAAAGACATCCGCCAGCGCATTCACCAGCTCGCCCACGGTGCAGCGCGCTCGCGCCGCATCGATGAGCGCCGGCATCAGGTTCTTCTTCGTGGCCGCCGTGCGCTTGACCTCATTCAGACAACGGAGCACCGCCGTCTGTTCACGCTGACTCTTGATCTTCCGAAGCAAGGCGATTTGTTCCTGTTCCACAGCCGGGTCGATCACCAGCGTTTCGAGCGGCGTTTCCTCCGGCTCGACGAAGGCATTGACGCCCACAATCAGCTTTTTCTTGGCATCGACTTCGCGCTGATAGGCAATGGCCGCCTCGTGAATCTCGCGGCGGAAGAAACCTTTGTCGATGGCGTCCAACATGCCGCCCAGTCCTTCGATGCGCTCGAAATACTTCCCGGCCTCGGCTCGCATCTTCTGGGTTAGCGCTTCGATGAAATAACTGCCGCCGAGCGGATCGACGGTGTTCGTCACGCCAGTCTCGAATGCCAGGACTTGCTGCGTGCGCAGCGCCAGCGTTACTGCGTGTTCGGTCGGCAATGCCAGCGTTTCATCCATGCTGTTGGTGTGCAACGATTGGCAACCGCCCAGTACCGCCGCCAACGCCTGGTAGGCGACGCGGATCAGGTTCACTTCCGGCTGCTTGTCTTGCAGCGAACAGCCGGCCGTCTGGGCATGGCAACGCAGCTTCCAGGAATTCTCCTTTTGCGCGCCGTACTTGTTGCGCATTGTCTCGGCCCAGATGTGCCGGGCGGCGCGGTATTTCGCCACTTCTTCGAAGAGGTCATTGTGCGAATTGAAGAAGAAGCTCAGCCGGCCAGCGAAGGAATCGACCTGCATTCCGCGTTCCAGGCAGACATCGACGTAGTGGAAGCCGTCGGCGAGCGTGAAAGCAAGTTCCTGCACGGCCGAGGAGCCGGCTTCGCGAATGTGGTAGCCGCTGATGCTCACGGGGTTCCACTGCGGCACGTGGTGGGCGCAGAACTCGATGGCATCGCACACCAGCCGAACGGACGGCTCGGTGGGAAAAATGAACTCATTCTGCGCGTGAAACTCCTTCAGAATGTCGTTCTGTGTGGTGCCGCGCAGATTCTTCCAATCGACGCCGGTGTCTTGGGCATTGGCGAGATAAAACGCCATGATGATTAGGGCTGGGGCGTTAATCGTCATCGACACCGAGACCTTGCCCAGATCGATGCCGTCGTAGAGGGTGTGCATGTCATCGAGCGTGGAGACCGCAACGCCGAGCCGGCCGACTTCGCCTAATGACCGGGGATCATCGCTGTCCAGGCCCATTAGCGTGGGCAGGTCGAAGGCGGTGCTGAGCCCCGTTTGGCCTTTTTCGAGCAGGAATTTGAAGCGCTCGTTGGTTTGCCGGGGTGTGCCGAAGCCCGCGAATTGCCGCATCGTCCAGAGCCGGCTGCGATACATGGTCGCATGCACGCCGCGGGTGAACGGATACTGGCCGGGGTAGCCGAGATCGGCCTCCGGGTCGAAACCGTTGAGCGATTCTGGCGTGTACAAGGGCTCGATGGGCATGCCGCTAACGGTGGTCGGCGGCAATTGCGGCGGCGGTGCAGCGGCCAAATCGCGCTCGTATCGTTCGCGGGCGGCCGTGTCGGTGACTGAAGCCATAATGGGCTCCGGAAGCAAGAAACAGCGGATTTGTGTCCATTCTGACTAGCGGATCAGGAAATGACCAGAGCGAGTTAGAGTGCGATGCGTACGGTGGTGAGTTTTCCAAATTTCTCACTGGCGCCGCATTTCGTTGCATTTCTGTAGCATTGTGTAGCATCCGGAAATTTTTTCCCGTAGGACATTTTGGGACAGTTTGGGGACAGTTTTGGGACATTTGCGCCGTCCGTGCCGCCATACCAACGAGCGCGCCGCATTGGAAGTATACTATACGGATTTACAGATTCAAGCCCTGAGACCCGCAGCTTCTCCAAGTCTCCGCGCAGGCCTCTACTACTTCGCTTGCTGATTTTGTTCGGTGAGCTTCCTGGCGCTTTGTACGTCGATTTCTGCCTTCTTGGCATCGCCCATTTCGCGGTAGGCCCGGCTACGTTCGCGGATGGGTTCCGGGTAGTACGGCTCAAGCTCCGCGGCCCGCGAAAAATCCCGGATGGCCTCTGCAAATTCCTTTTGATCGAAATGAATTCTTCCCCGACAAAGATAAGCCAGAGCTAAGTTCGCATCGAGCCAGATGGCCTCATCGGCATCGGCGAGCGCTTTTTTGAACTCCTTTTGCCGGCGAAAGATCTCCGCCCGAATCGCATAGGCGGGCGCAAACTTGTTGCGTTCCTTGATCAACGCATTCGCAAGGTCCATTGCTTTGCCGAGTTCGTCGCGCTCGACCAGCTGAACCGCCTGTTCCGCGCGAAGGAGAAATTGATTGTCGGCCGGCACCTGGCTGAACGCGTCTTGCAGCGCTTGATGTGCTTGCGCCAGATCGCCGGTCCGGCGATACGATTCTGCCAGCAAGGCGTACGCGGAAGCGTTCTTGCGGTCGCGACGAATTACTTGGTCGAAGTCCGACCGGCATTTCCTCAACCACCCGATGTGCATGCACTGGCGGCCCGCTTCTAGTTGCTCGTCGAGCGAACTCGGCGACCACTTCGAGTCATTTTTCTCCAAAAATGTATGCACTTCGCTCACATCGATCCCATAGCTCACCTGCTGTTCGCCATCCTTGCCGCTGGCCACGGCAACCACACGGCCATCACTGTTGAAAATGGGTCCGCCGCTGTCATTGCCGCTGCCGGGAGCTTGAAGGATCAGCACTTTTGCCGGCGAGTCGGTCTTGTTCGGCACAAACGACATCGTACCGGTTTGCCGTACCGTGAGCGCGGAGTACATCCACAACGATTCGTGCCCATTCGGATTGCCGATGGCATGCAACCCTTCGCCGGACCGGGCCGATTCCTTCGCTAAGCCCAATTCCGCTACGTCCTCGGGCAACTTCGCCAGCTCGAGCAGGGCAAGATTGCGGCTCACATCGCGGACGATCACGCGCGCTTGAATGCGAGGTGCCTCGAGATATTCCTTGGCTTCGGTGATTAGTACCCTTCTATCGCGCTTGGGAAAAATTACTTCGATTCGTTCATGGGGCCCCGTCGCTTCGGCCGTCGTGAGCGCCAATAAGCCTCCCATATCGAAAATGAAACCCGTGGCTCGATGCGTGCTCGAAGGAGATTGCACCAGGAGCACGCCACAATAGAGACGTGAATACAAATCGGCAGGTGTTTCTTTTTTCGTTGGTACGGGAGTATCACATAAGAACGTCTGTAGTTCCGCCAGATCAACCGCAACAGCGGTTTTTTGCGCGGGCCAGAGTATTGCCGAGCTGATGCCCACTAATTCCCCGCGCGGGTTCACCACCGGTCCGCCGCTGTCGCCTTCGTGGATCGGCGCTTGTAGGCCGAGCAAGATGGAACCTTTGCCGAGTCGCTCGGTGCGCCACGGGTAACCTTCGCTGGACCGAAAGCGCTGCCGGACGAAACCGGAAGTGTAACTCCATAGCTGGTCCAGATCGCTGCGGTTGCCAAGCAAATGCAAGGCGTCGCCGGCGCTTGCCGGTTGCTTCGCGTGCGGCAAAGCGACAACGCCGGCTGGCAATTCCGGCAACTCCAGCAGGGCCAGGTCGCGATCCTTGTCGCGGCGAACCACGCGCGCAGCAATCCGGAGCCGGCGAAACTCCCGCTGGTAGTATTCACGCTCGCCAATCAGCTGGCCATTACGATATGCGGGAAAGATGACCTCGGCCGTTTTGGCATCGCCCACGACGTGATAGCAGGTGAGCAGCGACTTCTTCTGCTCATCCACAACGACGCCGGTGCCGCGACCTTCGCTGCCGGCGAGGACCCAGGCGGTTGAGTGAAGAAGGCGGTCGCGGACGTCGACGGGCGGAGTCGTAAGCATCCAGACTGTGCTAGCTATAGTGATGAAGCATTGCGTCATGAGGGAATTCTAACGGTGTCTACGGAAGTTGGGCGAGCTGACAACTACAATGATGCCGGGCCAACCTCTAAGAAAATCAAACTGACTGACCGGCTTGCCGACAGCTCGAGCCCCCGCCAGTCCTCGTTGTTGAGGATCGCATACGACCATGTATCCGACCCTTCGCTCGAACGAAGTTTTCGGTACCGGGCCTTCCTGCTAATCAGTGGATTGATGGAAGCGATGACCCGGTCAAAGTTATCTTCATCGTTTATCGAATATTTGATTCTTACCTCTTCGCCGTTAGCGGCAAACACTCCTCGTTCGCCTTCTTCGTCCAGATTCACGTAAGCCTCAATTCCGAGTTCATGCAACTGGCTGACGATCGTATCCATCGCGTCGGCCAAAAGTTCGCGCCAGTCCACATTGAGAATGAAATCGCTTTCATTCAGAACGTCCTCGAAATCCTCTCGGCGGAAGCCATCCTCGCG